>JAGAYZ010000016.1 GCA_017940245.1 Muribaculaceae bacterium | reverse complement strand
GATGACGCTCTCTGCACACTGTGGCTATACCTTTGCCACTGACAATCTCACTTACTACGTCTAATTTCTCTTCAAAATAATGTTTCATATAAAAAACTGCACCTCAAAAGTTTTGTGTCTAACTTTTGGGGTGCAGTTCAACTAAGGACGGGGCTGTTTTGCGTTGAGGTTGTTCGGGCGGGGATTACTCCTCGTCGAGCAGGATGTTCATGATCTCGATGGCCGACTTCATGACGTTGGTGCCGGGGCCGAAGATGGCAGCCACACCAGCCTTGTAGAGGAAGTCATAGTCCTGAACGGGAATCACACCACCGGCAATGACAATGATGTCTTCGCGGCCCAGTTTCTTGAGCTCTTCGATGACGGCGGGAACGAGGGTCTTGTGACCGGCGGCGAGCGACGATACGCCCAGCACGTTCACATCGTTCTCCACGGCCTCGCGAGCGGCCTCTTCGGGAGTTTGGAACAAGGGACCCATGTCGACGTCGAAACCGCAGTCGGCGTAGCCAGTGGCCACCACCTTGGCGCCGCGGTCGTGTCCGTCTTGTCCCATCTTAGCCACCATGATGCGTGGCTGACGACCTTCCTTAGCGGCAAACTTGGCGGTGAGGTCACGTGCGCGCTGCAGGTCGGGATCGGATTTGGTTTCTGAAGAATACACGCCTGAAATGGTTTTAACGATGGCTTTGTAACGACCCACGATTTTCTCGCAAGCATCGCTGATTTCGCCCAGCGAAGCGCGGTCCTTAGCTGCTTGGACAGCCAGTTCGAGCAGGTTGCCCTCGCCGGTTTCCACGCAGTGGGTGATGGCTTCGAGGTCGGCTTGTACCTTGGCCTCGTCGCGGTTTGCACGGAGTTTCTTCAGGCCTTCCACTTGTTCTTTGCGCACCTCGGTGTTGTCGATTTCGAGGATGTCGATGGGAGGCTCTTTCTCCAGGGCATACTTGTTCACGCCCACCAGGGTCTGGCGACCACTGTCGATGCGAGCTTGAGTGCGTGCTGCGGCTTCCTCGATGCGCATTTTGGGCACACCGGTTTCGATGGCCTTGGCCATGCCGCCCAGTTTCTCAATCTCCTCGATGTGGTCCCATGCTTTGTGCACGAGTTCGTCGGTGAGTTTCTCCACATAGTAGGAACCTGCCCAGGGGTCGATAGCCTTGGTGATGTAGGTTTCCTGCTGGATGTAGATCTGGGTGTTACGGGCAATACGAGCCGAGAAGTCGGTGGGCAGTGCGATGGCCTCGTCAAGAGCGTTGGTGTGCAGTGACTGGGTGTGACCCTGTGCGGCTGCCATAGCCTCGATGCAGGTGCGGCCCACGTTGTTGAACGGGTCTTGTGCCGTGAGCGACCAGCCCGAAGTCTGGCTGTGTGTACGCAGCGACATCGATTTGGGATTCTTGGCGTCGAAGCTCTTCACAATCTTGGCCCACAGCAGACGACCTGCACGCATCTTGGCAATCTCGGTGAAGAAGTTCATGGAGATACCCCAGAAGAACGACAGGCGGGGAGCAAAAGCATCCACGTCCAGGCCGGCGTTCACACCGGTGCGGATGTAGTCCATACCGTCGGCCAGCGTGTAGGCCAGCTCAATGTCGGCGGTGGCACCTGCTTCCTGCATGTGGTAGCCCGAAATGGAGATAGAGTTGAACTTGGGCATATACTTCGAGGTGTACTCGAAGATGCTGGCGATAATCTCCATCGAGAACTTGGGAGGATAGATATAGGTGTTACGCACCATGAACTCCTTGAGGATGTCGTTCTGGATGGTACCGGCCATCTCTTCGAGCTTGGCACCCTGTTCCAGACCAGCCACGATGTAGAAGGCCATGATGGGCAATACGGCACCGTTCATGGTCATGGACACCGACATCTTGTTCAAGGGGATGCCATCGAAAAGCACTTTCATGTCTTCGACCGAGCAGATCGACACACCTGCTTTACCCACATCACCCACAACGCGCTGGTTGTCGGCGTTGTAGCCACGATGAGTGGGAAGGTCGAAAGCCACCGACAGACCCTTCTGGCCCGAAGCCAGGTTGCGGCGGTAGAAGGCGTTACTCTCGGCAGCGGTCGAGAAACCTGCATACTGGCGCACGGTCCACGGACGGAACGGGTACATCAGGCTGTAGGGGCCACCCAGGAAAGGAGGAATACCGGCCACATAGTCGAGGTGCTCCAGTCCTTCGAGATCCTGTTTCGTGTATACGGGTTTGATGTCGAGAAGCTCGGCGTTTTTCCAAGTTTCTCCCATCACGAGAGGCTTGTGTTCTACATTAAAAGCCTCGTTTGCAATATCTATATTCTTAAAGTTAGGTCTCATAAGTTCAGTTTACTTTAAAAGTTTAGCGTTGAAAGCTTTTAATGTGCCCAGCACATTGGTGCGCACGTTGATGAAGTGGGTGATGCCCAGAGCCTTGAACTCGTCGGTCTCGGGACCGGCAAGCACCAGTTCGGCACGGCCGTCAAGCAGCTTCACGGCCTCGGGGATAAGAGCGGCATACTCGTCGTCGCTCGAGCAGAGCACCACGATGTCGGCTTTCTGCTCCATGGCAGCGTTGATGCCTTCTTCCACAGTTTTGAAGCCATTGTTGTCTACCAGGTCATAACCGGCGCAAGCGAAGAAGTTGCACGAGAACTGTGCGCGAGCCAGACGCATGGCCAGGTTGCCAATGGTGAGCATGAATGCCTTGGGAGTGTGAGCGGCAGCCTCGGTGGCCAGGCGAATCTCTTCGAACTGGCTTGCCAGGCGCTTCTTGTTGAGTGACACGCCGCCGTCTTGCTCGGGTGCGCAACCGCAGTGGCAACCACACGACTCGGTCACCTTGTCGGCAGCCTTCTCGGTAAAGTTGGGGAACTGGTTGGTGCCCAGCAACTGCTCTTTGCGTTTTGCCACCTTGTCGAAGCGAGCAGTGGCGCTTGCGTTCACATTATTAATAATGTCTTCGAGTGCTGCAGTGAATCCACCCTTGTCTTCAACGTCGAGGAAGAGTTTCCATGCTTCCTGGGCCAGCGATGCGGTGAGCATCTCCACATAGTAGGAACCGCCAGCGGGATCCACCACCTTGTCGAGATGGCTCTCCTCGCGCAGCAGAATCTGCTGGTTGCGGGCAATGCGCTCGCTGAAGTCGTCGCTCTCCTTGTAGGGAGCATCAAATGGAGTGACCACAATCGAGTCTACACCAGCCAGAGCGGCACTCATGGCCTCGGTCTGCGTGCGCAGCAGGTTCACGTAGGAGTCATAGATGGTGAGGTTGAACTTGCTGGTTTCGGCGTTGACCACCATCTTGCAAGCGCAATCGCACTCGGGACCATATTGTTTCACGATTTGTGCCCAAAGTTGACGGGCGGCGCGGAACTTGGCAATCTCCATGAAATAGATGGTGGAGATGCCCATGTTGAACTTGATGCGGCGAGCCACCTCGTCGGCCTTGAAGCCGGCATCGGTGAGGCGTGCCATCCATTCGTTACCCCAAGCCAGGGCGTAACCCAGTTCCTGATAGATGTAGGCACCGGCGTTGTTGAGCAGCAGCGAGTCCACGCTGAGCACACGCAGGTTCTTTACCGGGGCAGCAGCCTTGAGCAGTTCGCCGGCCATGGCCACCATGTCGCCAGGGAAGGGCATGCCGTGCTTGAACTGACGCTTGAACGGGTCGAATGTGACCGAACCGACGAAGGTGTCCTCGGCCTTGGCCTCCTTGATGAGAGCCACCAGAGCTTGAGTGAGTGCGAGTGCGCACTTGGGACAGCACTTGAGGTTAATTTCCACCGTGTTCAGGTCGATACCTGCCAGCAGCGTTTTCAGTTCGGGAGCGTGGTCACTGTTCACCTTCATTCCCAGTGAAGTGATGCCCTTGGTGAGCAGTTCGCGAGCCTTGGCGTTGGCCTCGGCCACGTTTTCCACCTTGATGTCCTGACGGCGTTGCCAGTCATTGTTGGTGCGAGTGCCGCGCACATAGGGGTACTCGCCTGGAAGCGATTCAGTGGCTTTCAGGTCCTTGATGTCCACACCGCGATAGAGCGGCTGCACATTAAAGCCCTCATTAGTCCGCCACACCATTTTCTTGTCGAAGTCGGCACCTTTGAGGTCCACCTCGGCCTTGGCGCGCCACTCCTCGGGAGTGACAGGCGCAAATTGCTCGAACAGTTTCTTTCTGTTTTCTGCCATGATTTAATGAATTATATAGTAACTTATTTTAGGCTATCATTAACCAATCGGCAAAATTACACATTATTATTGAGAAACGCCTACTAAACACCCTTAAAAAACGTTGCTTGCTGCAAACCGCTCGCATCCTGCCCGCCGGCCGGTTTGGCGGCATCCATCAAGCCACAGGGGTGCCGGTGGCGGTGAAATTCAATCATTGATAAAGCGAACGTAGGCCCCGTCGGTGGCAAGGTGATGGATGGGGGTACCGGCTTGCACGATGCCGGGCGGGGTGCGACTTGCTCCAGATGTGACTATTTGTGGGGCTGGAATTCGTGCGCCCGCGAGGTGCTTTTCCTTGAAGTGACGCCCCAGGATGACGATGTCAAGCGGTGGCAGCCGGTGCTTGAGCATGGTGGCGGTGGTCTTGCTGTCGATGACCATTATGCGCATGCCGCCCATCGTGGCAAAAGGGGGTTTTACTGCAACTGAATAGGGGGTGATGGTGTCGGTGTTGCTCACCAGGCCGATGTCCTGGATGCGCTGGTGTGCCAGAAATGTTTTGTGTCGCGACTGGAATTGTGCCAGCAACTCGGTGGGCTCATCGTCATAGTCGGGAATCCACAGAATGGCATGACCTTGACTGAATCCCAACACAGGTGTGGATTTAAAATCGTTGAAGATTACCAGGCCGCTGTGTGGTGTGGCCCACGAAGCAATAAGGTGTGTGGCGATGGTGGCAAGTAAAGTGGCACTAGCAGCAATGAGGATGGCTCTCTTGCGGTTGAACAGCCACCAGCCTGCAAGCATCAATGCGAGCATATAGAGCGCAAGGGTGGCACTGCCGACGTAAACATTGTCGATCGAGGCTATGTGCAGGTTGCTCATGGCTTGGTTGACGCTGTCGAGTATGGAACACGAGAAGTCGGTGAGTTGATTGATAGGGCCACACTGGAGTCCCATCATGGCCAGTGCGAGAACCAGTGTGCCCATCCCAATAATGATCGGGACAAGCGGTAGCACGAGCAGGTTGGCGGGTAGTGATGCCAAAGAAATGGTGTGGAAATAATAGGCTGTGAGCATGAAGGTCGACAGGGTGGCTACCAGGGTGGTGGCCAGGGTGCCAGCTATATAGTTCACCACACGATGGCGACTTGGAAACTTCATGTGAGAGCCGGTGAGCAACAGTGCTGTCACGGTGATGAAACTCAACTGAAATCCGGCGCTGAAAAGCTGTTGCGGTGCAAAGATGAGAATGGCCAATGCCGCGACGGCCAGTGAGTTGAGTGGTGGATATCGCCTAAAGAAAATGTAGCTGCACATGGCCATTGCAATCATCAGCGTTGCTCGCATGACCGATGGTGATAATCCCGTCAACACACAGAATGCGGCCAATGTCAGCATGGTGATGGCCAGGCGAAGTTTCTTGAGCCGCCAGTAATCGAGCGGGAATAGCAGCAGCCACACCATCCAGGCAATAACTCCCACGTGCAGACCGCTCAAGGCCAGCACATGTGCCACACCGGCGCGTGAGAACGCTTGCCGCCTGTCGGGATCTATGAGGCGGCTGTCGCCCAGAATCATGGCGATGAGCAGTTGCTGCGATGACTCGCTGAGGTCGGCATTGAGTACGGCATCTTCCATCAAGTGTCGCAGTCGCATAGGAGTGAAGGAGGTTTGCGATGCTGGTGTGTGAAATGGCTTTTGGTCGAGGTGCTGCTGGTAGATGATGCCTTTGCGCCTCATGACAGTGGCATAATCGGGCTCATCGGGGTTGCCCATGTTGATGATGGGTGAGAGATGAGCCATGAACCGGATGTGGTCGCCCTCATGAAGTGTATAGTCGCAACCGCGTGTGGTGATGAGCAGACGAACTCGTTGTGGTTGCAGCATGGTAGCGGTGAGTGTCATGGAGAAGTCCTTTCGCTGCACGTCGTCGATAACGGCTTCGGCGGCCTGGCCATTGACGGCATTCAGGTCTAACGTGCGTGGTTGATTCACAACTGTGGTGAACATGCCTGTGCCCAAGGCTATCAACGCGATGGGTGCAATCCACCACGGGCGCATCGCCAGCCTGCGAGAAGGGTCTCTGGCCCATAACGATATCGCTATGTACGTGATAATTCCTGCGGTGATGACCGCTAGAGCAGTGCCGATACTGGTCCCGGTGCACTCTGCCACAATAATTCCTGCTGCCAGTGGCACCAGCAGTCGCAAAGCGGGATATCGTGACAGTGATGCGACATTCATGGGCGGCAGAATGTGGAGAGTGGTTATTCAGTCCAGATGGAGTAGGAGATGAATGCCTGGAGGAGCAGCATTTCAAGTCCGTTTTTGACCTGGGCACCCACAATCTTTGAGTTGCGCATGAACAGGGTTTCGTCGGGATTGTAAATCAGGTCGTAGCACAGATGGTCCTTGGTGAGGAAGCGGTAGGGGAAGTCGGGGCACTGGTCGATGTCGGGGTATTTGCCCAGTGGGGTGGCGTTGACCACGATTTTGTGGTGTGCCACCATGGCGCGGGTGATTTCCTCATAGGTGACCGTAGAGACCGATTTGCGCCTCGATACAAATTGTGTGGTCACACCTAGCTCGTCGAGCGCTTGCGCCACGGCCTTGGCTGCGCCGCCAGTGCCCAGTATCAGCGCGCTGTGTCGCTGTGGTGTGAGCAATGTCTCCATGGTTTGGCCAAAGGCCAGTGTGTCGCTGTTATAACCTTTTAGTCCCACCACTTCGCCCGACTTGCTGTCGCGCAGAATCTTGATCACGTTCACGGCCCCTATGGCGCGGGCATTGTCGTCGAGATCGGTGAGAAATGGTATCACCTCTTCTTTATAGGGCGCGGTCACGTTAAGCCCGCCCAGCGAGGGGTATTCGCTCACGATTTCGGTGAGGTGGTTAATGTCGTCGATTTCAAAGTTGAGATACTGGGCGTTGATTCCTTCTGTTTCGAACTTCTGGTTGAAATAGTCGCGAGAGAACGAGTGAGCCAGCGGGTAGCCTACCAGGCCGTAGATGATTTTATCAGTAGAGATTGGCATAGCTGATTGTTCTAAAAGGTTGATAATATTTTCCAATTTTCGCAAAGTTACTAAATAATTATCAATTTCAGTAAAAACACTATAATAAATAGACTTAAAAGGACTGTTTTTCTGAAATTTGTTCTACTTTTGTGCCGGAAATGAAAGTTTTTTTACATCGGTTGCGCATGTGGCTGGCGATATGTATGGCAGCCACGAGCGTGGCAGCGGGGGCATTCACTGTAGTAATCGATGCCGGCCATGGCGGGCGCGACAGTGGTGCGCGTGGTGTGCGCTGTAGCGAGAAAGACGTGACGCTTGCAGTGGCAAAAGCGTTGGGAACCCGGATTGCGCGCCAATGTGCCGGCGTGAGTGTGTGTTACACACGAGTGGGCGACGAATATGTCGACCTGGACGAGCGTGTGAGGCGGGCGCAGGCCGCTAGAGGAGATGTGCTGATTTCGCTCCATGCCAATTCGATGGCCCACCGGGTGGGGCTGCGCGATGTGGCCACTGGTGCGGCAACCTATGTGATGCAGCCTGCAACAGTGGCGGCAGGTAGTCGTCAGGCAGGGCAAAGTGACGAGGAATTTGCTTTTTTTGAGTTGCAACAGGCCGAGTTTAGGCAACAAAGTATTAACTTTGCAACCGAAATTCAGCGAGAACTGGTGGCGACAGCCCACAGGCGCGACGAGGGCGTGCATCAAGCCAGTTTCCATGTGCTGCAGCATGCCTGCATGCCGGCGGTGCTTGTGGAGATGGACTACATGAGCCACCGTCAGGCCGAGCAGTTCCTGAGCTCACAGCAAGGGCAAGCGCTGCTGGCGCAAGCCTTGTGCCGGGCTTTCGTGAAGTGGTATAACTTCAAGCTGGGCAAGCGATGAGGCGCTCTTTCGATGTGAGACGATGGCTGGAGAGGGCAAATGTGATGAAATTTCAACCTTGCTGGCTTTCATCTCAAAGATAATATGAGCCTGATGACCGATTTGGAAAAAGGTAAACATGTGCCGGGGAGCAAGTCGCCTGCTTGCAAAACCGATAATAAAAACAGAGAACAAATATTTTTTCATGAAAAAGAACATACTTATTGCAGTAACGATTATTGCCAGTCTGTGCCTGCTTTATTGGGGCATTGAGTTTTTAAAAGGTGTGAACATGTTCAAGCCGGCTAATTACTATTACGCCCAGTTTGACGAAGTGGACGGCCTGGTCGAGGCCGCCCCGGTGACCATCAACGGCTTCAAGGTGGGGCAGGTGCGTGAAATCAAATATAATTACGAGAACAACAAGATAGACGTGATGCTGGCCATGACGCCCAAACTGAAGATTCCCCATGGCAGCGCGGCTCACATCGAGTCGTCGCTCACCGGAGCGGCAACGATGGAGCTGGAGCTTGGTGCGGGTCCCGATTATTACAAGGTGGGCGACCGCATACAGTCGGTCAAGGTGAGCGGCCTGGTCGACAAAGTATCGACCGAGGTGATGCCTCAGGTAATGGGCATCATGCCCAAGGTGGATTCCATTATGGGCGGTGTGAATGCCATTGTGAGCAATCCGGCTCTGCAAACATCTTTATATCGACTCGATGCCATCACAGCACAGTTGTCTAACAGTTCGAAGCAGCTCACTCAACTGCTTGCCAGTCTCAACCGAACGGTACCTGGTGTGATGGGTGATGTGAGCGGTATTACCAGCAACTTGACTGGCGCAAGCGGCAACCTGAACGAGATGACGGGCAACCTCAAGACACTACCTATCGACTCCACGGTGAATGAACTGAATGCGACGATAGCCAACATTAAGCAACTCACTGAAAAACTGAACGATAGGAATTCTAGCCTAGGACTTCTCATGAACGATAAGGCGCTATATGATAACGCTAACCGTGCCGTTGCCGACCTCGACTCGCTGCTCATCGACATCAAGCAACATCCTAAACGGTACATCAACATTAAGGTGTTCTGATTGCCGATAACAGTAGTCTTGTCGGGAGTGGAAAATGCAATAGTCAATGCTTCATTATTTAGAATTAGTCTAAATAGATTTATTTTTGATGCGAACTGATTTTTTACGGAGAAATGCTAAATACGTGGCGAAAATGAGTGTGTAAAACGGTTGTAATTTTCACCCTTTGTGAAACATTGTAACTACAAATCGTTGAAAAATAGCAAGGTGGCGTGGAATGGTGATTTTCCACGCTACTATTTTAAGGGACTGACGCTAATAGTTTGTAAACAAAGAAGTTATTTCTTTTTTGAATTTTCAAAATTTTGAGGGATATTTTTTTGAATGTTTTTTTGAGGTAATTTTGTAATGTGAAAATTAGCCCCTATTGGTGGGGTACACCTATAAAATTATCATGATATCAAATAGTCAACAATGGAACAAATGCCTTGAGATGATCAAGGCCAATCTCACGGCCGAGCAGTTCAATGCTTGGTTCAGTCCTATTGTTGCCCTTGGATATGAGAATAATAGCCTTACGCTTAAGGTGCCTTCTCAATTCTTTGTCGAGCGCATCGAGGAGCAGTATCTGCACCTGCTCAAACGTGTCATAGACCATGTCTATGGAGCCGGGACCAAGCTGTTCTATAAAGTGAACGTGGCGCAAGACGAGCAAGTGAAAATGGCCGATGCCGGCGAAAGCTCGATTTTGAAATCGGCTGGCAAGATGATGCCGGCAGCGCAAAACAATCCCTTTGCTCGTCAAGAATATGAAGACATCGACCCGCAGCTCAACTTGCGTTACACCTTTGAAAACTACTGTTCGAGCAACTGTAACCTGTTGCCGCTGAGCATAGCAAAGGCCATAGCCGACAATCCCGACTGCAAAACCTATAATCCCCTGTTTGTGTTCGGCACCACGGGGGTGGGGAAGACTCATCTTATCCAGGCAATAGGAATCAGAATCAAGGAGAATAACCCGCGCTCGCGTGTGCTCTATGTGCCGGCGCGCGTGTTTGAAAGCCAGTACACTTCGGCGGTACATAATAATAAGGTGAATGACTTTATTAATTTCTACCAGAGTGTGGATGTGCTCATCATGGACGATGTGCAAGACTTTGCTGGCAAGCCCGGGACACAAAACACGTTCTTCCACATATTTAACCACTTGCACCAAAATGGCAAGCAGTTGATCATGTCCAGCGACTGCCGTCCCAGCGACCTGGATGGAATGGAGCCTCGACTCATTTCGCGCTTCAAGTGGGGCATGACTGTGGAACTGACCAAGCCCGACTACCAGTTGCGTCGCGAAGTGCTCATGCTCAAAGCCTCACAAGACGGTCTGGACCTGCCAGAGGAAGTAATTGACCTGATTGCCAACCAGGTGACCGACAGCATTCGTGAATTGGAAGGTGTGGTTATCTCGCTTTTGGCGCACGCCACCATGCTCAACCAGGGAATCACAACCGAACTGGCTTCCGCAGTGATAGCCAACTGTGTGCACGTGCATCAGCCTCGCCAGCTCACCTTCGACTACATCGTAGACACCGTGGCCGATTTCTATCACATCGACACTGATGCCATCTATGGCAAGTCGCGAAAGCGCGAAATCAATGACGCTAGGCAGATGCTCATGTATCTGGCCAAGACCGAAGCGCAGATGTCTTCAACCAATGTGGGCCTGCGCCTGTCGCGCAACCATGCAACCGTGCTTCATGCTTGCAAGCAAATTGAAGAGCGCATGAGCGTAGAGGAGCAGTTGCGCGAAGAAGTCCAGCAGCTCAAGCAAAAGCTGAGAGGATAAACAAAAATTGTAAGTTCATAAAAGTAAAATTCTTGTTATAAAAAAGTAAAGAGAAAGCAAAAACGTATATTCTACTGCTTGGATTTAATACCCGAAAAGCACACACAAAGAATCGATAGCGGAAATTTTCGCTGTCGTTTTTTTGTGTCAACTTCTCAAAAAGTGATTGCTGGGCAAAAGTCATATTTTAGATTGAGTATAAATTGGGTTGATTATAAAACTGACGGGAAATGAAGACATTGAGAACGCTCCAATGAATGTTTTGGAAAATTTTGTAACACTTTTGAAATAATTAATTGGCTGAAATTCAAGAAGTAAACTTTTTCTTTTGGAAAACTTCAAATTCTATTAAAAAGATTTTTATTTCCCAAGTATTCTTATTAATTTTGCAGGGAATTCGCTTATTCAAAATAATCAGAACTACTTATCACGTTAATTTTTTACTAAACTGTGGAAAATAAAAAGACTTACACCTATCAAGAGGCCTATGAGGCTACCTTGAAATATTTTGAGGGTGACGAGCTGGCTGCTCGCGTGTGGGCCAGTAAGTATGCGCTGAAAGATTCGTTTGGCAATATTTATGAACTCACGCCCGACGATATGCACCATCGCATTGCCAGTGAGATAGCCAGAATAGAAAAGAAGTATCCTAATCCCATGAGCGAGGAGAAGGTCTTTGAATTGATCAAGCACTTCCGCTACATCGTTCCCCAGGGAAGCCCCATGGCCGGAATAGGCAATAATTTCCAGGTGGGCTCGCTTTCCAATTGCTTCGTTATCGGGCTTGACGGTGAGCCCGACTCCTACGGAGGCATCATCAAAATCGACGAGGAGCAGGTGCAACTCATGAAACGCCGTGGCGGTGTGGGACACGACCTCTCGCACATCCGTCCCAAGGGGTCGCCGGTGAAAAACTCTGCTTTGACCTCTACAGGGTTGGTGCCTTTCATGGAGCGCTATAGCAATTCTACGCGCGAGGTGGCCCAGGATGGCCGCCGCGGTGCGCTGATGCTCACCGTGAGCATCAAGCATCCCGATGCCGAGTCGTTTATCGACGCCAAGATGGAAGAAGGCAAGGTGACTGGAGCCAACGTGAGCGTGCGCATCGACGATGATTTCATGCAGGCTGCCGTAGAAGGTAAGGAATACACTCAGCAGTATCCCACCACTGGCGATAATCCACTCTATGAAAAGAAGATAGATGCATCCAAGTTGTGGGGCAAAATCGTGCACAATGCCTGGAGGAGTGCAGAACCGGGGGTGCTGTTCTGGGATACCATCACGCGCGAGTCGGTGCCCGACTGCTATGCCGACCTGGGCTTCCGCACCATTTCCACCAATCCTTGCGGCGAGATTCCTCTGTGCCCCTACGACAGTTGCCGTCTGATAGCCGTCAACCTTTACAGCTATGTGGTGAACCCGTTCACTCCCGAAGCTTATTTCGATTACGACCTGTTCCGCGAGCACATCGGCTATGCCCAGCGCATCATGGACGACATCATCGACCTGGAAATGGAGAAAATAGAGAAAATCCTGGCCAAGATCGAGAGTGACCCCGAAACTGGCGAGGTGAAACAGACCGAATTGAACCTGTGGACCAAGATTCGCAACAAGACCCTCAAGGGCCGCCGCACGGGCGTGGGCACTACTGCCGAGGGCGACATGATTGCCGCCATGGGACTGCGTTACGGCACCGACGAGGCCACCGAGTTCTCGGTGGGCGTGCACAAGGCACTGGCTCTGGCGGCCTATCGCTCGTCGGTGAACATGGCCAAGGAGCGCGGCGCCTTTGAAATCTACGATGCCGCGCGCGAGGAGAATAACCCCTACATCGCTCGCATCCGGGAGGCCGACCCCGACCTCTACGACGAGATGGTGAAGTGTGGCCGCCGCAACATCGCCTGCCTGACCATCGCCCCCACCGGCACCACCAGCCTCATGACCCAGACCACATCGGGCATCGAACCCGTGTTCCTGCCCGTCTATAAGCGCCGTCGCAAAGTGAATCCCAGCGACAAGGATGTGCATGTGGATTTCGTCGATGAGAATGGCGATTCGTTTGAGGAGTTTATCGTCTATCATCCCAAGTTCATCACTTGGATGAACGTCAAGGGCATCGAAGTGCGCAACGACTACACGCAGGAGCAAATCGACGACCTGGTGGCGCGCTCACCTTATTACAAGGCCACGTCCAACGACATCGACTGGGTGAACAAGGTGCGCATGCAGGGTGGCGTGCAGAAGTGGGTGGATCACAGCATCAGTGTGACCATCAACCTGCCCAACGACATCAGCGAGGAAATGGTGAACAAACTCTATGTGGAGGCCTGGCGTTGCGGCTGCAAGGGTTGCACCGTGTATCGCGACGGCTCGCGCTCGGGCGTGCTGGTGGCACTCACCAAGGACGACAAGAAAAAGACCGAGAAAAAGGCCCTCTACATGGCCGAGGAAGAGCACATCCTCAAGCGTCCCACCGAACTTGAAGCCGACGTGGTGCGTTTCCAGAACAACAAGGAAAAGTGGATTGCCTTCATTGGCTTGATCGACAATCGCCCCTATGAGATCTTCACCGGTATTGCCGACGATGAGGAAGGCATCTTCTGTCCCAAGTCGGTGACTCGTGGCAAGATCATCAAGGCCGTTGACGAGAAGACAGGCACCAAGCGTTATGACTTCCAGTTCATCAACAAGCGCGGTTTCAAGACCACTATCGAAGGCTTGTCGGAGAAATTCAATCCTGAGTTCTGGAACTACGCCAAGCTCATCTCGGGCGTGCTGCGCTATGGCATGCCCATCGAGCAAGTGCTCAAGCTGGTGACCAGCCTGGAACTCGACAACCAGTCGATCAACACCTGGAAGATGGGCGTGGAGCGAGCCTTGAAAAAGTATCTGCCCAACGGCACCAAGGCCAATGGCCAGAAGTGTCCCAACTGCGGCCAGGAGACCCTAGTCTACCAGGAAGGTTGCCTCATCTGCACCAACTGCGGCACCTCCCGCTGCGGATAAATGCAAAAGCCTGTAATGGCTTTGCATGTTATTTTTTTGTTTTGTTATAAAATTTCAACAACTCGCTGAAAATTTTGTTGAGTTGTTGAAATTTTCTTTATTTTTGTGGCGATTTGTAATGAAGAGGGGATTGACAAGTAGAGCGCACTTGTTTATAATCTAAAAGAAAAGATAGTAAACATTTCCGGTTTTTTTGACACTTGCGCTCGTGTCGTGAATCGCCGGAATAAAATCAGAAAAAGCTTATGAAAAAGATTTTTACGCTAGTTCTTGTGGCCTTGATGTCGTCGATGGCATGGGGCGAAACCGTGGTACTCGACTTTGCGGCCAACAACATTGAAGGCCTCATCATTCCCAAGCGTGACAATGCAAAGGTGTATATTTCTACGCCAGTCACGGTGGAAGGTGTGACTCTGCAATCGTCCGACGACAACAGTTACCTGATCTATGACGACGAGGGTGATGCTTATTTCTACTTGCGTGGCACCAGCACACTCACTGTGAGTGTTGCCGACGGTTACAAAATCAAGCAGATTGAAATGGTGCGCACTACGGTCAATTATGCCAACCGCATCGAAACCAATGTGGGCACTTATACTGAGCCCAATAGCCGCAACGGCTTGTGGGAAGGTGATGAGCAGAGTGTGGTGTTCTCCATCAAGAGCTCGGTGACCAGCAAGAATGTCATGATCGACAAGCTCACGGTGACTTATGAACAGGATGTGGCCACAGCCATCAGCGATCTGGATGCCCAGCCTGCGGTGAAGGCCGTGCACTACTATAACCTGCAAGGCATGCAGAGTGCCACTCCATTCGACGGCGTGAACATTGTGGTTACTGAAATGGCCGATGGATCGAAATCAACGACTAAGGTCATCAAGTAACAGTTTGCCAAGCGTTGATCCTTATAATTGGTGTTGCTCACGACGAAAGCCGAGGCAACACCATTTTATTAAAATAATAAACTAGAATAGTGATGAAAAAATTACTCGTAACATTATTCATGGTGGCTACATCCCTGTGGGGATGGAGTGCCGGGGAATATACGCAAAACTTCGGTGGAGGAACGGGTACAAAGGACAATCCTTATCAGGTTTCCACTATGCTCCACTTGAGCAACATTGCTGTGCTGGCCTACTGGACCACCGATTTTGCGGGCACTTACTTTGTGATGACCGGCGACATTGCTTTCGGCCTTACTTCCGACATGATGTGGGGCATCGGAACCAGCAACCGCCGGTTTCAAGGAGAATTCGACGGTCAAGGACACAAGATTACCGGCATCACGCTAAATGGAGCGCTCAACGGTGGCGGCCTGTTTTCCTGGATAGGTGCGAATGGCGTGGTGAAAAATCTGACGATTGACGGTGTGACTATGAATGGAGCCGAGCGGGCTAATAATACCTCGATTTTTGCAGACAATGTGAGTGGCCTTGTAGAAAACTGCCATGTCGTCAATGCCGCGCAGAATTTCAACTCGACCACGCAGAATAACTTCAACGGAGGTTTTGCAGCCTATCTGACAAGTACGGGCGTGATTCGCAACTGTTCATTCTCAGGAACTGTGAAAACGGCCTGTGGCTATGGCGGTATCACGGGGCGCAACTATGGTGGCCTAGTGGAGAATTGCACCAGTAATGCCCAGATCAGTATTTCGCATGGTAGTACCTATGTGGGCGGTGTGTGTGGAACAGCGCAGTGGTTTAATAACGGTTCCGACATTAATTTCAGTTATTGCACATTCAAAGGGACAATTAATGCCACAGAGCATTTCAATGGTAACAATGTGGGTGGCATCTGTGGCTACGGTTCTCCGGTGGTAATTGCCGATTGTGTCAACAAAGGCAACATCATGGCCGTGGGTTATGTGGGTGGCATTGCCGGTAGTCTGAGCGGAACGACCACGCGGGTCAGCCAGTGCTATAACATGGGACTGATTCAAGACATTTTCATGGCTCACGATTCCACCACGGTGGCGTTTCAGATGTCAGACTTTGTGGCGGGTATAGCTGGTTACATGTGCGGAGGCCTCTTGCAACGCAGTTTCAATGGAGGCACACTGCGCAGTTATCGGTCGGCCGGTGGACTGGTGGGAACGTCCGGAGCTACTGCCGGGGTGCTCACCATCGAGGACTGTTATAACAGTGGACTGATTGATGCTCCGTTTGTGTGGCGAACTAGTGAAACCACACCCTATATGCAAAAGGTGGGCGGTATTGTGGCCGAGCTGTCGGGAACCTATGGACTGAACATCTCGCGCTGCTTGAGCCTGGGTACAATCAACAATGCGGTGGCCGCTCGCAATACCAACTGCGAATATGTGGGCTACACACTGTCGGCTGACAATGTGACTTACACTGATTGCTATTACGACAATCAAGTGGCTGGCAATACCTCTGAAATGGGAGGCAAATCAACGCTTGAAATGACCGATGGATCGATGCTGGAGAACTTTGACGCGCAAGTGTGGACTTTTTCGACAGGCATGTATCCTCGCCTCAAGTGCAGTGCTCAGTCGGAGGCTGCTATGCTGTGTGCATCACCTTATTATTTGGCCAATCAGGAATTTCATGGAAAAGTGAAAAGTAACTTCACAGTGAGCGATGGCGCAGGAGTGAGGTGGACGGTTGCTCCCAGCGGTCCTGTTGTGATTAATGGAACCGATGTGACTGTGTTTCGCAGCGATGCTCCAGTCGATGTGAAGTTGATATCGATGCTCGATGGTAACTTGCACGAGAGTCTTATCACGGTTTATCCCGATGCTTTTGATGGCGACGGTACAGCACAGAGCCCCTATCAAATTCAAAGTTATGCCGACATGGTGCTGCTCAGCGAAGCTACCAATGCTGGCGGCATGGCATTTGAAGGTGAGCATTTCCGGTTGATGAACGACATTGACATGGAGAGCGGTTTTGAGTTTTTCAGCAAGGATGCTTCCACACCGTTCATGGGCACGTTTGATGGAAATGGTCATGTGCTGAACAATTTGTATATGCGCAACGATCTCACTCAGACGCAGAATGGCGGTCTGTTTGGTTATGTGGGCCAGAGTGGTGTTGTTAAGAATCTCACCATAGCAGGCAACAGCAATATCGGTTTGTATCTGAATGGTGGAACCATCGCTGCCTACCTGCAAGGGACCATCGAGAATGTAAAGGTGCTGCCCTATACCATTTACAGTGCCACTGGTGCCGGAACATTCGGTGGCATCGTGGGCAGGGTGGAAAGCACCGGCCGAGTGATTGACTGTTATGTGGGCGCACAGTTGGCTCTTAACGGGGCGGCGCACCACGTGGGTGGCATCGCATGCTATAACTATGGATTGATCGACGGTTGCCAGTTTGCCGGCAACGTGGGCGGCTCGGCGGCCAATTACATCGGCGGTATCGCTTCCGAAACTCAGGGACGCATCGTGGATTGTCTGGCATCGGGCTATGTCACGGCCATGAGCTATGCCGGAGCTGTGGCTTCGCGCGATTTTGCTTCTTCTTCCATCGAGAATACGCTGGCTACCGGCCAGGTGACATATTCGGCAAATGTGGAAGTGGTGGGAGCCGTAGTGGGCAGCAGCAATGGCACTTTCGATGGTGTGTGGTATGACAAGCAGATGGGTGTGTACGACAATATCAGTACCGATGGACTGGAGGGCAAGCTCACCCGCGAAATCATTAGTAACTGGAATGGAGGCAGCAAGTGGGTGACTAGTGGAACTGTGTATCCGCAACTCGCCAAGTTTGCCGGTGAGAAGATTGCCCAACTCTATTCTTATCCCATCATCATGGCCGACGGCGACAACCGCAGCGACATGAATGGCAGTGCTACGGTTTTTGCCACCACGGGACTCACATCGCGTCTGGACGATGGTGACGACTTCACGTTGGCGGGCGGCAAAATTACTCCCGACGCCAGCGATACCTACTGTTATGACGAACTCATTCAGAGTGTGACTGGTGTGTCGGAGCCCGTGCGCCGCACCCTAGTGGGGGCTTATGGCCGTCAGATGGCCACAGGCAATGGCACTAAAGAGAGTCCGTGGATCATCAACTCTGCTGCCGACCTCATGAAGCTGGCCACTCAGAGCAATGCGGTACCCACTATGGCTCACTACGTGGGAAAACATTTCAAGTTGGGCCAGGATATTGAATTGACGGGTTCCTTTGCAGGAATCGATGCTGCGCTCACGGGTACAACGCCAGTCAACATGCCGCGATGGTTCCGTGGAGAGATCGATGGGGATGGTCATTCGGTTTCAAATCTGAATATCGCTTCGACCAATTCCTATGGATTGGTGGGACTTGTGGGTTACTTGGGACCTGATGGAGTGGTGAAGAATCTCACCATCGCCAGTGGAGCGGTTAGTGGAACAAGGTTTGTGGGGGCTGCGGTAGGTAAATGTGCCGGAACAGTCCAGAATGTGACAAACCGTGCCGATGTGACCTCTACTACCGGCAATGCCAGTGCCGGATCGGGTGGTGTGGTTGGCTATGCTACCGCCACCGCTCAACTAGACGAGTTGAGCAACTATGGCACTGTGACCAACTCGATGACCAGTGGGGCGTGCTACACCGCCGGAGTGGTGGGGTATGTGGTCGGAAATGGTACAAAGACCTTTACCCGACTGGCCAACTATGGCGATGTGTCGGGACCCATGATCATTGCAGGTGTGGTGAGCACGAGTAAGGCGGTTGCCTACGATGATGTGGCCAACTATGCCACCGTGAGAGGCACTGCCGCAACCAGCAACTTGAACGGTGGTTGCTTTGGCGACCTCATCAGCACTACTTTAGTGAACAATGCCCGCAATTATGGTGCCGTGAACGGAAGCACCGGCGTGGGAGGCGTCGTCGGTCGCTACAGCACACTGGCCGGACAGGTGCATGTGCCCATTGAACTCACTCACTGCTTGAATGCGGGCGACGTGACCGGAAAGATTTCTTATGTGGGTGGCATCGTGGGCATGAGCGACACCACACGCATCCACGTAAAGGCTTGTGTCAATGTGGGGCACATTGCCAACACCGCCACGTCGGTTGCAGCCGGAACGCCGGCCGCAGGAGGCATTGTGGGAGGCGGATCGCCCATCATCGAAGACTGTTATAATGCGGGCATTGTGGCCGGTGTTAACTGTATCGGTGGACTGCTGGGACGCCCTGTGAGTAACAGTGCCAAGGCTGATATCATCAACTCGCTGAATGTGGGCTGGCTGGAAGGCTATGCGCAAAACTCGGCCAATGTGGGGGCTGTTACGGGCTATAACTCTACCGTGGCACACTACGACAATGTGCTATACGACCGCCAGATGTGTGATGTGGCCGCAGCGGGCAAAACCGATGTGGAGGGTGTGAGCGCGCTGCTCACCAGCGAGATAGCTGTGGCCGACGTGGCACTCACAGGCGACTGGGTGAAGCAGGAGAAGCGCTACCCGGTTCCCGCCGAGCTGGCGCAGGACAGCGCTGTGGCGATTACCGCAATGCCGGTATTCTTGAATGTGGATGACACACGCTGCGCCGTGAGCCGGAATTTCGAGATTGCGCAAGCCGATGGTTACTCATGGACTGCCGATTCGGTGTTTACAATTAAGGCCCAGCACGTGACTATCAAGCCCAACACACATGGTGAATATGCCATCACGGTGATTGCGGGCACCCATAGTCGCACCTATCCTCTGATGGTCGATTTCGCGGCACAGCCGGGCGATGTCAATGCCGATGGCAGGGTGGATGTGGCCGATGTCAATATTCTCATCAACATCATCTTGAAGATGGATGATGCCGACAATTACGACGGTCGTGCCTATGTAAACGACGACAACGTGGTGGATGTAGCCGACGTGAACGCCATCATCAATATTATCTTGAAGGTCTAGTGGGCTGTGGGCTCACGCAGATCTTGCAGATTGAGCAGATTTTTAGACGATAAGAACATACGATTCAGATAGGCTGTGGGCTATGGGAGCTGCATTGCGGCACTCGTAGCCCATAGCTTATAGCCTATAGCCTATAGCCTATAAAACCTTTTTCATGCTGTCTCGCTGTTGTTATAGTTGTTCAAGTTGTCGTAATTTCACCCATTAAAAAATCTGCTCAATCTTGAAGATCTGCGTGAGCCTAAACGGCCTGAGTGTCGGCACCTTGCGCACTCGTAGCCCACCGCCCATATCTTTAAAGAAACAAAAACTTGTTTTTTACATAAATTATTTGTAAATTTGCAGTGTCGGCCATAGTGTGTGCCGGCATGACATAAAAACAGGAAGCGTTTTGGCTTCATTCCGCCGTTGTGAATCTCGACAACTCATGAATGGATAAAGGAATGATAAAGGACGCTCCCTCTTGGTTGGTTTATACCTTCAGTATATACCTTCAGGGGCGTGAGCAATTTCTTTGTTACTTTATCCAAGGCTGTCGAGAGCCATCAACGGAGCGACAAAGACCATTTCGGCTCACGCTCCTTTTTTATACTTCATACAATAAAGGGTCATTAACTCCACCTTGAGCCGGAAGTGGAAATAAAGTAATCAAAATGAAAATGCAAAAAATGTTTGTTTTGATGGTGGTAATGGTGGTGCTATCCGTCACCGCTGCTGCACAGACAATCTCGGCACCCGATGTGGTGATTACCAAAGACAATGTGAACACTCTGATTGAGTTGCCTCTGACTGTGACCATGCCCGAAGGTGGAAACTTCACCAACATTCAGATCGTTCTGAACTTCCCCAAGGGTGTGAAGCCTTGCAAGGATGATTATGATTCTTATGGCTTTGGTGGTGATGATATCCCCGTTACCGGACGTCAGAATACTCCT
>JAGAYZ010000015.1 GCA_017940245.1 Muribaculaceae bacterium | reverse complement strand
TTTATTATAAATTGATTGTCACAAAGTTACTAAAACTTTTTGACATGACAAAGCCTCCGCTTGGGAAAGTAGAGGCTTTGTTATATGTTTTACAACATATTACAAAATGAGGATGTGACACAATTATGACACACCCTCTTTATGGGTTGTCTTAATGATGATAGGAGCGTTAAGCCAGTTTCAGGATGATGTTGATGATGGCGTTCACATCTTCAACGTCGATTTTGTTGTCTTCGGTCAGGTCGGCTTTGCCAGGATAGTCGGCCTGAGTTTTCAGCTTGAGGATGATATTGATGACGGCGTTCACGTCTTCCACATCCACCTTGCCGTCACCGGTCACATCACCGCGCAGGCCGGGTTCCTCGTTTTCCAGAACCCACATGCAAGAGAACGTGTAGCGGTTAGGAATCACAGCCAGACGAGTGGCTTCGCCGGTGGTGATGTCAACCTCATAGAGAGCGGTGTCGTACTTGCCGTTGGTCTTCCATTCCCTGTCGGGGAGGTTGCCCAGGGCACCAGTTTCGGTGTAACCCTTGCCGCTGTTCACATAACCCACCCAGTACATCTTGTTGGGGTCATTCTTGCTGAAGCAAGCGCTTTGGCGCTTAGCCTGCGAGCAATAGCCTGTGCCTCCGTTGGGATAATCGTTGATCATCAAACCGCTCTGCAGGTCAAACTCAAAGAGATGGGCGCCAGCCAGTTTGCCGTCGATGTCGGTGCGCTTGATGTCCTCGGTACCTTCGGTGCCGGTAGCGGCCAGTGTGCCGCCGCTGGTAAGTGCAAATGCACGGCCTTCGGCATTGATGGCGAAAGTTACAAAGTTTCCGTAGTATAGTCCCTTGGTGATGGGGGTAATCTTCATTGTTTCCAGGTCGATGGAGCAGATGCAGTAGCCGGCATCGGTGTCGGTGGCATCGCCCTCTTCGTCGGTGAAGAAGTCGGGATCACTGGTAATCTCTTCGGGCAGCTGTTGTGCAGTGAGGTAGAACAGGCCATACATCTTGCCGTCGAGGGGGTTGACAGCCATTCCGGCCGATTCCAGGCACATGTCTTCGGCATAATACTTGTTGCTGTTGGCAATCAAGTCGCCAGTTTCGGCATTCCACTGGCGCACAGCGAAACGCTCGCTGGTTTCCACATCCTCGCCTGTGCGAGAGTGTACTGTGGTGATGATACCGTCTTTGATGCCTGCGCCCGAATTGCCCGACATCATATTGAAGTTGTTAGCCCAGAGAGCTTTGTCGTCGTCGGTAAAGACACCGCTCCACATGCCTGTGCGCTGGAAGAAGTCATCGGCATTCACTGCAGGATTCTTTTCGGGAGCTGTCAGTGCGGTGCCGTCCCATTCCATCAGGTAAATGCCCTGAGGGACAATCGAGATGCCTTTGCCCAGATTTGTGTTCCATCCCAGGTATTCGCCGCTTAGTTCACCGTCGTTGTCACGGCCTTGTTGGTAAACACCCTTGATTTTTAACTGTGCATTGGCCGAGAGGCTGCAAAGCGCGGCTAAAGCCAACACTAAAAAAGTAAACTTTTTCATTCTTTGAAACATTAAAATGATAAACTAAATAATATTTTATCTCATAATTATAAGCACGCCAAAACTCATTTAAAATTAGTTGCGATAGTGCCAAAGTCTGTTAAGCGTGCAAAAGTAGGTATAATAATTAAATGTTACAACAAAACGGCCGGAAAAATCAGTCAAGACTATCAATTATACTGATAATTAAGAACTGAAGAGATGAAACTGATTTTGTTGTAACCGCCCAAAGTAATTTTGGGTTGAAAGTTGTCAGTTTTCCTAAATCGTGTTACCTTTGCGGAAAAAATCGTTCAATTCTAAATAGATGACATGAAAAAGTTACTTTCTGTTTTGGCTGTGGGGCTGCTGGTGCTGGGCTCATGCAGCAAGGGCGGTCACTACAAGGTGGTGGCTACGTTCGCCGACAACAGTGCCGATGGTGATACGGCCTATTTGACGAGTTACGATTCGGGCGACACCCTGGCTACAGGTGTGGTGAAGGACAAATTTGTGGTGATTGAAGGTGATGTGGACGGATCGTTCATGTCGCGTCTGCTTGTTGCCGGCAAGCGCTTCGGCTTCATTGTGGAACCGGGCGAGATTTCAATCATGTGCAATGAAGGAAAAGTGACCGGAACGCCGCTTAACGACAAGATGAAAGCTCTCGAAGATGAACTGGAAGCCATCGAGAGTAGTGCCGCAAACGATACTGCCGAGGCCGCTATGCTGGTAGTAGAAAAAAAGATGAAAGACTGCTTTTATAAAGCCTATGAGCAGAACAAGGACAATGGCATAGGCCCCTGGGCGTTTAATTATTATTTAATGTATAATGAATTTAGCGCTGCGCAGATCGACTCACTGCTGAACTCAGCTCCCAAGAGCTATCGTGACTTGAAGCGAGTGCAGAAGGCAATCAATGCGGCCCGTCAACTGGAAATCACCGCCGAAGGCAAGCGGTTTGCCGACTTTGCGGCTCCCACCGGTGAAAAACTCTCTGACTATGCTGGTCAAGGCAAATATACTCTGGTGGATTTCTGGGCAAGCTGGTGCGGTCCCTGCCGTCGCGAGATACCAAATATCAAGAAACTTTATGAGAAATTCTCGGCTAAGATGAACTTTGTGGGTGTTGCCGTGTGGGATGAGCCCAATGACACGCACACAGCCATGAAAGACATGGCCATACCCTGGCCTGTGATGGAAGGCGGCAAGAACTGGACCGAACCCACCGACCTCTACGGCATCAGCGGCATACCGCACATTATGCTCATCGATCCGCAAGGGATGATTGTGGCTCGTGGACTGGCGGGCGACGACCTTATCAAGACTGTTGAATCCCTCAATTTATAATACATATTGAATTTTTAGAGTGATGAAGAAATTCTTTTTGTTGGCGGTGGTGTTAATATCGCTGCCGGTAATGGGACAAGTGAAACTGGGACAGGCTGTGGATTATGTGAAGAATCACATTACGGTGGCCGGTTATGCCCAACTGGGCTGGGAGTATCATGACCAGAGTGACCCCAAACACAGTTTCGCCATCAATCGTATTATACTCACGGCCGATTACCAAATCAATGACCGATGGCGTGCTTTTGCCATGGGCGACTTTAAGTCGTTTTCGTTGCACGAGTTGTGGGTGAGTTTCAAGGTGGCACCCTGGATGCAGTGGAAGGTGGGACAGTTTAAGACACCCTATACACTGGAGAATCCTATCTCGCCATCGGTGATGGAGATGATTACGCAAATGTCACTGGCCGGCAACTTTATGGTGGCCGGAGCCAGTCCGCTGATGATGCCCGGCGGGGCGGGGCGCGATATCGGTATCTCTGTGCTGGGCGATATAGGCCGTTGGGCCAGTTACGACCTGGCACTGATGAATGGTGCCGGCCGCAACCGCTGGGACGACAACTCGTGGAAAGATTTTGCAGGCCGACTCACGTTGCATCCCCTCAAGGGGCTAGACTTGAGCGGCTCGGTCATCATCGGTAAAGGCCGGCTGAATTCTCTGGCCTCCTATCTGGGCAGCGACGTCGAGGTGAAAGGCAACTACACTCGTAACCGCTATGCCGCCGGTTTCCAACTCAAAACCACACCTGTAAATGTGCGTGGCGAGTGGATGTGGGGCAAAGACGACCATCTCAAGACCAATGGTGGTTATCTCACAGCGCAGGTAAGTAATATCGGGGTTAAAAATCTGGATTTGGTGGCGTCTTACGATCGCCTCAATCTGGATGAAGACAAAATCAATCGTTACCAGGCTGGGCTGCAGTATTGGTTTTTCAAAAAATGCCGAATCCAGGCCGGTTATGCCTATACCGACCATAAAGCCGTGGGCCACGAGCACAGTATCCTCACTCAAGTGCAGGTGGGATTCTAGTTTTTGCCGAAGTTCAAAACCTAGTAAACAAGTGAACGGAAAAGTCATGCACATGGCAAATCGTTTGCTTGTTTACTTGTTTAGTTTTTTTTAGTTTTTTGCAGATTGGAGTAAAATCACTATTTTTGCAGTGCGAATCCCTTATATATTAATGTGTGATGAGATTACTGCGTTTATTTATCATAGTTCTATTTACATTTGCAACCACAGTGGCTATGGCGCAATCGCCATGGCCCGATGAGGAGAGTGAGCGCGACGAGAGCGTGCGTAAACCCGTGCGCCGACTGCATCCCGAGCGTGACCGTGAGAAAGCTATGAAAGAGTACCTAAAAGAACAAGAGCGCAGGGAGCGGGAAAACGGCTCATTGACTGGTGATGAGGAACTTGTGGCGAAACCAAAGAAAAAAGATAATCGCAAGGTGGTGCGCCGCGAAGCTTATCAGCAGACTTCTACAGGCGACAAGACTGCATTGCAAGAATTACTCAGCAAAGACTACTCACTGGTGCAGATTGTGCCCGAAGCGCCTAAACCTTACAAATGGAAGGACGAACCGATTGAAGCAGACGAAGACGAATTGACCCAAGTGCTGAGCCGGTCGGCTCAGGGGGCTGCTGTGCGCTATATGCCGCGTGATGTGTCTATGAAGAATACCGACAACGCTTTCTACTTCTACTTTGATGAGCGCTCCACTCCCGACCCATTGCGACTGCGCCTACAATATTGTGCCGACGACCCGCTACGCTTCTCGCGCATCGATTTCGTGATAGATGGGTTTGAATATTCCTATACGCCCACTGAGCCCAAGCGGGGAAAGATTTCGGCGCGCCTTTACTGGGAGCTTAGCGATGATGCGCTGAAAGAGCGTGATAAAGATTTGGTCTATGCGCTCACCCATTGCCGCTGGGCCGAGATGTTGCTCATCGGTGCCGATGGAATCAACCATCGCAAGGAACTTTCCGAGGACCAGTTGAAGGCTCTTAAAGCCACATTGCAGCTGTATCTGCTGCATGGTGGAACCCTATGAAAAACGCTACAGAAAAATTTATCTTTGAAAATTTCTAATTTAATTTTGTAAATTCAATTTGTTTTTGTAATTTTGCACGCGACAATGCACAAAGACTGAATATCGAATTTACAGAATGGAAAAAAAGTGGTTATCTCATATTACCGCCGTTGCAGCTGTGACGGCTTTGACACTTGGCACAACTAGTTGTGCCTCACTGTTTGGGAATCGTAATTGCCGTTGTACCCATCCTGGTCCGTGCGTGTGCTGCGAAACGGGAGTGGGTGCCATTGTGGGGCACCGTCCCGTGCAAAGAGACACCGCGGCCGATGATTCACTACTGAGCCAGTTGCTCGACTTGTCAAAATATGAGTTGAAAACTTATATCCCCGAAGCACCTAAGCGCCTGGTGTGGCAAGATGACACGATTCATGAGACGCCCTCGGCCCTGATGAGTGGTCTCAAAAACGTCAATTCAAAGTATATGCCCACCAGTGTGACAATGGACAATTCAGACAATGCCATCTATTTCTACTTTACCGAGAATGCCGATGGCACACTAAGTCCATTGCACTTGCGCATTCAATATTATGCCGACGATCCGTTGCAGTTCTATGAAGCTGTTTTCTATATCAATGGTTTTGACTATCATTTCAAACCGGCACTTGTTGAACGCGGTAAGGTAAAACCCAAGTTCTTCTGGGAAAACAGTGATGATGTCGTGGGTGTGTCACAAAAGGATTTGCTCTATGCACTTTCTCATGGACAGTGGGGTGAGGTGGTTCTCCTTGCCGGCAATGGCATCAACCACAAGAAATCGTTTACCGAAGACCAGATCAAGGACTTCTACAACGTGCTGTATCTTTACCTGCTCAAAGGCGGTAAACTCGAATAAAGTGAATTTTATAGGTGATAAATAGTGATAAGTGCGTGGCGGCCCCCTCGTGAGAAGGAGCCGCCACAGTTTTGTTTAGCGCAGGGCGACATATTGAGGGCTGACGCGTTCAGCTCTAAAATAAGGTTCGCTGATTGCTACAGGGGAGAAAGAAAAGCGCCAGACAATCATCTTGCCTGGTGCCTTTTCTTGCTTAACCATTAAAATTTAGAGCAGTGTAACTTCAACTTCTGTTTCTGTTTCATTGACGTTGACCTTACCTTCACGGGCGAGCCATCCAATAGCTGCATAAACCTCTTTTTCTTTTAATTTTGTAGCTTTCTTGAGACCTTTCATGTTCAGCACGCCATTGGCGTCGTTCAGTGCATTCCATGTTGCACCGGCCCATAATCCAATAGTTTCTACGTTCATAATTTAAAACCTTTAATAAAACAATCTTTTCTATTAAATCACTGCAAAGTTACAATTAAAAGCCTGCATATTGTCAACAATTCATTAATTATGTTAGAGATTTACAAGTAAAACGTTTGCATAAACGCATAATTGTTTGTAATTTTGCCGAATTATGGATGGCTTGGTTATTAAAAACACCGGTAGTTGGTATGTGGTGCGTCCACTCGACGGCGGCATTCCCATCGACTGCAAGATAAAAGGAAACTTTAGGCTCAAGGGCTTCCGCTGTACTAATCCTGTGGCTGTAGGCGACGTAGTGACCATTGATTGCAAGCCCGACGGCTCTGCCTTCATCACCTCCATCAAGCCACGGCGCAACTATATTATACGTCGTGCCAGCAACCTGAGCAAGGAGTTTCAGATCATTGCCAGTAATCTCGATCAAGCAGTGCTGGTGGTGACTCTGGCTCATCCTGTGACTAATACAACGTTCATCGACCGTTTTCTGGCAACTGCCGAGGCCTATCGTGTCCCGGTGGTGATTGTCATTAATAAGGTGGACTTGCTCGTCGAGCCCGAAGACCATGAGTTGCTCGTCGCAATCGCTCATCTGTATCGCACTATTGGTTATGACGTGCTTGCGACTTCCACACTATCGGGCGAAGGGCTTGACTCGTTGCGAGCGGTACTTGCTGCCAAAACCACATTGCTGTCGGGCAATAGTGGCGTGGGAAAGAGTTCTATTATCAATGCGTTGGTTCCCGGCGCCCGTTTGCGGGTGGGCGATGTTTCGGAATCTCATCACACAGGCATGCACACTACCACGTTTAGCGAAATGATAGATTTGCCGGGTGGTGGCGTGCTCATCGACACGCCCGGAGTGAAGGGTTTTGGCACCATCGACTTTGAGCGTAATGAGGTGGCTCACTATTTCCCTGAGATATTTGCCGAGTCAAGTCATTGTAAGTATGGTGACTGCACTCATACTCACGAACCGGGCTGTGCCGTACTCAAAGCATTGGAAGAATGTCGCATCAGCCAGTCGCGCTATGCCAGTTACCTGAGTATCCTTGAGGAAGATCCCGATAATAAATACAGAAAACCGTTTTAACCCCCGATCTAAGAATAGATAAGTATGAAACGAGCAGGATTTACGACACGAATGGGTGCCATCGCAGCATCGGTTGGCTCGGCCGTGGGGCTGGGCAACATTTGGCGTTTCCCCTATGAGGCTGGTCAGAATGGTGGTGGAGCGTTCATCTTGGTCTATATATTATGTGTGCTGGCGTTGGGCATTCCTGTCATGCTCAGCGAGTTTGTCATCGGCCGTTCCACACATAAATCTATGATGGGGGCACTCGAGCAGTTGGCGCCCGGCAGCAAGGTCAAGTGGTTCACGCCGGTGTGCATCCTGGGCGCAATCACCACGTTGAGTTTCTATAGTGTGGTGTGCGGCTGGGTTTGTGAGTACCTGTATCTGTCGTTCACAGGTGAGCTCAGCGGACACACGCCGCAGGAGTATAGCGACATTTTCGCCACGTTCATGGCGTCGCCATGGCGCTGTGTGGGCTGGACGCTGTTGTTCATGGTTGTGAATTTTGCTGTTATGTTACAGGGTGTGGAGAAAGGTATCGAGCGTTTGTCCACTTTCCTGATGCCCTTGTTGTTTTTGTTGCTGGTGGTGTTCTGCATCAATTCGTTCACGATGCCCAAGTGTGGTGATGGACTTAAATTCCTGTTTGCGGTAGACTTTAGCCATTTCACATGGCGCGGAGTGGTCGATGCCATGGGGCAGGCTTTCATGTCGTTGTCGCTGGGCATTGCATGCCTGATCACATATTCATCTTATTTCAACGACAAGACGTCGCTCACCCGTGATGCCGGTGTTATTGCTGGTCTCGACACGCTGGTGGCATTGCTGGCTGGTGTGGTGATTTTTCCCGCGGTGTTCTCTTATGGCTTTGAGCCGCAAGCCGGACCCAAGCTCGTGTTCGAGGTGTTACCGGCCATTTTCCAGCAGATGACCGGTGGGCAGGTGTGGTGCGTGCTGTTCTTCACCCTGCTGCTGGTGGCTTCGCTCACCAGTACCATTTCGCTGAGCGAGATACCCATCGCTTTCTTGATGGAAGAAGGGAAGATGAGTCGCCGCCGCTCTACGCTGTGGTGTGCCGTTGTCGTGGTAGCCATGGCTGTGGTGTGCGCTCTTTCGTTCAACGTGCTGGATCACATCAGGGCTTTCGGAATGAACATCTTTGACTTGCTCAATTATGCCTCGGCCAACGTGTTCATGCTGCTTGGCGGCTTGTTTACGGCCATCTATGTGGGATGGGTTGTTGACCGCCGTGTAGTGCGTCGGCAACTCAACGATGGCTCGCGTCTGGCTCCGGTGCTCACACGCTATGTGGTGTTCTGCCTTCGCTATGTGGCACCGGTAGCCATTGTGCTCATCTTCCTTTACTACGTGGGCGTGCTTTAGTAAACCCATTCCATCAAACTCACCAAAATGGTGGCGATGACCAGCAGGCTCAGTTGAAAACTGTGGTCGCTGGCGGTGTGCTGTGTGGTGGCGTTGCCCATTTCACCTTCGATAATGTTGATGATCTCTTTCATAATTGTGTGTGTTTAGAGGTATATATAATCGGTTTGTGAAGTGTTCACGCTGCAAAATTACAACGCTGGTGTGCCGTAACTGAGCACATGCAAGTTAAATTAAGCTTAAGTCGAGAAAAAGTTTTGACTTTCTGCGGCAAAACAGATTAGGATTTGGAATAAAAGTGTGGCCGTCGTTAAAGTTTTGCTTTAAAAATTGCGTTTGAATGGAAAATTTTTGCTACTTTTGTGCGAAAATTGTTGATTATCATGGCAACCGATTTGCAACAACGGCTGAATCGTATTGTGGGCAAGAGCAACGTGCTGGTGGAAAAATACCGGCAACTGCTTGCCTTGAAGCAAAGTGCCGATGAACAAGTGGAGCGCCTCAAGCGCGAAAACGAGCAATTGCTTGCCGACAAGCAGCGTCTTGAGCGTGAAAATCACTACCTGCGAGTGGCGCGTACGATGTCGGCCACTCCCGAGCAGTTAAGTGAGGCTCGCCTGATGATTAACCGTCTTGTGCGGGACATTGACAAGTGTATCTCACAGTTGAATACATAATATTTTGGTGACGACACACCTGTGGGCGTCACTACAAATACAAAATGGCAAACGAGAAACGACATAACATCTGGATCCAGTTGGCCGATGTAAACCAGCCGATAGCGTTGAGCGTCACTCCCAGCGATGAGGTGGCATCACGCGAGGCGGAAAAACTGGTGAACACGCTATGGGACACATGGATGAAGCGGTATGGCGAAAAGTCGTCGTCACACGAGCTCCTGGCTCGAGTGGCATTTCAGTTTGCGCGTCTCTACTGGGTAGCTTACCAGCAGAGCAATGAAGTCAATGACTATCTGGCCGACTTTGAGCGTCAGCTCGACGAGTTGGTCGTGAATGTGGAATGACCAGCGGTAATGCCGGTTTTGCCGGAGTTTCTGCTGTGTGGCATTTACAATTGAGAGAATAGGTTCCTGCACTTCCCTTAGGCGCAGAGTGTGGCACATGCTTGAATGGCGTGTGGCACGATGCCATGGGGTGGTGCGTTTTTATTAATATATTTTTCAATTTTAATGTAATGAACATTATAATCATTTTGGTAGTTGCCGCGGTCGCACTCGCAGTGGGTGCGCTGGTGGCCAACTACATGGCTCGTAACAGCGCCAAGTCAAAAGCCAGCGAAATTATTGAAAAAGCTCGACTTGAAGCCGAGGTGCTGAAAAACAATGAGGTTATCAAAGGCAAAGAAGAGGGAATGGCCATCAAGAGCGAGGCCGAAAAACAGGCCAACCAACGATTGCAGAAGGTGCAAAACAGCGAAGCTAAGGCCAAACAGCGCGAAATCCAGCTCAACCAGCAGCAGGGCGACTTGCAGCGCCGTCGCAACGAACTCGACTCGCTCAAACAAAAACTTGACAGTCAGAACAATGAACTCGAATACCGTGCCAAAGAAGTTGACAAACTGGAGAAAAGTGCCCGCGAAACACTTGAGCACGTGAGTGGACTCACGGCCGAGGAAGCCAAAGAAAAACTCGTGGAGAGCATGAAGGACGAGGCCAAGACCGCTGCCGCCAGTTACATCAATGATATCATGGACGATGCCAAGCTCACCGCCAATAAGGAAGCCAAGCGCATCATCGTGGAAACCATCCAGCGTGTCGCCACCGAAACCGCGGTAGAAAACGCAGTTACTGTGTTTCACATCGACAACGATGAAATCAAGGGACGCATCATCGGCCGTGAAGGACGCAACATACGTGCTCTTGAGGCTGCGACCGGTATCGAAATCATTGTCGACGACACACCAGAAGCCATCGTGCTTTCGGGCTTTGACCCTGTGCGCCGCGAAATAGCTCGCCTGGCACTGCACCAGCTGGTAGCCGATGGGCGCATTCATCCGGCACGCATCGAGGAGGTGGTGGCCAAAGTGAAGAAGCAGGTCGAAGAAGAAGTCATCGAGACCGGCAAGCGCACCGCAATAGATATGGGTATTCATGGATTGCACCCCGAGTTGATTCGCTTGATCGGCAAGATGAAATATCGCTCCAGCTACGGACAGAACCTGTTGCAGCATAGTCGCGAAACGGCCAATCTGTGCGCAATCATGGCCAGTGAACTGGGATTGAATCCTAAAAAAGCCCGCCGTGCAGGTCTGTTGCACGACATCGGCAAGGTGCCCGACGACGAGCCCGAACTGCCGCATGCAGAACTCGGCATGAAGTTGGCTGAGAAATATAAAGAGAAAGCCGACATTTGTAATGCTATCGGTGCCCACCACGATGAAATCGAGGCGACCAGTATCTATGCCCCCATTGTGCAAGTGTGCGATGCCATTTCGGGAGCACGCCCCGGGGCACGCCGTGAGGTGGTGGAAGCTTATATCAAGCGACTTAACGATCTTGAACATCTTGCAGCCAGCTATCCAGGTGTGGTGAAAACCTATGCCATCCAGGCAGGACGCGAACTGCGTGTAATTGTCGGTGCCGACAAGATTACCGATGCCGAGACCGAACGCCTCAGTACCGAGATTGCACAGAAAATCCAGGATGAACTCACTTATCCCGGACAGGTGCGCATCACCGTTATTCGTGAAACTCGTGCCGTGAGTTATGCAAAGTGATGCCATGAGTGAGGAGAAAACTAATGTGGCAAGCGAAGCGGCAACTCAACCGCACAACATTCACTGCGGAACGCAGGTGAGTGCCGGTGGTTGTGGTGGGCGTTGCAACTTGCGCAGCACCAACTGGCTGGAAGACATTCCCGGCGAGATGAACGACTTCGACATCGTGGAAGTTCATTTCAAGAACACTCGCCGTGGATTCTATCGCAATTCTGCCGGCCTGGATTTGCATGTGGGCGACATGGTGGCTGTGGAAGCCAATCCCGGGCACGACATTGGCCAGGTGGCTATGACCGGTAAACTGGTCAAATTGCAGATGAAACGTGCCAATCTCAAGCCTGATGCCGAAATCCTGCGCATTTTCCGCAAAGCCAAGCAGGTCGACCTCGAGCGATATGAGGAAGCCAAGGCACGCGAAGTGGATACGATGATTCGCTCTCGCAAAATTGCGGTAGACCTGGGGCTGAAGATGAAAATTGGCGATGTAGAATACCAGGGCGATGGCAACAAAGCCATATTCTATTATATTGCCGACGAGCGCGTCGACTTCCGCCAGTTGATTAAAGTGCTGGCAGATGTGTTCAAGATACGTGTGGAGATGAAACAGATAGGTGCCCGGCAGGAAGCCGGCCGCATTGGCGGTATCGGTCCGTGTGGGCGTCCTTTGTGCTGTGCGTCGTGGATGACAAGTTTTGTGAGTGTAGCCACCAGTGCCGCGCGTTTTCAAGACATTTCGCTCAATCCGCAGAAGTTGGCCGGACAGTGCGCGAAACTCAAGTGTTGCATCAATTTTGAGGTCGACTCCTATATGGAGGCCAGCCGCGGAATGCCTCCCCGCGACGTGGTGCTGGAAACCAAAGACAAAGAGTACTATCAGTTCAAAGCCGATGTGCTCAAGCGTGAAGTGTCTTACAGTACCAAGAAGGGTGTGCCCGAGAATCTGGTGAATCTGCCCGTTGAGCGAGTGTTTGAAATCATTTCGCTTAACGAGAATGGGATGAAACCCGATAAGTTGGCTCTGGATGATGCCGAACGTGAATTTGAAAAGAATGCGTTTGGCGACATTCTGGGACAGGATGCCATCAATCGTTTCGATAAAAAGAAGAGAAAGAAGCAGAAAAAGTCGCGCGACAATCGTGAAAGTAGAAGCGATCAGTCGCAAAATGGCAATGAGCGTAACCGTCAGCGTCCACCAAAGAATCGTGAAGCCGAAAGCGGTGGTGTAGAAGGTAAACAACGTCCTAACACGGAACGACGTGACATGCAAGATCGCCACCGCAAGGATGAGCGTCGCAAGCCAGTATCTAGCAAAGGCTACAATAATCGTCCTAAAGGAGAACGCAAGACATTCAAGCCAAGCAGTAACGGAGACAAGTGACAGCAAAGAGCGATGAAATCTTCAAGGTGCCACTTAAGCCCATGCGGGCAGTGACCAAAAGATGGCCCATTGCTTGGGTTGTCATGGCGCTTCTTGTGTGCGCGTGTGCGCCCGAGCAGCGCTCCTATGGCGAATTCCGCCCTTTGCCAGCCGATGAAGGGTGGAGACGCAACATGCCGTTGGTCTTTGAACCGCAGTTTGCCGACTCCGATGCCACCTACGATGTGACTGTGGGCATCCGTCACACCAACGACTATGCCTATCGCAACGTGAGCTTATTGGTGGATTTGATGGACAGTGCCGCCTGTGTGAGGCATCGCAAGATGGTCAACCTCCAGGTTGCTGATGAATATGGCAACTGGCTGGGCACTGGTTTTGGGGCATTGTTTCAGTGCCAGACCACTGTGGCTACTGCTGTTTCACCCAGCGAAGCACACCGAGTGGTGGTGTGGCAAGTGATGGACGACACGGCTGCAGTAAATAATGTCACCGACGTAGGCATCCTCATTCATAAGACAGCAATACAATGAAACTGAACAGTGTCGAAATGCGAAAGACGAGCATTCAATTGCTCAAATACGGTGTGATAGGGGTGATGAACACGCTCATCACGCTGGTTTCGTTTTACTTGTTAAACACATGGGCAGGCGTGTCTTATGGAATAGCCAACATTGTGGGCTATGTGCTGGGCGTCGTCAACAGTTTTCTGTGGAACCGCAGTTGGGTGTTCAAGACACACAATAACTTTGGTCGCGAGGCGCTATTGTTTGCCTGTGGATTCTTTGCCTGCTGGATTTTGCAAGGTGTCGTGAGCCTTGTGCTGCTGGAAGGCTTGGGCTGGAAGAGCCTGTCTTGCGACATCATTCCGTTCCTGCCCATGGAGAATGCTGGTCAAAACATTGTGATGGTGATTGCCATGGCGGTTTATACCATTGGCAACTACATCTATAACCGCATGATTACTTTCCGTGAGCGTCAGGGTTGCGACGAAGCTTGATGGATCGCACTGTCGTTCTTTATCACCTCTTGCTCGAGTTGGAGCAGGAGGTTTTTTGTTTCAGGCCCCATGCCTGCACTGTATCCTCCAAGTGATCCATCGGCTGCAATCACACGATGGCATGGCACGATGATGCAATGCGGGTTGGCTGCATCGGCCTGTGCCACTGCACGGAATGCCTTGGGGTGCCCCATGTGCTCGGCTTGTTGTGCATAACTCTCGGTGTGCCCATAGGGAATGTGTTCCAGTTCGTTCCATGCCGCAATTTGGAAGTCGGTTCCTTGGCGGAAGAGAGGTAACGAGAAAGAGCGGCGCTGTCCGGCCAGGTATTGTTCCAGTTGATGGCGGCATTGTTCCAGCAGGGGCGTGCTGGTGGACACCGGTGTGAGTTGCATGCGTTGCGCTATTTCATGTATGACAGAGTCGCTGCAAGATATTGCTACGAGGACAATGCCTTGCGATGCCGCGGCAATAGTTATATCTCCTACGACCGTAGGGAATGTGACATGGCACAAATGGCCAGCATGCCGTGGAGCGATGCCTATTTCATTGGCCTGCGACATCATCAGGCGGTAGGCTTGACAATAGTCGTTCTGGATTTCCCCATCTAGAATGGCATCCTTAATGCTGTCTTTGATGCGACCTACTTCCCGACTGGGGCGCAAGTCGAATGTGGCCATGATTTCTTCGCCATCGATGGGAGGCTGGAAGTTGCGCACGCGATCTTTCTCCTCAATGTCGATAAGTTTCTGCTTTACCAGGTCGAAGTTCTCCCGGAAACGCTTCACTTTTTCCTGGTTCTTGCTGGTGATATCAGCCTTGCACAAGGTCATCAAGTCGTCAATGTCGTCGCCGGCATCGAAGAGCAGGCGACGCACGGCCGAGTCGGTCACTCCGTCTTCAACGAGAGCGATGGGACGCATGTGCAATCCCACCAGTTTCTTCACATATTTCATGTGCTCGTTGAGAGGAAGGCGCATTTTCCCGAAAATCTTCGGCACCATTTTCTCGCCGATAAAATTATGGTTGTGAAACGTCCATCCCAGCGTGTCGTCCCAGCGCTTGGTGGCCGGCTTGCCTATGTCGTGCAGCAGTGCTGCCCAGCGCAGCCATTCGTTGGTGCTGGCTGCGGCCACGTTATCGAGCACCTGCATGGTGTGCTTGAAGTTGTCTTTGTGCCCCCGTCCGTGACTGTTGTCAACGCCTTTAAGCGCTGCCAACTCAGGAAAGATGAGTGGTAACAGTTGGCAGTCGTCGAGCAGTTCGAATCCACGTGAAGGGTGATCAGCGCGCATGATTTTCATCAGCTCTTCGGCAATACGCTCGCGTGTAATGATTTTTATTCTGTGAGCATTACGCTTGATAGCCATCAGTGTGTCGGGGAAAATGTCGAAATCAAGTTGAGTGGCAAAGCGCACGGCTCGCATCATGCGCAGGGGGTCGTCGCTGAATGTGATGTCGGGATCAAGAGGAGTGCGAATGATGCCGCGCTCAAGGTCGCCGATGCCGTCAAACGGGTCGAGCAACTGGCCGAAACGAGCTTCATTGAGCGAAATGGCCATGGCATTAATGGTGAAATCGCGTCGGCGCTGGTCATCGTCTAAAGTGCCGTCTTCCACAATGGGATTGCGGCTCTCGCGGCGATAACTCTCTCGCCGGGCACCCACAAACTCCAGTTCCAGATTGTGTGTGCGCACTTGTGCAGTCCCATAGGTTTTGAACACCGATAATGATGCTCGTTTGCGTCCTATAGCCCCGGCTACTGCTTTGGCCACCTCGATGCCGCTGCCCACGGTCACGAAATCAATGTCGTTGCTGGCGCGGTTCAAAAAGATGTCGCGCACATATCCTCCCACTACATAGCACTCGCGTCCGAGACCATCGGCCACTCGGCCCACCAGGCGGAATACAGGCAATGCCAATGCTTGCTCTATTTTTGTCTTGTCAACTGAAATCATCGTGCGAAATTAGGCATTTTTCCTGATTTGCTGAAAAATTCCGTCCTAAATATTGCCAATTAAAAAATAAATTGTACTTTTGCACTAGTTTTCATCACGACTCGAAATTCTTGTAACCGCTCGGGTCAAAATTCACAATTACATTTTATTCATAACTCAATTACATCACCTAGAATTGATGCAAGGCGCATAATATGGTGCGCGCGTGAGAAAATTGAATACACATTTATAATATATGTACAATATTTCTGAACTTCATGCTATGAGCGAGGAGCGTTTGCGCGAACTTGCTAGCACAATGGGAATTAAAAAGGCTGAAACAATCGATGCTGAAGACCTGGTGTTCCAAATTCTGGATCAGCAGGCCATAGAAGAAAGTAAAAATGCTGTGGAGCCGGTCAAGCGCAAACAATCGCGCAAGCAGAACCGCAAGACTGCAGATGAAAATGCCGACAATGCCGAAACGACTGAACAGTCGGCTGCCACTACAACCAAAAAGAAACGCGGCCGCCAGGCAAATGCCGAAAAAGCGGCTCGAGACGATGATGGACAGTTGGCGCAGCCTGCGACCGAGAGCGCATCAATCCCATTTGAGGAACAACCCGTCGAGACTGAATCACCCGCACAGGAGGTGACTGGGAAAAAACGTCGTGGTCGTCCTCGCAAGAATCATGAAGAAGCACAGGAACCATCAGAAGCCCCCACAACCACTGAGCAACCCTCAGTGCCAGTTCAAGCCGCTGCCGACGATGTTGAACCGATTGTCACTCAGCAAGAAGCGCCAGTCGAGCAGGTGACAGAGCAAACTGCCGAAAAAGTCGATACAAATGCCACTGCAATGGAGCAGGCCGACCAGCAAACAAAACGTGAGGTGTCGCTGGGTTCATTCTTCAAAAGTGGCGGAGTGCAGACATTCAAGCCGCGTTCCCAGGAAGAACGCGAAGAAGCGGCCCGTCGCGCCGAGGAGGAGCGTCGTCGTCGGGCCGAGGAAGCTGCAAAGGCACCCATCCTGCTTCAGGAACCTCAGGGAGCCAAAGCTCAGCAACAACAGCAGGGCAAAAAGAACAAGAAGAACAAAAAGAATCAGGCCATGCAGCAGCAAGTTGCTCAAGACAGCGGTCTTGTACCTTACACCGAGATGCCTTTCAGCTTCGAGGGCATACTGGACGGGACCGGAGTGCTTGAGATTATGCCCGATGGCTACGGCTTCTTGCGTTCTAGCGACTATAACTATCTCAACTCTCCCGACGACATCTATGTCTCGCAACAGCAAATCAAGAACTATGGACTCAAGACAGGCGATGTGATTGAAGGAAACATCCGTCCGCCGCGCGAAGGTGAAAAATACTTCCCTTTGTGCAACGTGCAGCGCATCAATGGCCGCACACCCGAGTATGTGCGCGACCGAGTGCCATTTGAGCATCTGGTTCCTTTGTTCCCAGAGGAAAAATTTGATTTGGTGAGCAAGATGCATCCCACCATTTCGCAGCGAGTGGTGGACATGTTTGCGCCCATTGGCAAGGGCCAGCGTGGTCTGATTGTAGCACAACCCAAAACGGGTAAGACCATTCTGCTTAAAGATATAGCCAACGCCATCAGCGAGAATCATCCCGAGACCTACATGATTATTTTGCTCATTGACGAGCGCCCCGAAGAGGTGACCGACATGGCCCGCAGTGTAAAAGCCGAGGTGATTGCATCTACTTTTGACGAGCCTGCCGACCGCCATGTGAAGATTGCCGACTTGGTCATTTCGAAAGCTAAACGCATGGTTGAGTGCGGCCACGACGTGGTCATTCTGCTCGACAGCATCACGCGCCTGGCTCGTGCCTACAACACGATTGCCCCAGCTTCGGGCAAGATTCTCACCGGTGGCGTAGATGCCAACGCCCTGCAGCGTCCCAAACGCTTCTTCGGCGCAGCACGCAATATCGAGAACGGTGGCAGTCTCACCATCATAGCAACGGCGTTGACCGAGACTGGCTCGAAAATGGACGAAGTTATCTTTGAAGAATTCAAGGGAACAGGCAACATGGAGTTGCAGCTCGACCGCAAACTGAGCAATAAACGCATCTTCCCAGCGGTGGATGTGATGGCTTCCAGCACGCGTCGCGACGATTTGCTCCTGCCCAAGGACACGCTCAACAAGATGTGGATCATACGCCGCTTCTTGAGCGACCGAACTTCGGTGGAAGCCATGGAATTTATAAAAGAACGCATGGAACGATCGCGCAACAACGAGGAGTTCCTGCTTAATATGCAGAATGGGTAACGGTGGGACGTATACTGGGAATTGACTATGGACGCAAGCGCACGGGTGTGGCTGTAACCGATGTGCTTCAAATCGTGGCTACCGCCATCGGCACGGTGCCCACACACACGCTAATGCAGTTCATTCAAGACTATGTGTCGCGCGAACAAGTGGAAAAAATAGTCGTGGGCCAGCCCAAGCAACTCAACGGCCAGCCTAGCGAGAGCATGCGTTATATTGAGCCATTTGTGCGTCGCCTAAAACAAGCCTTACCCCACATTCCGGTGGTGATGTATGATGAGCGTTTCACATCCTCCATCGCTCACCGGTCGATGATTGATGGAGGCATGAAAAAGACCGACCGTCGTGACAAGGCTCGCGTCGACAGCATTGCCGCCACAATCATTCTGAATGATTATCTGTCGTCAATCAATTTTAGTTGAATCACGTACAAACATTATATATAATATGGTACTACCTATTTATTTATATGGGCATCCGGTGCTACGCACCGCTACCGAGCTGGTGACACCCGACTATCCCGATTTGGCCCAGCTCATTGAAAACATGAAGGAAACCATGTATGCCAGCGACGGAATTGGCATTGCTGCTCCGCAAGTGGGGGTGAGCCTGCGGCTGGTGTATATCGATGTGGACGTGCTGGCCGAAGACATGCCTGAACTCAAGGACGTGCGCATGGTGCTTATTAATCCTGAAATTACTGTGGATGAAACGGTGCCAACCACGTCGCGCGAAGAGGGATGCTTGAGCGTGCCCGGTGTTCATGAGGCTGTGCCACGGCACGAAAAAATTCACCTTAAATGGACCGATGAGAACTGGCAGACCCACGAACAGGACTTTGAAGGGTATCTGTCGCGTGTGATTCAGCATGAGTGCGATCATCTGTTCCAGACGGTGTTTGTAGATCGCATTTCTCCCATCCGCAAGCAGCTCGTGCGCACAAAACTGAATAATATTGTCAAGGGAAAAGTGCACTGCAACTATCGCACCCGTGGTTACAGTAAACCCCGCCGATGAGTTACAAGTTCTTGCTTTCAGCAAGAAAAAAAGAAAGTGAAGGGACTCTCACGAGGGCCTTCACAAACCTTAAATCTAATACCATGAAAAACACACCTGCAAAAGTAACTAGTTTTTTCTTATGACACAACATGTTAACAAGAAATTATAGTCATTTGCCCTGCATTTTAACTATAATTAAGACTTTAATATGAAATTAATTGAAATAACCGATCAAGATAGATACTTCATGCGCATGGCTTGTGAAATCGCCAGTGAGAATATAGATCGCGGAGGTGGACCCTTCGGAGCAGTGATCGTGAAAGATGGCGAGGTGGTATCTACGGGGTGCAACACGGTGACGTTGTCCAATGATCCTACGGCTCATGCCGAGGTCAACGCCATACGCCGTGCATGTGAACTCACTCACAATTTCAAGCTGGATGGTTGTGTGGTGTACAGCAGTTGTGAGCCATGCCCTATGTGTCTGAGCGCGCTCTACTGGGCTGGGGTGACCCGTGTGTATTACGGAAACACGCAGCATGATGCCCGCGAAATCAATTTTGATGACAATTTCATCTATCAAGAAATTGCCAAGCCTAACGAATTGCGTTACATCCCTTGTATCCATATCGAAGACGAAAACAATATTGAACATTTTCGTAAGTGGGCGGCAAAAACCGATAAGGTTGAATATTGATTTTACCTAAACTTGGCCACGAAGTCGGAATAATTGTCCCTTTTGGGATGAACTATTAAACTTAGTGACTTGTGGTGTGGTCATAAAAACGTTACTAATGTAAAAAACTTTATAGTCTAACAAAATTAAAAGAATTATGAAGAAAGTAGTTTTGATGCTCGCAGCAGTGCTGATGAGTATGAGTGCATTGGCACAAGTACATTTTGGTGCAAAAGTTGGTTTTGATCTGACTAACTTTTGGGGTAAACATGTAAAGCATGGTATGGCTCCCAACTATCAGATTGGTGGTTTGATGGAGTACCAGTTCAACGACAAGTTTGCAATCGCTCCCGAAGTCGTGTTTGCTGCTCAGGGTGGAAAGTTCGACAACACCACTTTTAACATGAACTATATTAACGTCCCTGTGATGCTTAAGTTCTATGTGGCACCTAAATTCAGCATTGATCTGGGTCCTCAAGTAGGTTTCAATGTGTATAGCAAGTCAACAACCGAGGCTAGTGGTGTGAAGGTTACAACTGATTTGAAGGACTTCACAAATACCGTTGACTTTGGTGTAGGCATCGGTGGAACGTATAGCATTACTGAAAATGCTTTTGTTCAGGCTCGTTACACACTGGGCTTGACAAAAGTGATGAAGGATGAATATGATGATGAAGCCAAGAATGGCAATATTCAGATCGCCTTCGGCTGGAAGTTCTAAACCTCGCACTGTAAGAGTTCGGCAGCGAACTCTTTAAAATTGAATTAAAATAGCAGGGGCCAACCTCTGTGCAATTTCCAAACTGGAATTGCAAGGGTTGGCTCCTGCCTTTATTCTTATAATATAACTATTTGTTGTGTATAGATTGGGTGCTTGTGTAATGTTTGCACCAAGGGCGCAGTGCGCAGTTGGGGCAATCGGGACGCAGAGCTTTGCACACGTATCGGCCATGCAACAAGATCCAGTGGTGAGCCTTGAAACGCAGGTGCGCCGGTATGTGGCGCGTAAGTGCCTGCTCCACCTCCAACGGTGTTTTGCCATTGGCAAGTCCCAGCCGGTTAGATACCCGAAACACATGTGTATCGACAGCGATGGCAGCCTTGCCGAACGCGAGACCCAGCATCACGTTGGCAGTCTTTCGTCCCACCCCAGGCAAACTGGTGAGCTTTTCCATGGTGTCGGGCACCTGGCCGCCAAATTGGTCGGTGAGCATTTGCGCCATCTGTTGCAAGTGTTGCGATTTGGCGTTGGGATACGACACGCTTTTAACATAATGGTAGATGTCGTCGGCACTTGCTGCCGCCATGGCTTCTGGTGTGGGGTAGGCTTCAAGCAGCGCTGGAGTGACCATGTTGACCCGTTTGTCGGTGCATTGAGCCGATAACATGACCGCCACGAGCAAAGAGAACGGATCTCTATACTCGAGTTCGGTGGTGGGGTCGGGTTGTGTGCGCTGGAAATAGTCCAGAACGCCTTCATATCGCTCTTTGATGGTCATTGCGGGTGATGGGCTTTACACGTAGAGGCAATGGGTTTGTCGCCCAAGGTTTACGCGACCGGTTGCTTTGTTAGTGAGCACTCTTGAACTCTTCAAGGAAACGCACGTCGTTTTCGCTGAACATGCGCAAGTCCTTGACCATGTATTTCAGGTTGGTGATGCGCTCAATGCCCAATCCAAAGGCGTAACCGCTATACACCTTGCTGTCGATGCCACTTGCCTCCAATACGTTGGGGTCTACCATGCCGCAACCCAGAATTTCGACCCATCCGGTGTGCTTGCAGAAACCGCAACCCTCACCGCCACATAGCATGCACGAGACGTCCATCTCGGCCGAAGGCTCGGTGAATGGGAAGTAACTGGGGCGTAGGCGAATTTTTGTGTCGGTGCCGAAAAGTTCCTGTGCAAAGTTGAGCAGGACTTGACGCAAGTCGGCAAAGGTGACACCCTTGTCGATGTAAAGGCCCTCAATCTGATGGAAGAAGCAGTGTGCTCGAGCGGTAATTGCTTCGTTTCGATACACGCGGCCTGGACAGATGATGCGGATGGGTGGCTTGTGGGTTTCCATGGTGCGCACTTGCACGCTGCTGGTGTGTGAGCGCAGCACAATGTTGCGAGCCACATCGTCCTTGTCTTGTTCGATGAAGAAGGTGTCTTGCATGTCGCGGGCAGGGTGATCGGCGGCAAAGTTCAGTGCGCTGAACACGTGCCAGTCATCTTCCACTTCGGGGCCGTCGGCCAGAGTGAAACCCAGTCGGGAGAAAATATCAATAATCTGCTTGCGCACCACCGAGATGGGGTGTCGGGTGCCCAGTTCGGCGGGGAATGCCGGGCGAGTGATGTCGATTTTGTTTTTTTCTTTTTCTTGAGCTTTGAAGGTTTCCTTCAGGCAGTTGATGCGCTCGGTGGCCAGATTTTTGAGTTCGTTGAGTCGCTGACCCATTTCGCGTTTCTGCTCGGGAGCGACCGACTTGAACTCGTTGAAAAGTGCAGCCACTTCGCCTTTTTTGCTCAGATACTTGATGCGGAGTTCTTCTAGCGCGGCCTCATTATCGGCCTTGAGCTCAGCAATTTGTCCCTTAAGGGCTTCTATTTTGTCAATTAACATAACGATGGAGTGTAAATTATCGTGCAAAGTTAGTAATTAATTATGAATTATGGATTATGAATGATGAATTATTTTCTACGTAATTGGTGATGTAACCAGTTGATGAAATCCAGTGCTGGCGCTAGATGTCGTGGCTTTGGTTTTGATTGTAGATTCTGGTTTAACATTTCTAACTTAATATTTGTTTATTTAACTAGTTTTTCTTTGGTTTGATTGGTGCTAATGTGATAACTTTGCGCTGAGTTTTTACGAATGGTTCGTGAAAACAATATATGAATGTTACTATAATGAGTGAAACAGTAAATATTCGTGAGCTTAACGACTTGATAGCCAGTCGTAGCAACTTTGTGAACATGATAAAGCAAGGCATGGACCAAACCATCGTTGGGCAAAAGCACCTGGTCGACTCTTTGCTGATAGCCTTGCTGGCCAATGGCCACATTTTGCTTGAAGGTGTGCCCGGATTGGCAAAGACGCTGGCCATCAAGACGCTCGCATCGCTCATCGATGCACAGTTCAGCCGCATCCAGTTCACTCCCGATTTGCTCCCCGCCGATGTGATTGGCACTATGGTGTATAGCATGCAGAAGGAACGCTTTGAAGTGAAAAAAGGCCCGGTGTTTGCCAATTTTGTGCTGGCCGATGAAATCAACCGTGCGCCCGCCAAGGTTCAAAGCGCATTGCTCGAAGCCATGCAGGAGCGTCAAGTGACCATAGGCGAACAGACATTCCGCTTGGATGACCCCTTCCTGGTGCTCGCCACTCAGAATCCTATTGAGCAAGAAGGAACCTATCCGCTTCCTGAAGCGCAGGTAGACCGTTTCTTGATGAAAGTGGTGATAGGCTACCCGTCGAAAACCGAAGAGGCACAAATCATACGCATGAACATCGCGCCCGAGCAGAAACAGGTGCAACCACTGGTCACCCCGGCCGATATTGTGGAAACACGCAACATAGTCCAGAAAATTTACATCGACGAAAAGATAGAGCGATATATTGTGGATATCGTGTTTGCCACTCGTTTCCCGTCTGATTTCGGGCTGAATGACATGAAAAGCATGATCTCGTTTGGTTCGTCGCCACGCGCGTCGATCAACATGGCCTTGGCCGCCCGGGCCTATGCTTTCCTCAAAGGTCGCGGCTATGTGATTCCCGAGGATGTGCGTGCCGTGTGCCACGATGTGATGCGCCACCGTTTGGGGCTGAGCTATGAAGCCGAAGCCAACAATATCACGGCCGATGAAATCATCAGTGAAATACTCGACAAGATAGCCGTACCTTAATGCTGAGCCATGGAACGTAACGAACTGCTCAAGAAGGTCCGCAAAATTGAAATCAAGGCCAAGGGACTCTCGCAAAATATCTTTGCGGGCGAATATCACTCGGCGTTCAAGGGGCGTGGCATGACTTTCAGTGAGGTGCGTGAATATCAGTATGGTGATGATGTGCGCGATATTGACTGGAACGTCACGGCACGTTACGGCAAGCCCTATGTCAAAGTATATGAAGAAGAGCGTGAGCTCACTGTGATGATTTTGGTGGATGTGAGTGCAAGCCACAACTTTGGTGCCGTGGGCGACATCAAGCGCGAAATGATGGCGCAAGTTGCCGCCACACTGGCATTCTCGGCCATCCAAAACAATGACAAGGTGGGCGTGATTTTCTTTAGCGATAAAATTGAAAAATTCATTCCTCCTCAAAAAGGGCGCAAGCACATTTTGCTTGTTATACGTGAATTGCTGGATTTTACTCCTACAAGTACCGGTACCGACATCAATCATGCCCTGGAATACATGACCAGTGCGCTGAAGAAACGCACCACAACGTTTCTGGTGAGTGATTTCATTGATGCGCACGACTATGAGAAAGCCATGTCGATTGCCAATCACAAGCACGATTTGATTGCGCTTCAAGTCTATGACAAGCGCGAGGCGCAAATGCCCAACGTGGGGCTGATGCGTGTGCGTGATGCCGAGCGTGGTGCCGAGCGGTGGATAGATACCAGCAGCAAACGAGTGCGCCAGGCTTATAACCGCTGGTGGTATGAACGCCAGCAACAGATGACCACCACAGTGCAGCGCTGTAAAGTGGACATGGTGAGTGTGGCAACCGATGAAGACTATGTCAAAGCCTTGATGGCGCTGTTCCGCCAGCGAGGATAAAAAAGATGATGAAATGAAAAGATTGTCAATCATATTGCTGACCCTTGTGGCAGTGGTGATTGTGAAAGCTGCCCCAGTGACGGTGACAGCTAAACTTGACTCTGCTTTCCTGCTCATGGGAAAGACTACGGCGCTTCACCTAGAGGTGGTGCAAGATAAAGGTGTGCGTGGCTTCTTTCCCGTCGACCATGCCGATACTCTGAGTGCCATGGTAGAAATCGCCGAGCAACCAAAGGCCGACACCGTAGATTTGGGTAATAACCGCATCCAGATTAACCGCGATTTGATTCTGCAGTCGTTCGACTCGGGCTTGTATGCGGTAGGCCCTATTGCATATATCGTTGATAAAGATACTTTTTTTACCAAGCAACTGTCATTAAAGGTGTTGCCGGTCCGCGTCGACTCGTTGCAAGACATTCATGACCTGAAGCCTGTCGAGGAAGTACCATTCAAGTTTTTCGACTGGGTGCCCGACTTGATAGCCGACTACTGGTGGGCATGGTTGCTGGCCTTGCTGCTCATAGGTGGTGGGCTATACTACTATTTCCATTGGTACCGCAAGGGAGTCAACCCGCTCAAGCCTGAGCGCAAGCGACTGCCAGCTTATGAAGAAGCCATGATTAATCTAAAGTCTCTAAAACAGAGACAACTGTGGCAGAACGGACAAGAAAAGGAATATTTTACCGGACTGACCGATATATTGCGTGTGTATATCGACCGCCGTTTCCATGTCAATGCAGTGGAGATGACCTCAACACAAATTATTGAGACCCTCAAGCAAAACGATGAGACGCGCGCTGTCAATGAGCAGCTGAGCATGATTCTTGAAATTGCCGACTTTGTGAAGTTTGCCGGTGCTCGTCCGCTGGCCGATGACAACGAGATGGCGTTTCAGCGAGCTCTGAACTTTGTGGAAGCAACCAAGCCTCAGCCTGCAGAAACCGAAAGGAAGGAGGTGCAATCATGATGCAGATGGCACACCCCGGGCTGCTGTGGCTGTTCCTGCTCTACGTGCCGATGATAGCATGGTATGTGTATAGTTGGAAACGCAACGAACCTACCATGCAGTTGTCTACTACCGAGGCCTTTGATGGCCTGCCTTCGAGTTGGCGTGTGTGGTTCAAGCACTTGACATTTGTCGCGCTGCTGGGGGCTGTGGGTTGCTTGATTATCATTCTGTGTCGTCCGCAGACCCACGACAGTTGGGCCACGAGCGACGTTGAAGGTACCGACATCGTGGTGGCCATGGATGTTTCCACCAGTATGTTGGCCAAGGATTTCCGGCCTAACCGCCTAGAGGCGGCCAAAGATGTGGCCACTAAGTTTGTCACCGGGCGTGACCATGACAACATCGGCCTGGTGCTCTTTGCTGGCGAGAGTTTTACACAGGTGCCCATGACCATGGACAACGCAATGCTGGTCAATGCTATCCATGAAGTGAAAACAGGTGTGCTTGAAGACGGAACTGCCATAGGCGATGGTATTGCAACAGCCATCAACCGCATCAAGGACGGCAAAGCGGTGTCGCGCAGCATTATCCTGCTCACCGACGGCTCTAACAATACCGGTGTGGTGGCACCGCTCACTGCGGCCGAGATTGCCAAGCAGTATAGCATCAAGATTTACACCATCGGTGTGGGCAGCAATGGCAATGCGCCTTATCCTGTGGCCATTGACTTTGCCGGCAAAATCCAATATCAGACCATGCCGGTGGTCATTGATGAGAACACGTTGCGCAAAATTGCTTCCACCACAGGCGGAAAGTATTTTCGAGCAACCAGTAAGAGCACCTTAGCCGGCATATTTAAGGAAATCGACAGTCTTGAAAAGACGCATCTCGACGTACAGCGGTTCAGTCACACCGAGGACAATTACATGCCATGGGCATGGGCACTGCTGGCGTTGCTGATGTTTTATCTGGTGGGACGCTACACAGTGTTGCGTCACATACCATAATTATATTGAACGTATAAAGAGCAGAATAAATCATGTTTGGTTTTGCAAATCCACAATATCTTTATTTGTTGCTGTTGCTTCCGGCAGTGGCAGGATTGTTTGTGTGGGGGCGCCGTGCGCGGGCAAAACAGTTGAAAGCCTTTGGCCGTGCCGAGACTGTTGAGCAACTCATGCCCGAGGTGTCGCGCTACAAACCCTGGATTCTACTTTCGATAGAATTGCTTTTGCTGGCTGTGGTGGTGGTGATTCTTGCACGGCCGCGAGCTGGAGCCGCTCCCACTAGCGCCACCGTGCATGGCATAGAAATGATGGTGGCAGTGGATGTGTCAAACTCTATGAACGCCAGCTCTACCGACGAGCCTCAGGACATTTCGCGCTTGCAACGCGCCAAGATGATACTGGAAAAAATCATCGACCGCTCGCATAATGACAAGGTGGGGCTCATCGTCTTTGCCGGCAATGCCTATATGCAAATGCCCATGACAGGAGATGTGAGTTCGGCCAAATTGTTTCTTAACGGCATCAGCACCAACATGGTGCCTACCCAGGGCACTGCCATCGGTGCTGCTATTGAGATGGCCGCGAGCGGGTTCTCGCAGAGCAAGAAGTCGCAAAAGACAATCATCGTTATCACCGATGGTGAAAACTTTGAAGACGATGCGGTGGGTGCCGCCCGTCAGGCTCAGAAAAATGGAATCCAAGTGAATGTGATGGGGGTGGGTAGCACACACGGTGCGCCCATTCCGATGGACGATGGCTCGTATCTGATGGACGACAGCGGCCAGCAACCTGTGATTACCTTCTTGAATGAGAAGGTGGCTCAGGAGATTGCCGATGCCGGCAGCGGTGTGTATGTGAATGGCAATGCCAGTGATGCCGTTGAAACTCTCAACGACACACTCGACAAGCTAGCCAAAACCGACCTTGCCACCGTCTCCTATTCTCAACACGATGAACAATTTCCCGTTTTTGCCTGGATTGCTTTACTGCTCGTCATAGTGCTCATGCTGGTGATGGAACGCAAGAATCCATGGCTGGAACAGTTTAATTTCTTTACGAGGAATAATGAAAACGCTTAAACTCAAGATATTAATGTTGCTCCTGGTCTTGCTGACCGGAGCGACAAACGCAGCGGCAACTCCTGCCGGTGATGAAATTCCCACAATAAAGAAAGAGAGAAACCACATTCGCAGTGGAAACAAACTCTATAAGGCTAAGCGTTATGCCGAAGCCGAGGTGGAATACCGCAAGGCGTTGCAGGTGGCACCGCAGTCGTCAATCGCCCAGTTCAACCTGGCCACCGCGCTCATGCGTCAAGGTAGTGCTACGGCATCGCAAGAGAGTAAAGACAACCCGATGAATGAAGCGCAGTCTCTGCTGGAGAACATTGTCAAGAGTTCATCCAGTCGTGACTTGCGTGGCAAGGCTTCTTATGACCTGGGCAACATAGCCTATGCCCAGCAACAATGGCAACAGGCCATAGAACACTACAAGAATGCCTTGCGTTGCAATCCGGCCGACGACCATGCTCGCGACAACCTGCGACTGGCGCAATTGAAAAAGCAACAACAAGACAAACAAAACAAGCAAAACAAGAATCAGGATCAAAATAAGGACAAAAATCAGGATAAAGACAAGCAAGACCAAAACAAAGATAAAAAGAATCAAGACCAGAACAAGCAGGATCAAGATAAAGAAAAACAGAACAAAGATAAGCAGAACCAGCAGCCCCAGAACCAGCAAAATGGCCAGCCCAAGCAGCAAAACGGAATGAGCCAGCAAAATGTGGAACAGGTGCTCAAGGCCATGCAGGACCAGGAGCGTGCCACACAGCAGCGCATCAACGCGCGTCAAGCTCAACAGCAACGTGGAGAGCGCGCCCGCACCAACCGCAAGTGGTAGTCTCAGAGATACAGACTGGAAATTCCCCATGTTAGGTAAGGCACGATATTCAAGACGAAGATATGAATAAAAAGCAACCAGATAAGCATTTGCCATTATTGCGACTCGTAACGACAGCGCTCATGACGCTTGTGTGCATCATGCTTCATGCAGCGGTCTCGTTCACGGTGCAAGCTCCGCGCCAGGTAGTGGCCGGCAATAAATTTAACGTCACTTTTGTACTGCGCAATGGTGAGGGAAACCACTTCTCGGCTCCCGACATTTCGGGTGCCACCAAGATTTACGGTCCTGCATTGTCCACGTCATATAGCTCTTCGTGGGTGAACGGGAAGTCGAGCAGCTCGTCATCGCAGGAATACACCATGATTTATAAGGCCACTCAATCGGGCAAACTTCACGTGGGGTCGGCAACGATTGAGGTCGCTGGTCGCGTGTTGCGCACCAATCCGTTTACCATCGAAGTGCGCGCCGGCGGATCGCATCAGAGTTCTCCTCAAGAACAAGAAGAGGAACGCCGCCGTGGCGGAGTACAATATAACGACCCCAGCACGCAGAGCGCAGAAAAAGCTGTGACGGGCAACGATATCTTTGTGCGCATAGAGATGTCAAAGCCTCGAGTGTTTGAGCAGCAAGCCGTGGTGTGCACCATCAAGCTGTATACCAAATATCAAGTGTCACAGTTTATTCCCACACAGCAACCCTCGTTCGATGGGTTCCTTATTGAAGAAATACCCATGCAGCCCAGTCTGAATAATGTGGAGACAGTAAATGGGCAGCAATATATGGTGGCTATTCTCAAAAAATGTCTTTTGTATCCGCAAAAGTCGGGAAAACTCACAATTACGTCGGGTAATTATGACGTGAACGTGGTGCAATATGAGCAATACCGCACCATCTTCGGCACTCTGCAGCAACCCGTGGAAAAAAGCCTCAAGGTGAAGTCTAACACGGCCACGGTCAATATTCTGCCTTTGCCGGAACCTCGTCCCGAATCCTTTACCGGGGCTGTGGGGCAATTTACGGTAACAACTCAGTTAAAGCCAGAACAACTCAAGACCTATGCGGCTGCCACTTATAGTTATATTATAAAGGGTACAGGCAACATCAAGTATGTGAAAGCACCCGAATTGAAGATGCCCAAGGAAATGGACGTCTATGACCCTAAGACCAATCCTAAGGCTCAAACTACAGGCAGCGACATGACGGGAACCGTCACTATCGACTATCCGTTCATCCCGCAATTTGCCGGGAAATTTGAACTGCCCGCCAGCAAGTTCACATTCTTTAATCCCGAAACAGAAAAATATGAAACGATAGACATTCCGGGGCGCACTCTGGTGGTGGCAAAGGGCGAAGGCACGCCGTCTAACCATTACCGCATCCAGAACATGGACATTCGCAATATCGCTACTGGCGACTTGGGTCTGGAGAAATCTCCAGCCTACAGCGTGGCGCACTGGACCTACTGGTTGTGGTACGTCTTGCCGCTGCTGATGTTGGTGGGAGTGCTGGTGTATTACCGCAAGCAACTGCGATTGCGGGCCGACGTGAGTCTGATGCGCACCAAGCGCGCCAGCAAGGTGGCGCAGCGCCGTCTGAAGCAAGCGCGCAAGTTCATGGAATCGGGTAGCAAAGACGGTTTCTATGCCGAGATTCTCAGCTCGCTATGGGGATATTTGAGCGACAAACTTTCTATTCCCGGTTCGGAATTGAGCAAAGATAATATATTGACCGAGCTTGAGTCGTATGGCGTAGATGAGCCATTGCGTGAACGCACCATGGCGTTACTCGACAAGTGTGAGTTTGCGCAATATGCCCCCGAACTGGCTGAGCAAGACTTGCAGCAAGTGTGGGATGAGGCGGCCGGTGTGATAGACAGTCTGGAAAGTGTGAAACGAAAAAAATGAGCCGTTATGAACACAAAGATATATTCCTATGAATCGGGGTTGCGCCGTTTTGTGGTATTGCTTGCTTGGTGCTTGCCTGGGCTTTTGCTCATGGCATCGCCGCTTACCGATAAGGCGGCCAAAGCCTATCACCAAGAATTATATACCGAGGCATTGCAACTGTATCAACAAGCCGAACGCACCGAGGGCACATCGGCGGCATTGTGTTGCAACATGGGTGATACTTATTATCGTCTGAAAGACACAGGTCGAGCTATAGTATATTATGAGCGTGCATTATTGCTGGATCCCGGTAATGCCGATGCGCGTTTCAATTTGGACTTTGTGCGGCAAAAGTCGGGCATCGGCGACGAGGCCGGTTCGTCAATTCTGTCGATATGGGCCAATAAAGCGGCAGGCAGTTTCTCGTCGAATGTATGGGCCGCCATCGGTGTGATTTCGTTCATCCTGTGTCTGCTGGCGGTGTGCTTGTATGTGTTTATCGATAACGTGACGTGGCGCAAGGTGGGTTTCTTTGGAGCCATCGCACTGCTGCTGTTGGCCGTGATAGCCAATGTGTGTGCATTTGTCAATCACAGCAGGGCCGTGAATCATTCTACAGCAATCGTGATGAAGCCGCAGGTCACTTTGAGCAACGCTCCCCGCACACCCAAGGATAAGACCGAGATAGCTTTTGAGTTAGGCTTGGGGCGCAAAGTGGAACTGTTGGATTCGGTACTTGGAAAGAATCAAAAATGGTTTTATGTAGAGTCGAGCAACAGTCGTCGTGGATGGATTAATTCGGGCGATGTTGAAATCATATAAAATGCCTGTCAACTAGAGTTGTCGCGATATATATATTTGTCATGATTGAATACCTAGACACGATAGACCAGCAGTTGTTTTTACAATTAAACGGAGTGCATGCCAGCTACTTCGATACATTCATGTATAATGTGTCGAGCCGATTGGCGTGGCTGCTGATTCTAGTCGCGTTCCTTATCAGTCTGCGTAACAAAGGTTGGCGTCAAGCGTGCGTGGCCATTCTGGCCGTTGCACTCACCGTGTTGATAGCCGATCAAGTGGCATCAGGTATCATCAAGCATGCCGTGGAGCGCTTGCGGCCTTCGCATAATCCTGCCCTGTCATCGGCCATTCATGTGGTGGGTAATGGAGGAGGATTGTATGGATTCGTATCGAGTCATGCCGCTAATTCTTTTGGCGTAGCCATTGTCTTGGGGCTGATGATGCGTAGCCGACCGGTGATGGTCTCACTCATGGCATGGGCTGTGCTGCAATGCTATAGCCGCATTTATATAGGAGTTCATTATCCGGGTGATATTCTGGGCGGCACTATAGTGGGGTTGCTGGCCGGTTGGCTGGTATATTCATTGTGGATGGTGGTCCAGCGTCGTTACTTTCACACCGATGGGCAAGTGTTTGCGGTGGCCGATGGCCGCCTTGTAACCGTCTCGGTGCTCATCACGATTGTGACCATTGCTATTTTGTCGCCCTTCATGTGAAAAAAGTAATTGAATACACTAATAATATAAAGAATAATATACTATGTCAAAGGTAATTACATTTAATGAGTTGCGTAATATCAAGAATCAACTTCCCGAAGGCTCAATCCATGCGATAGCCGACCAACTGAATGTGCCCGCACAGACGGTGCGCAACTACTTCGGTGGAACTGATTATGATAAGGGGTCTAACATGGGTATCCACATCGAGCCGGGTCCCAATGGTGGCTATGTCACACTCGATGACACGCGCATCTTGGACATGGCTATGGCTATTCTGGCCGAAAAATAACCGATTCACCTTCTCGCAGGTGCAGGCATCTGCCGTGTTGTGGATTGCGGTAAAGGTGGAACTGAGTAGCCTCTCGGTCGCGTCCCCACATGTGCATGGGTATAAACAGGTCGCATTGCACGGCTTTCAAAAATTCTCGGTTGCCATATGCGAAGTCGCCCCCAAGGTTGGGCACTACCGGCATCATGGCCACATCGATGTGGCGCGTGTAGGCGGCGATGGCTTGTAGGATGACATGAAAGTCGCCACGTGCCTTACGCCGTTCAGCTTCGGTCATCTCGTCGGTGAGCCAGCATGTGTAGTCTCCTGCATGAAACACGCGCTTGCCTTCCACATCAACCACAAAACTCACCCCCACATCGGTGGAATTGAACGCATGCACAGCAATGTGACCGTCGGCCCAGTCTTCGTCGTGATGAAGGAAGGTGACAGGCAGAACGGCCAGGTCTATGGCGCGTTTGAGTTTGCGTCGACATTCGTTGGCAATCACATATTGCACGACGGGATATTTCTCATGCCAGTCGAAGATGTCGTGGCACAAATGGTCGCGATGACTGTGTGATACAAACACATATAAAGCTCGAGCGCGTGCCAGAATGGCTTCCAGCACATGCGCGTGGTCGGTGTAAAAGTCGAAAACGAGCGTTATCGCTCCGTCATCGCTTTCCACAGCCATTCCGCTATGTCCTATGGTGGTGATTTTCACTGACTAATGTGGATTTTTTACAAAATTAGTCATAATTCCGCAGAAAAAACGTATATTTGCAAAAAAATATGGAGTGATGGAAAAAGTGTTGTTAAAGATAGCGACCTGCTTGATATTGGTGCTGCTGCAAGTGGCTCAAGTCAATGGGCAGAATCAAGTAATAGCTGTCACCGCCGCAGGCGACACGCTCGACCTTACAGGCAGCACCGTTAAAATTTTCGGTGAGGAAGGCACCGTGGAGATTGATACCGATGGAAATGTCTCGCTTTTGAAGACAGAGAGGTTATCTCTGACCGATTCAGGCGACATGATATACAAATCGGTAGAGATTATGCCCAGGTATCCCGGAGGCGAAAACGCTTTGTTGAAATTCTTTAAAAATCACATTCAGTATCCCGCCGACACCACTATTCAAGGACGTGTGGTGTTGCAATTTGAAGTCAAAAAAAACGGACGGGTAGGACACGTGAAAGTTGTTCGTTCTCTTGCGCCAGAGTTTGATGCCGAGGCCGTGAGAGTGTGCAAGATGTTACTAAATTTCTTGCCCGGTCGCCAAAATGGACAACCCGTGAATGTGTGGTACACACTGCCTGTTACGTTTGATCCCGAGAGTAGATGAATCAAGAAGAAATCTTAGAGCGCCTGGATAAGAAAGGCATAAAGCCCACGGCTAACCGTGTGCTGGTTTATCGCGCACTCACTGAATCCTCTAGGCCGCAATCGCTCTCTGGCCTTGAAGACGCGTTGGTCACGATGGACAAGTCCAGCATCTTCAGGGTGCTTACCTTGTTTCTTGAGCACGACGTGGTGCATGGATTTGAAGACGGACGCGGTGTGTTGCATTATGAATTGTGCGGCAGCGATGGCGAGTGCAACATGGCCGACAGCCATTTGCATTTCTATTGTGAATCGTGCCATGAATCCTATTGCCTGGAGGACATTCATCTGCCACACATCGACTTGCCACAAGGTTTTACAAGCCACTCGGTGTCGTTTGTCATTAAGGGTGAGTGTCCTCGTTGCCGAGCCTCTCACCGGTAGATTGCAACCCGGTTGCAAGAAAAAGACCCTACCTTTGCAGCGAAAAGAACTCTAAAGGTATGGCACATTCTCATCATCATTGTCATTGTGACTCGTGTGGCTGCGGCCATCACGAGCACCATCATGAGCACGAACACGGCTCCTTGCGTGGACAACTGGTGCTCATTGTTGTTACGGCGTTGCTGCTCGCAGTGGCCGTGTATATCGAAAAGACATTTCAATTGGCCACGTGGCAATTATTGCTGCTGTATTTGGTGCCTTATTTATTGATAGGGCGTGAGACACTGCACGAAGCCGCAGAGGGCTTGATGCACGGTGATGCGTTCAACGAGCATTTCCTGATGGCGGTGGCTACGGTGGGAGCCTTGTGCATCGGGTTCCTTCCCGGTGCCGAGACACAATTTCCCGAGGCCGTGTTTGTGATGCTCTTTTTTCAAGTGGGAGAACTCTTTGAGGGCTATGCCGAGGGTAAAAGCCGCGACAGCATCGCCCACCTGATGGATATTCGTCCCGATGTGGCCACCGTGGAGCGTGACGGCCGGCAGACGACCGTGAACCCGACTGATGTGAGGGTGGGAGAGACCATCGTGGTCAAGCCTGGCGACAAGGTCCCGCTTGATGGTATCATCATTGAGGGCTGCACGTCACTCAACACCGTAGCTCTCACTGGCGAGAGCGTGCCGCGCGACGCCGGCGAGGGCGATGAGGTGGTCTCGGGTTGCATTAACTTGAGCGGTGTGGTGAAGGTGCGCACCACCAAGTCGTTCGACGAAAGCACCGCTAGCAAAATCATTGAGTTGGTAGAGCATGCCGGCGAGCGCAAGTCGCGCAGTGAAACTTTTATCAGGCGATTTGCCCGGATCTATACCCCCGTTGTGGTGCTGGCCGCCGTGGTGCTGGCCGTGTTGCCACCATTGTTTTCTGGTGATTTCATGACGGCTTTCCCCACATGGCTCTATCGTGCGCTGATGTTCCTGGTCGTGTCGTGCCCGTGTGCGCTGGTCATCAGTGTGCCGCTCACGTTCTTCGGCGGCTTGGGCGGTGCGTCGCGCCGTGGCATTCTCATCAAGGGTGCTAACTTCATCGACGCCTTGTCGCATGTCAGCACGGTGGTGATGGACAAGACGGGAACGCTCACTCGTGGCCAGTTTGCTGTCGAGGCCGTTCATCCCGACACGTGCGATGAACACCATCTGCTGCACCTTGCTGCTCATGTTGAGCATTACTCGACGCATCCCATCGGCGCCGCGCTGCGTGACGCGTTTCCCGATGAGTCCACCGATGGTTGTCGTGTGACCGATGTGGAAGAGATTGCCGGGCAGGGTATTCGTGCCCGTGTGGGTGACAATGTGGTGTGCGTGGGAGGCACACGACTCATGGAGAGCGTCGGTGCGCAGTGGCACGAGTGCGACCATGTGGGCACGATAATTCATGTGGCCATCGATGGCGACTATGCCGGCCACATTATTATTAACGACCAAGTTAAACCCGATAGTGCCCAGGCCATTAGGCAACTGCGCGAGCAGGGTGTGATGCGATTGGTGATGCTCACCGGCGACCGTCACGAGGTTGCCCACCATGTGGCTCAGCAATTGGGCATAACAGAATATCATGCTGGGCTCATGCCGGCCGACAAGGTGGAGTGCATGAACCAGATCATTGACGCGAAAGCCGAAAAGGAATGTGTGGCCTTTGTGGGCGACGGCATCAACGACGCACCCGTGCTGGCCCGTGCCGATGTGGGTATCGCTATGGGCGGCCTGGGCAGTGACGCGGCTATCGAAGCTGCCGACGTAGTGCTCATGGACGACCGGCCATCAAAACTGGCCACCGCCATCGCTATTGCCCGGCGCACAGTGGGTATCGCGCGTCAAAACGTGTGGTTGGCCATCGGCATCAAGGCGGCAGTGCTGGTACTGGCGGCTATAGGCTGCGCCACAATGTGGATGGCGGTCTTTGCCGATGTGGGCGTGACCGTGCTGGCCGTGCTCAATGCCATGCGTGCCTTACGATAAATTATAAAGTGGTATTTGTGAGGAGAAACTTGGTGAAATCTGAGTTTCTCTTACACCTTTTGTCAGATTATTTCTTTTGTTTGCTACAGAAAGTTTGTGTTTTAATGAAATTTTCTTGTTTCTTTTTGTTGCTGAACCTAATAATTATTAATTTTGTTAATTCTAAATAATTGAAAATTCATCAAAGTGCTATTAGATATGAAAAGATTTTTAATGCGCAAACGTAGGCCGGCCTACCTCAGGCCGCTCCTGTTGATGCTATTGCTGGCAGCCATGTTGCCGGCTCTAGCTCAAGAAGTTGACAAACTATCGGCGGGAACAAAAGTGTTTCTACAACGTCGTGCAAACAATCTTCTTGAGGACACGGCAGTTATTAAGAAATCTACATTTGCCAAACCCCAAGCTATTCAAGGGGTAGAATATGTTGATTGTTTTATCTCTTTGAATGAGGGGGCTTCAATCTCCGACCTGGAAGATCTCGGTGTGGAAGTGAATGGGGTATATGATCATTTCATTACTGCCAGGGTGCCAATAGGTCAAATCGAAGCCGTTTCACAGCTAGAATGCGTGAAACAAGTGTCAATCGCCCGAAAGTTAAAGCCTTTAACTGACGAGGCAAAGACGGTGACTAATGCCGATAAGGTGTGGGATGGCTTAAATAATGGGTTGCCACAGGAGTATGATGGGACAGGCGTGGTTCTAGGCATTATTGATGATGGAATTGAGTTTAATCATCTTGCTTTTAAAGATGCCGACGGAAATACACGCGTGAAAGCAATATATAAACCAAACGACTCGTCGGCCGGCACTGGTGGCGTAAAGACCAGTATAGATGGAGTGGAACTTCCCGGATATGCGTATACCACAGCCACTGCGATTGCAGCACAAACAACAGATGATACGAGTGCGAGCCATGGCACGCACACTACTGGTTGTGCGGCCGGATCAAAAGTCGGTAATTATTCCGGTATGGCTCCTAATGTGGACTTGGTGCTGGCTGGATGTGGAGAGGATCTTACAGAAACAGCTTTAATTAATAGTGCCAAGTACATAGCTAATTATGCCAAGAGTGTGGGAAAACCGTGTGTGATAAGTATCAGCATTGGTGGTGAGACAGGGCCTCACGATGGCAAGAGTGGAACAAGCATAGGCTATGACGAAGTTGCAGAAAAATATGGTGCAGTGATTCTATTGGCAGCAGGTAATGAGGCTGACTGCACGGGCTATGCGACAAAGACTTTGTCGAGCAATAGCGATGCCATGGCTGTCATTCACACAGGAACATCTTATTTTAATAGTAACTATAGCAGTAGCTATGGCTTGGTTGGCGCTTGTGATATATGGAATAGCACCAACGAAGAACTTAAGGTTACAGTTAAAGTGCTTAATAGTAGTGGAACGGCCGTTTATACGAGTCAGGCAATGAGTAGTGGAACAATTAGTGCAAACACGCTATCGAGTTACTTTAGTACAAGCGGTTCACAAGGTATTACCATTGAAGGTGGTGTTGATGCGAACAATAACCGTTACAACATCAATATATGGGCACAGTTGGGACGGAATCAAGGTTCCTACAAAGTGGCTTATATCATTACAGGAAAAGCTGGCAATGTAATTAACGTTTTCACCGAAAACAACTATAGCCAGTTGGCATCCTAAGGAAGCGTGAGTGGTTATACATTGAGCGCAGGTCTGTCGGATGGTACTATGTGTGATGATATGACAGGTAGTAAAACAATCAGTGTGGGTGCAGCAGCAACTCGACTGACTGTGCCTACTTATTATGGCAGTCGCACCTCTCAGCTTAGCAATGGATCGTATGATGAAGGTGACGTGGCCTACTTTTCAAGTTTTGGAACAGATTATAATGGCGTAAACCACCCGTTCATCACAGCTCCAGGCCATTCAGTTGTCTCTTCACTGAATCGTCATGACACTTCGGGTTATATTTCAAATTCGTATGGTTCATATCGTGTCTCGTTGGGTTCCAACACTTATGATTACTGGGGTTGGATGAGTGGAACATCAATGGCAACGCCAATTTCGGCAGGTGTTGTGGCACTTTATTTACAGGCTGATCCTACGCTAGATGTTGATGGCGTGAAAGATGTGATTGCACATACGGCAACAGCCTACAGTAATCCTGCCAGCCCTGCCAAGCAACGAGGAAATGGCATTATAAATGCCCTAGCTGGAATTGAATACATTTTGAATAATACGAATACGCCTCGCATTACGGCTACGCCAGCCAGTGTGGCGTTTGGTGACCAAGTGGCTGGTGGTACCTATACCCAGACGTTTACCGTGACCGGTGCCAACCTCGAAGGCAACATCACGCTTGCCAAGAGTGGCTCGTCGGCGTTTTCCATCTCACCGACCAGCGTCGCAAAAGCTACAGCCGAGGGTGATGGCGCGACCATCACCGTCACCTTCAAGCCCACGGCCTACACCACTGCCGACTATACCGGCACTGTGACGCTCACCAGCAGCAATGCCACTACGGTGACCGTGGTACTCACTGGAAAGGGCGTCTATACCGCACCCGTGATTGCGGCCAATCCCACCAGCTTGACCTTTACTGGCAATAGCGGCTCGACCTATACCAAAACGGTGACCATTACCGGTAGTAACCTGCAGGGCAACATCACAGCAGCTATCCAGAACGATGCCAATGGATACTATAGCGTGTCGCCTACCAGCTTCACGGCTTCACCACAAACGGTGACCGTGACATGGCATCCCACCGCAGGCGGTAACTCGACTGCCAATCTGGTGCTTACCACAACAGGAACGGGTGCCAACAGCGTGACGGTGCCTCTGAGCGGAACGGCTCAAGGCCCCACAATCACGGCTAACCCAACGAATGTGACCTTTGCCGATGCCTATGCAACACGCACCTACACAAAGACGGTGACCGTGACCGGCACCAATCTGAGCCAAAACATCACCGCTTCGATTTCAGGTGCAAATGTATATAGCATCGACAAAACCTCGCTCGGCACCAGTGGCGGCACCATTACCGTTACCTATGCGCCCACGTTAGCCGGCACGACCAGTGCCACACTCTCGCTGAGCAGCAATGGGGCTTCGACCGTGACAGTGCCCATTACCGGCACTGCCCAGGCTGCGACTCCCACGCTGGTGGTGTCGCCCACGGCACTTTCGTTTACTGCCGATGCCGAGCAACAGACCACACAGACGTTTAATGTGACGGGTCGCTTCATCAGTAGCGATGTGGCACTCGCTTTGAGCGGTGCAAATAGCACTATGTTTACCGTGTCGCCAGCAACAATCCCGGCGGCAAGCATCAGCGATAATACACCTGTTACGGTGACTGTAACATTTACGGCTCCTGCCGACGATGGAACTTATACCGGCACTGTGACGCTCACCAGCAATGGTGCCGAGGCGCAGACGGTGGCGCTTAATGCTGAAGTCAGCACCGGCGGCACTGCCAGCGATGCCTACCTCGACATCGCCAAGTATGCCACCATCGACGAAGCTGGCTGGCGCACTGCTCTGGTCAACAATCTGTATAAGTACACTGAATATAGCGAAAATGGAATAGCGTGGTTGACTTTGCCAACCTATGGTGCATTTGTTGGTGCAAGGTATTCAACTACAAGTTCAACTGTCGGTAGTGGTCATCCTCAAGCTTGGATAGAGTGTAGTTTGGGAACAAACAACACCTATGCGGGAACAACTTGGACTAGTGAAGCGTCATATACCAATCCATTTAATGGAAGTAGTGCTTTTTTTACAAGTGCAACAGCTCGTGCAATTGGTTATAATAGCCGAACTAATACAGATGTTAGGACGATTAGTTATTATGTTACCAATACAACAGCAGTCAAGCTTAGTGGTACGGGCCGCAATGGGACTAATGCTACTTATCCGGCTTCACTCAAAGTGTATGAATGCACAAAGAATGGTGATAACTTGATACCCTCTACCACTGCGACGAAGAGTCTTACAAACAGTTCAACCACAACATTCACGCTTACTGCTGATGATCTTGAGGCATCCAAGATTTATAAGGTTGAGACAAGCATTTATCGCGGCTATATGTATGAGATAGCTTTCCAAACTCCACTCAACAAGCCATCTCTAAGTGTTACACCATCTGAACTTTCGATCAAGGCTGCTCCCGGTGAGACTGCAACTGCCACATTCAACGTGAAGGGAAGATTGTTGACTGATAATGTAGCAGTGACCCTCACCGACCAAAATGGCGTTTTTGCCGTGAATCCAACAAACATCAGCATAAGTGATGCCCAAGCAGGCAGCGATGTAACCGTTTCGTTCAGTTCCGAAACCGAAGGCACTTTCACCGGTACGGTAACTGTTGTTAGTGGTAATCTTTCAGAAACGATATCACTGATTGGTGTAAGCGCCGATGGTGGCACAGCCAGCGACAACTATCTGAACATCGCCAAATATGCTACCATCAATGCAGCTGGATGGCCCACATCAAGCATTGAAAACTTGTATCAATATAAAGAATATCCCGAAGATGATTGTGCATGGCTCACTGTAGCTAACTATGGTGTGAATATCGCAAGCGATACTCAAAAGTGGTTCACACCAAATACGATTAAGAGTTCAGCGGGTTCATGGGATGCAACCGATATATTCTTTGGTGATGATACTTACTTTGGTGCAACTGGAACAAGCTATTATGCAAACTGGACCGAGGACTACCAAGACTTCTACGTTACTAACTGTACTTTGGTTAAGCAGTATGCTTACAATAGTAGCTCTAACTATCCGTTGATAATGACAATCTATGAGTGTACTGAAAACGCCGATGGCACACTAACTGCAGGCACCACTGCTGTGCAGACTATTCAAAGTACAGTTTATAGTGCAACAGAGTTAATTACATCTTCGGCTCTTGATGCATCAAAGATTTATAAGATTAGAGTTTATAACGACTATTCCCGACTTTACGAGATCGGTTTCCAGACACCGCTGACGAAACCCACGTTGACGATTGATCCTGAAGAGTTAGACTTTATTGCAGAACCAGGACAGATGCAGACCCAAACGTTTACACTTACAGGAATGCGATTGACCGAAGACGTAACATTGATCTTGACCGACGAAAAGGGTGTATATGACATTTCAGTTTCTTCAGTCAGTCGAGCTGATGCTTCTGCTGGAGTAGAAGTGACTGTGACGTTTAACGCTCCTGAATATGATGGCTCTTATCGCGCGCAGGTAATGGTTTCTAGTGGTGAAGCCAGTGCGCAATTAGGACTTTATGGATCGGTAGGAAAGCCAGGCTCGGCATATAGCCGTTACCTTGACATTGCTAATTATGGTACCATAAGCACTGGAAACTGGTATGTAGATGTGATAGACAATCCATATAAATACACTGAGAATGTAACCGATCAAGTTGCTTGGTTGACCATGCCTGTCTATATGGCAAGAGAGGCCTGGCTTTACAATGATCAGAATTGGGTTGGCAATTATAATAACTATTATATCCACGTGTCGGAAACCGAAGGTCTCGCCTGGGACGCTACCGATGTGTTCCCCGGCGACGATTATTACTTCACAAGTACCAAGAGTTATGGCCTGGGCCAAGTGAGTACCACAAACACGGATTTGGCCTATACCTACTATAACGTTACTAATTGTACGCAAGTGAAGGCTTATGGCTATAATACGAGTGGAACGACAAGTTCCTATCCGGCATTTATTCAAATTTTTGAACTTACGGAGAATACCGATGGAACACTCACTATGAGTGAAACTCGTACCGATATCCAAAGTACTTATACGACGAGTTCGGATGTGACCATGACATCAATAGAGCTAGATCCAGCGAAGATTTATCGTGTGTATGTGGGAGGAGCAAGGAGCTATTTCTACGAGGTGGCGTTCCGCACTCCACTGCCTGACGAGAAGACGCTGGCCGAACTGGTGGACGCAGGTGTCGAACAGCAGCACTATAAGATTGTGGCTGGCGACCTGCGACTGGTGTATGTGTCGGGCGACAGTAAAAAGCTTTACTGCAAAGACGATAATCAATTTGCCAGCAAGAGCATTATAGAAGAAGGCCAGATTGACTATGTGAAGACCAAAGCCGGCTTGCAGAACGGTGACTGGGACCAGAGCAACTGGGTGGTCTTGTATAACAGTGCCGGATGGAGCAACGAAGTGGTGCCGCTGATGGGCCGCCGCCTAAAAGGTGTGAGCGGACAATTTATCGACCGCACCAATCCTACGGTAGCGACCTCGCTTGTGCCGCAAATCTATGATGAAACCGAACAGGCTGTGAATTACATGGAAAATGTTAACACCTACATTACCTGTAACTTCTTGGGCACTACGCAGACGGGTTCGGATGGCAATACCTACTTCTTTGTGACGCCCAAGCCGATGGAGATTGCTCAAATCAACTGGGCAATGTGGGACGAGGAGACGGGAAGTTTCGTCGTTCCGCCTGCAACCGGCTCAAGCAACCAGGCGCATCTCGACGGTGGATTCTATGCCAACGATAGTGAATATGACGGCACGATGCCCGAGTTGCGAAATGGATATGTGTATAACTTCGTGGGCATGGTGCGCCACGAGCAGGTTGCCAGCTCATCGATTAAAGCTCCGCGCAAGGCAGGTGTATCTAACAGTTATGTGGTGTATCCGCTCAGTGGCATGACCGATGTGGGTCGCGTGGAAGGTGATGTGATCACTGCCGTAAGCGACCTCAAGGCTGGTGCAGCCGTAGAAGTGGCTCGCTATAATGTTGCCGGCCAGCGCGTCGACAAGAACTACCGTGGCGTGGTGATTGTGATGATGAGCGACGGCACGAGCCGCAAAGTGGTTGTGAGATGATTGTAAATTGATAGAAGAGAGCAGGCTGGAGAATCCGTTTCTCCAGCCTGCACTGTTATTCGGCTAGCCCAAGGTCTATAGCTTTTGGCCCGAGAGTCGGCGCATGGACAGGGCGATGCGTTGGCGGTCGATATCCACGCTCACCACGTGCACGCGCACGGGTTGCCCGATGTGCACCACGCGTGAAGGGTTGTCGACACGGCGGTCGGCCATCTGTGAGATGTGCACCAGTCCCTCTTTGTGCATACCTATATCCACGAAGGCTCCAAACTGGGTGATATTGGTGACCACCCCATTCAGTTCCATGCCCTCGTGCAGGTCTTTGATGTCGGTCACATTTTCGTCAAATTCCACGTGGGTGACTCCCTGGCGCGGATCGCGTCCCGGTTTCTCCAACTCGTGCATGATGTCGAGCAGTGTGGGCTGGCCCACGTTGTCGCTGATGTAGCGTTTCAGGTCAATTTTCTCGCGTTGCTCTTTGTGGGCGATGAGGTCGGCCACAGTGCAGTGGCAGTCGCGTGCCATCTGGCCGACCAGTTCATATCGCTCGGGGTGCACGGCCGAGTTGTCGAGTGGATTCTCGCTCTCGGGGATGCGCAGGAAGCCTGCGGCCTGTGTGAAGGTCTTAGTTCCCAGTTTGGGCACATCGAGCAACTGGTGACGTGAGGTGAAGTCGCCATGCTGAGCACGGTAGTTGACGATGTTTTGCGCCAGTGTTGGCCCTAGTCCGGCTACGTAGGTGAGGAGTTCTTTGGAAGCCGTGTTCACGTTTACGCCCACACTGTTTACGCAACTGGTCACGGTAAAGTCGAGCGACTCCTTGAGCTTGGTTTGGTCCACATCGTGCTGGTACTGGCCCACACCGATGGATTTGGGGTCGATTTTCACCAATTCGGCCAGCGGATCGAGCAGGCGGCGCCCGATGGAGACGGCACCGCGCACGGTTACGTCTTTGTCGGGAAACTCGTCGCGAGCAACCTTTGAAGCCGAGTAGACGCTGGCACCGTTTTCGCTCACCACGTGTATATCGATGCGCCGGTCAAATCGCACACGCTTCAGGAACTGCTCCGTCTCGCGGCTGGCTGTGCCGTTGCCCACAGCTATGGCCTCGATGCCGAATTTGCGGGCCAGTTGCTGCACAGTGGCGGTGGCACCCTGCACATCGTTGTGCGGAGCGGTGGGGTAGATCACATCGTGGTAGAGCAAGTTGCCTTGCTGGTCGAGGCATACCACCTTGCAACCGGTGCGGAAGCCCGGGTCGATGGCCATGATGCGCTTGCGCCCGAGCGGAGGTGCAAAAAGCAGTTGGCGCACGTTCTGGGCGAATGTGTCGATGGCTTCGGCATCGGCTCGTTCTTTCGACAGAGCGGCAAATTCGGTCTCGATTTGTGGTTTAAGTAGTCGCTTATAACTGTCCTGAGCAGCCTCATCAACCATCACCGAAGCTGGCCCTTGCCCCTTGACCACGATGCGACCTATGTTGTCAAGGGCGCGGTCGTCGTTGATGTCGATGCTCACGCGCAGGAATCCTTCTTTCTCGCCGCGGCGTATGGCCAGCAACTGGTGCGACGATATGTGGCGCAGCGGTCGTGAGAAGTCATAATAGTTCTCGTAGTTGCGGCCTTCAATCTCTTTCCCTTTCACGAAATGAGATTTGAGCACGGCCTCGTGCCGGAACGAGCGTCGCACGGCGTTGCGCACGCGAGTGTCCTCGCTGATCCACTCGGCGATGATGTCCTTAGCTCCGTCGATGGCTTCGGTTGTCGATTTCACTTTGTCACCATCTACAAATTGTCCGGCCCTGGCATCAATGTCGCTTTCACGTTGCGCCATGATGATGCGTGCCAGGGGTTCCAGTCCTCGCTGCCGTGCCGCTTCGGCTCGGGTTTTGCGTTTGGGCTTGTAGGGCAGGTACAAGTCTTCCAGCTCGGTGGCGTTCCAGCAGGCGTTGATGCGCGCGGCCAGTTCGGGCGTAAGTTGGTCTTGCGCCTCAATGGTCTTGAGGATGGTGGCTCGGCGCTGTTCCAGTTCGTGATAATAGCGCAACCGTTGCTCGATGGACTGGATATCCTCTTCGTTGAGGCCACCGGTGGCTTCCTTGCGGTAACGGCTGATGAATGGAATAGTGGAACCGTCGTCGAGCAGTCGCACAGTACCGGTCACCTGGTTAACGGGAATATTGAGTTCTTTGGAAATTAAATCGGATATGGACATATTGCGTTGAGAGATTAGAGTTTCGTATTTTCTATATCTTTATCGTGGAGTTGTTGAACACTTGAGGGTGAGCAGGGTGATTTCGGGTTTGGCACTCCCGATGCGGGCGGGGATGCCCACCATGCCCAGGCCGATGTTGACGTAGAGGTGCCGTTGTCCTTGGGTATAAAGTCCTCCCCATTCGTCATAAACCCACTGTGCTGGCGAGAATCTCTTGCCGCACATGGTCACCATCATCTGCATGGCATGGGTGTGTCCGCTCAATGTCAAATCGATGGCGTAGTCATTCTTCAACACCCTGTTGCGCCACATCTGCGGATTGTGTTGCAGTAGAATGGTGAAATTGCGCTTGCAGTCAATGGTGCTGATGGTGCTGTCGAGACGACTGTAGTCGGGTGTGTGCTTGACACTGTAGTTCTCGGTCCCCACTACGATGATGCTGTCGCCGTCTCGGTGGAGCGTGGATGTGGTGTTGTTAAGCAGCGTCCAACTGCACTCTTTTTGCAGCCGGCACAGTGACTCGTGGTCTTGCTTGCGTTGTGCGGCAGTCATGTTGGTGTAGTCATCATAGTCGTGATTGCCAAGAATCGACAAAACGCCGTCGCGGGCCTTCAATCTGCATAATATGGATTTGAAGGGAATGGCCTCGCTGGTGGTGCGGCTCACCAAGTCGCCGGTGAAAACGATGAGATCGGGATGCAGTGCGTTGATGGAATCCACACAAGCGGCTACAAAAGCGGTGTCGTTGCCGTAGGTGCCCAGGTGCAGGTCGCTGATGTGGCAGATGCGGTAACCATCGAAGGCCGCCGGCAGGTGTGGACTGCCGATTGTGACATCGGACTTTTGGATTGAATAGGGCGTGGTGCGGAATCCCTGCCACATGATGCCCATCACCAGTAAGGCAATGCTTAGTGCCGCAACGCTGAGTGCGCGCTTGAGCCATTTAGGCCAGAAATGCGGTAATGCTACCGCATAGATAAGTGCCCACAGGAATTTAGGGAAGTAGAACATGGCGTAGCACCAAATCACCTTCATTGCATTTACCATAGTGCCGTTGCCTGAGAGTGGTAGCAAGAGTGTGACCAGCATTGCGGTATGGGCTGCCACGGCCAGCACCACATGCAGTCGCGACAAGATGTGTGTGGCATGCAAATTCGACTTCTTCATCTGCTTGTAGATGAAGAAGTCGATGGCAATGTTCAGGCACAAGGCCAGCAAGAAAGGCAGCCAAAAGATTCTCATGGCTTATTTGAGCGCTTCTAGCTGGTTGGTGAGCGGGTTGGAGTACATCTGCAACATCTTGTTGAACATGTAATATCGGTCAAACTCGCTGAGCTTGATGTCGGTCTTGCTGATTTGGTCCGAGAGATACTTAGTGAATGCTTCTTTCTCTTCGGGCGTGTATTTGTCGACAAAGTCCTTGTTGTCGAACAAGATGTCGTGTGCGATGTAGTTGGTCTTGAAAATCTTGTAATTCTCGTGGATGGCGCGGTCGATGATGTGGCAGATGCGCGTCACGGTGAGCATCTTGTCGAGGTCGGCGGGAATCTTGTCCAGCTCGTCGTTGATGCATGGTGTGAAACTGTAATGCACTTGCCCCTTGAATCCTTGAATTCCCGTCTGCATGCTGATGAGGTCGTCTTGCGGACTCTTTTTCCAGTTGGGATTCTTGTCGCGCATGAGGAATTCCTTGGCTTTGAGGTAATCGTTGGGATCATACTCATAGCTGATGGCGATGGGAGCGATGTTGAGTTCCTTGAGGGCCTCGACGATAGACTTGTCGCGTGCGCCGTAGGTGAGCATCTTGATGAGGCTTTCCTGAGTGCGGTCGTTGCTGTCCTTGCAGCGTCCTTCGCGCTGGGCGAGCCAGATACATTCTTTCTTCTGAGTGATGGCAAAGTGCATGTAGCCCGATAGCTGGATAGCGGCTTGAAGGGTCTGGATGCGGCCCAGGTTGCGCTTGACGATGAAACTCTTGTTGAGTCGCACCAGCTTATTGATCCAGTCGAAGATGAGCAGATTGTTGCCGATGGCGATTTCGCACGATTTGCGTCCTTCCTTGAGCAGCAAGTAGCCCAGTTGGCCGGCATCGAGCACGATGTCGCGGTGATTGGTGATGAACAGGTTTGGAATGTCCTTGTCCAGATTCTCTATTCCGCTGGAGGTGAGTCCCGATGTGGTTTTTGCCAGTAGCCCGTCGAGATAGGGCTTCATGATTTTCAGCTGGAATTCGTGCTTGGTGTTCAAGCCGAGCAGAATATGCTTGAGTTCGCTATACTTGTAATTGGGCAAAACCATGCCCACGATTTGCTGAAAGGCAGGTTCCTCTACGAGAATCGACATTTCGTTATGGAAATCTTTGTCGGCAATGGGGCAGATGTCGTTGTATTCGGCCGGCATGATCACTTTTTCTTCTTCCATGTTCATATTTCGGTAGATTTTAATGGTGTACTAATCGTTTTGATTGCAAATATAGTGCAAAAAACGTAATCATGCAAAGAAGGAATGAAAAAAGTGCCTACTATGCAGGTGTAAAGTATGGGAAAAACAAGGGCGGTATTAACGCTTAAGGGTTGCAGCGTAGTCGCGCCACTTCTTGATGAGAGCGGTCAAATCGTCGGGCAACTCGCTGTCGAAGTCCATCTGCTGGCCGGTTACGGGATGGATGAATCCCAGCGTCTTGGCATGCAATGCCTGTCTGGGACATATTTTGAAACAGTTCTGAATGAACTGGTTGTAGCTGGCCGTTTTATAGCCACGCAGCACCTGGTCGCCTCCATAACGCTCGTCGCTGAACAGAGGGTGACCGATGTATTTCATGTGCACGCGAATTTGATGCGTGCGGCCCGTTTCCAACTGGCACCGCACCACAGCCACGTGTGCCAGGTTTTCCAGTGTGTGATAGTGGGTGACGGCATGCTTTCCCTGGTCGCCGTCGGGGAAAACGCACATGAGCAGGCGATCGCGCGGGCTGCGACCGATGTTGCCCACCACAGTGCCGTCGGGGTCTTTCATCTCGCCCCACACCACGGCGATGTATTGCCGCTTGGTGGTCTTGTTAAAGAACTGATTGCCTAGTGAGGTCTTGGCGCGTGGTGTTTTTGCCACCACCAGCAGGCCGGATGTGTCTTTGTCGATGCGGTGAACCAGCCCCATGCGCGGGTCGGTGACATCGTAGTTGGGGTTATCCTTGAAATGCCATGCCAGGGCGTTGACCAGTGTTCCGTCGTAGTTTCCGTGCCCCGGGTGCACGCACATTCCCGCCGGTTTGTTCACCACCAGGAGTTCTTCATCTTCATAGACGATGTTGAGCGGAATGTCTTGAGCCACGATCTCATTTTCATATCGCGGCCGATCCATGACCACGCTGATGATGTCGCCAGGGTGGACGCGGTAGTTGCTTTTCACCGGTCGCCCGTTGACTCGGATGCACTCGGCCTCGGCCGCATTCTGGATGCGGTTGCGTGATGTGCCCTTAATGCGTTCAACAAGGTATTTGTCGATGCGCAGCAATTCCTGTCCCGGCTCCACCTCATAGCGGTAGTGCTCCCAGTAGTCGCGGCCGTTTTCGCTAAAGTCGGGGTCGCTGAAGTCGAATTGAATGGAATCTTGTATCAAAGATCTTGTTGGGATTTGTTGTAATTCTCTAGGTCTTCTTCGTAGTTTTTCTGTTCAATGGCATCGATGGTGGCACTGTCGAGCACGGCGGTGGGGTCGAGGTCGGCAATAGAACCATCGCCCACGGTGAGGCGGATGAATGCGTTCACACTCACGTTGGTGCCTTCGGCCACCTGGCGTCCGTTGGCTGTTACTTGCAGAATAAGTCCCTTGTAGGGCGATGGAACGCTATCGACTTGCACATTCTTAAAACCATAGGAACGTAACATGGCAAGTCCTTGACGGACTGATATTTCATTCAGCTTAGGCAGTTTTACTGAGCGGGCATGCATGGCATTAACCTTGATATAGACGGTGCGGATGGCCTTGATGTAGCTCAGCGGTCGAGGATCTTGATCGATAACCACACCGGGCTTGTACTGCTCGTTGAACGTGGTGGAATCGCTAATGTCCCACTTAAAGCCGGCGGCTTCCAGTTTCTCGGTGGCTTGCACTAGAGGCAGGTTGCGCACGTCGGGCACGCGCATTTCCTGGCCGTGTGAAGTGAACACGTCGATAAACAACAGGCCGATGTAGCCCATCACTACAGCTGCAATGGCAATCAAAACGCCATTGAGCAAAAAAGGATGTTGCTCCTTAAACTGATTGAATGCGTTTTTATTTGTACTCACAGTTATTATACTTTATCACAAGTAATTTGCAAAATTACTAATAACTGAGCGAAAAGCCAAATTTATTTGGGCTTTTCCGAACGAAAGTAATTTCGGCCAAAGGTTCATAAAGAATAATTGTTTAACTTTGCGGTTGCAAATCATATCTTTAATTCTCAAGATTTATGAAAAAAGAACCCAAAAGATTCGTATGGAGAGAGGCCGAAGGCTTTATTAAAGGAACCGCCATTATCGTTGACACCAAAACAGGCGTAAATTATCTGTTTGTTTTTGCGCAGGCCGGATACGCCGGTGGGCTAACTCCACTGATTGACGAAAATGGGAAACCAATCGTCACTAAAAACATCATCGACGAGTAGTGAACAAGAAGGCCTTCAATGAGCAACTTTGCTGAAATGTTTATAGTAACTAAAACCGAAGCGACATTGGATGCCGCCACCTATGTGGCGCAGTACCGCGATGCCAAGCGAGTTCAAGGTTATTGCGCTGAGTGTAGAAACTACGGTAAGGTGTGGGGATGTCCGCCACTTGCTTCTGACGGTGACGATTGCGTGGCCGGGTTCGGCCGAATTCGTCTGTTTGGCATCAAAATCAACTTTGATCAAGAGATGTTGATGCGCACCTACAGCGCTGAAGAAATCAAGAAAATCATCGAGCGTGCGTTAGATGAAGTGTGGGACGACTGGTTGCCGAAATTATACGAAATGGAGGCCGCCCATCCTGGCAGCCGTGTGTTTACTGGGCGTTGCCGATTGTGCCGGCCATTGCCATGCAGCCGTATTGAGGGAAAGCCTTGCCGCCATCCCGACAAGTTGCGCCACTCGCTTGAGGCGGTAGGTTTCGATGTGGTGAAGAGTGCGAATGAGTTATTAGGCATTGAGCTGCAATGGGAACGCGACGGCCATTTGTCGCCCTACCTGACGCTGGTCACAGCCATCTTCCTTCCGTAAGACTAAGTGTGAGAAAACTAAAAATGAGAAGCATCAGTCCTGACGCGAGTCGAAGACCGATGCTTCTTTTTTATTTGCTGTGTTGCGACTGCTTTATTTGTATTCCTGGGCTTTCTGTTCGCCACGGAGCACAGCCAGAGCGTTGCCAGCCAGGGCTTCCAGTTCGTCTTCGCCAGGATAAACGTGCACAGGAGCAACCCACTCGACGCGGCGCTTGATTTCGTCGCGCAGGTAGGGCCAGTAGGCCATACCGCCGGTGAGCAGAATGGCATCCACCTTACCGCAGAAGTATGCGCCCAGAGCGCAGATGCTCTTAGCGATGGAGTAAATCATGGCATCGACATAGAACTTGTACTTCTCGTTGTGGTCTTCGTTGATTGCACGTTCCACCTCACGCATGTCGTTGGTGCCGATCAGGGCAGCCAGACCGGCATTGCCGCTGAGCATCTTGAGAGTCTCCTCAAGGGTGTATTTGCCACTGTAGCACAAGCGGACCAGGCTGCTTGCGGGCAGGGTGCCGGCGCGTTCGGGTGCGATGGGGCCTTCTCCGTCGAGTGCGTTATTCACATCCACGCCACGGCCATGGTCGTGAGCAGCGATTGAAACGCCACCCCCCAAGTGGCAAACAATGAGGTTCAGGTCTTCGTAGCGCTTGCCGTTTTCTTTGGCATAGCGGCGGGCGATGGCACGCTGGTTGAGCGGGTGCCAGATGCTCACACGCTGCATGAGAGGTGAACCGCACACGCGGGCATGGTCGTCGAGCTCATCCACCACTACAGGATCGGCGATAAAAGCGTCGCACCCGTCGATGTTCTTGGCAATCTCACGGGCAATGATGCAACCCAGGTCGCTGGCATGGTGATGCTCGCTGGTGCGCACGTCATTGATCATGGCGTCGTTCACACGATAGGTGCCGCCGGGGATGGGTTTGAGCAATCCACCGCGGGCCACCACGGCATCAAATTTCATGTCGACGCCAGCTTCTTTGAGTTCCTTGACGATGAGGTCTTTGCGGAACTCGTGCTGGTCGACGACAGCCTTGTAGGGAGCCAGTTCTTCTACCGAGTGGGTAAGCCCTTTCTTGAAAGTGCATTTCTCGTCGTTATAGACGGCTATTTTAGTTGATGTGGATCCAGGATTGATAACTAGAATCTGCATTTTGCTTCTTAATTAGTTGTGTTAATAAAGTATATGTAGTCTTCCATGCTGTGATGCGGCATTAGAGTGCAGCCACGGCCAAGCTATAGAACTTGCAGGGGCCACTGTCGCTGCGCGACGGGGTCACCACGGGTGCCATAGTGCCTTGCAGGATGCCTGCAGTCTCGGTGCCGGTGAAGCAGGTGAGCGTCTTGTAGAAGACGTTGCCGGCTTCGATGTCGGGGAAGATAACGGCATTGCTCTCACCGCGGATGGGCGAGTCGATGCCTTTTGTTTCCATGCTGTGCAGGTTGCATGATGTCTTGATGTCGAGTGGACCGTCTACGATGCAAGGACCGAATTCGCCGTCCTTTGCCATCTGTGCGATTTCCTTGTAACCCACTGTGAACGGGAAGAACTTCTCGTTGACTTTCTCACTGCAGTGGATGAGCGAAACCTTGGGTTCGGCAACGCCCATGGCATGGCACATGGCCACGATGTAGCGCACCTGCTGGATGCGCTGCTCGTGAGTGGGATAGGGGATAACGGCGGCGTCGCTGAAGAGCAACAGGCGTTCGTAACCGGGAATCTGTGCTGTGGTAACATGGGTGAGCACGTTGCCGCGGGGCAGGATGCCAGTTTCCTTGTTAAGCACTGCGTGCAGCAGATTGTCGGTGTTGATGAGGCCTTTCATCAAGATGTCGGCCTTGCCTTCACGCACCAGCGCCACTGCCAGACGAGCAGCCTCGTCACGGTCGTCGGTATCGACATAAGAGATGTGCTCGCTGTGAGCCTTGAGTGCATCGAGTTGCTCGAGTTGCTCGCGGCAGCCCACGAAGATAGCCTCTACAAATCCTTCACTCAGAGCACGAGCCACGGCTTCTTGTGTTGACTCGTCGGATGCCCATACTACTGCTACGCGTTTTCTCACACCCCGCTCGGCGAGATGCTTAATCAAATCGTCAAAATTTTTGATAGTCATGTCGGTTAATATAGTTTAGCTTTATGGTTTATTTATGGTTTCGTTTCAGGGTGCAAAGTTACGAATAAGCGAGTGAAAAATCAAATTTATTTGAATATTTCCGAGCGTGAAAGTAACTTTGACCTAAGGGTCAACGTTACTAATAAGTGAGCGAAATGAAAAGAAAAACGGTTTTTATTTTCATTTCCAGACGAAAGAAGCTTCGGCCCATAGGTCGGCGTTATGAATTTTTCAATTGCTGATTGTGGGTTATGCGGTGTTTGTACCATAGATGTAAGACGAGTGCCATCCCTGCAATGTCGATGACTGGTAGCAAAACAATGCCATAGATTGCCACGTCAAGCAAAGTGGATTCGTTGATGTCGGTGGCTTCCTGACTGAGATACAACATGCCAACGACTGCCAGATTGAAGGCAATCAAGACCCCGAATGAGAGAACGAGGTAACGGACTGTTTTCCCCAGTCTTTTCCATGCGCTTGTTGCCAATGATGCCAAAGCAATGACGAGGGCGGCGATGATAAGGACACGGCCTGTGTGATGGTCTCGCTCGATGGAGCCGTCATCGGGGCAAGCCGCAGCCTTGACAGCCACACAGGCAATTGCAAACCCCAACACAATTCTCCCTATCGATTTCTTTGTAATCTTCATGAAGTATTTCTTTCGACAATATATATACATAATAAGTTTAACAACCACAAATATAATATCAATTGCCCAGACGAGCAAATAGGCATATAAAAAATACCAAGGGTCAATACAAATGATGACAATTGCAGAGGCAATGACGAGTGTCAAAAGTAGTATTTGCATCCACGACTTCAAATGTCGCCGGATATATAATAACCAACGGGCGGCAATGCTGAATGGAAGAAAGATGAAAACCAGACATCCGGCACAATAAATGAGAAAATATCGACAAGTTGCTGATACCCACCCCATTTTCTCAATGGCTTCTTTCATTTTCACTAAATGGCAATTATCATGGGTGATTCTTATGTCGGGATGCTGCATGTAGTTGTTGGTATCAATCAAAGATGGCACCAACCAACATAGCACAAACACAAGACAAATTCCTAACAGATACCAGTCAATTCTCTTCGGTTTCAACTTTTTCATGGTATTTTGATTATAGAGTATTTATTTTGTTAATTTATTATTCACCGCATCATTATAAAACATTTCTAATTGGCTGCGCATTTCGTGCAAGGATGGAAACCCAGTTGGTCAAGAATGTCGCTTTCAATCGCACTCTTTTCCTCACCGCTGGTGGCTTCATAGTAACTGTTGAATAAATCTATCAGCGGCTGTTTGAAATTGTCATTGAATTCCTTAAGCACCTCTCGAATATATTTATCAGTATATCTTAACATGATAAAAGGCTCGTCATAACCTGATTTTTCTATCTTGTATGTTTGGCGACCAAACTTTTTTATAATATTGAATTTACTTGAATCTCCTTTTATCCATTCCCTGAGTTCAGTCACTTTCTCTTTAATGCATTGTTCAACATCAATATGCTCAATATCGACATCTGTTATACCGCTGTTGGGACGGCTGCCTTGAATCAGTTTGGTTTTCACTTGAAACTTGGCATTGATGCGGAACTCCAGCACTTCGGTCTTGCCACGCTCAATCAAGTCGTAATTCTCACGCACGAATTCCTTGTATTGCTTGATTACTTCGGCACCTTTTTCTTTGATTTGTTCAGGCACCACAATATATGTGTAGCTGCTGCGAAGGTTTTCGCAACGCGGATTACTATGGTATGCCGGTGGCACATCATAGCGAGTGAAGTGATGGTTGCGGTTTAAGTCGATGTATTGCTTGTATCGCGAGAGGAACAGACCTGGATTCTTGCAATACTCCTGGTAGGCAAGCAATTTGGCTACTTCAATCTTGTTCAGCCAAAATGGAGTGCTGCCTTTATATACTTCTCCTTCAAACTTGCAGTCCAGCAACACCTTAAACGGTATCAGCGAGAACAGTCTTTTACGATTGAAATTGGTGATGTAATGACACATAAAGTTTCAAAGCAAATTCAACAATTAATCAGTTCTTAAAGGTGAGTTCCATAAGTTGTGAAATGCGCAGAACCCACCTTTATTAGTCAAGTCAAAGAATAACAGCTATTCTTCCCAGCTCTCATAGTTTTCATCATAATGCCACCGGTCTTCTTCATCGATGAGGCGTTGCATCACGCGGTCGCCCTCATCCATGAGATATTCCAGATAATCTTCAGCGTCGTTGAACCCTGCATCAATCATGTCGTCTTCAAAAGCCATAGTCATTAAATCTAAAGGTTAAACAAAATGGTGAGTTATAAGGTTTGCACAAGCATGTTCAGGCAATATTCTTCCTTGAAAAACATGTAAATAGTATCAATGCTCTTCAAAAGGTCTTGCGACTTGGATTGCTTGTACGACTTTACAAACAAAGGGAAAAGCTTCATGGCAATCTTCATCAGGGCGGTTGAAATAAAGTCAATTCTGTTCAGCCCATTGTCCTTGGCACAGTCAAGGATGTACTTGAAGATGTGGCTCTTGTATTCAATCACAACATCTTCGCTGGGCGACAGCAATTTCTTGTTCCATGGAGAAAACATGAAATTGTCGGTTTTCTCCAGCAGCAGCGTTTCAAGTTCCTCCAGATTATTAAGCAGTTCGTTCTCCTGCCATACGTCCTGATTGTTATAAACGTCACATATCAACTCGAAAGCCTCAAGCCAGCTCTCGGTCTTGGTCTCTGGATTGAATCTGGCGGTGCAAGGATTAGCTGGACGATAACAATAGTAAGACACCACATCTGAGATGTTGATTTGCAATGCCTCGCCAATGTGGATATACACCTTAAAATAACTTGCCTTGCCAAAGTCAAAGTTCGTTTTAATATGGACTTTGAAATCTGATCGTGGAACCATAAAAGCCGGTTTGCTGGCAGCCTCGCCCTTATCCTCGTATGAGGTGAACAGCACATGCCCTTTTCGGGTTATTTCTACGCTCAGCGTATCATTCTCGGGGTGATAACACAGAAAGTAACACATATCGAAACGATTTTTAGAGTTAAACAAAATGGTGAACTCATCATTCACGCTGCAAAGTTATCACCCCTTTGCGAACGCTATGTTCGCAATCAAAAATATTCAATGTCCTTTTGAAGTAAAATTCAAGAAATTTGATTGTTCGTCTCCCCAAATATTCTTTACCCCCTTTTCTTCTTGAATTTTTATTATTTCTTGCAAGTCTTTAAGGTAATCTGTGACGATTTCTTGATTCTCTTTATGAGCAAGCGAACAAACATCAAACCAGCGTCCACGGCTTACGTTTTTACCCTTATCATTAAAGTACTTAAACGAGTCGCCACTGACAAATACTTTATAATTCGTTATGATTGTACGGTCATGTTCTTCTTTATTTGGCATTGTTACGATAGTTATATTCGGTTCTGCACCGCACTGCTCCTTAATTATCTCTTTAAGTCTTCGCTGAATAGTAGTTATTGGAATATCCGAGTTATTATCACTTTCTGCGTTATATTTGTAATTAGTGAAAATGACGATGTTTAAGGGTTGCCCTTTTACACGTTTGGCGACTTCCGATATTACCTTGTAAGCGTTTAGATCATATAGGAGATCAGATTGTGCAAAAAGGTATGGATCGATAATGATAATGTCAGTACAAGGCGAAGCGTTACAACCTATTATACTCCAATCTGTCATTTTACGGATTGGGTATTTCTTTATTGGATATGCCCTCCCCTCAATAAACAACTGGAGTAACGATTTTAACTCGTCACCTACTGGAGCAAAAAGCAAGTTACCGTGCTCTTGCATAGCTTTTGCGTTTTCATCATTTAACCAGTAAATCGACATTAGCTGCTCCGAAGTAAGCCCCTCGTAGAAGTTTTTTGATAAATTGTGGCCAGGAAATGCTGAATCCCACTCAGGTTTATTAGTTGATTTTCCGCGTTCACGTGTGAGTGACTTTATGAGCGGCATGATAGTTTCACGAACTTTCTTTTTACAGGTTTCCAAAGATGTTTTTGGGAATGTGAAATAAATGTTGAAATTCTTTCTCAACATTTCGTTACATGCCGCAAAAGAATCACTGCCACCTTTGCTTGCGTATGAGCTTAAATTGTCAAAATCAATGTATATATTCATACTCAAAGAATTCTGAAAGCTAATTTTTCGGCTTCGTCAAAGAAACCATTGCCAAAGTCATTCTCAAAACATCCATCAGTACGATATACCATTTCGTAAGGTTTGCCATTATCAGGCATAAAGTAAACCATAAATGGATTCTTCTCTTTTAATTCCTTGTCATCAGCATAATTTGCTTCAGCAACCAAAACTTGGGTCTTGCGGATAAGGTATTCAGAATGCGTTTCTACAATAAAGTGGATATTATATTTCTCGTACGCCTCCAAGAACATGTCTGCAAGCAGCGATTGATATTTAGGATGTAAATGAATCTCTGGCTCCTCAATGATTAATAGCCGATCTTTATGTATTTTATACTTTTTGTCTTCTAAGAGCCAATTTTCATAGTGATAAATAAGCTTATTCATGATATTAGATTCAATGCGTAATAATAGTGCTACCAGTTGTGTGATACCTACACCTTGGTCAGCCAAAAGCAATGATTTGTTTTCGTTTGCCTTACGTGTTGAAATGGTTAGCCCCAAACCGCCAGCTTTGTATTCAATCTTGATTTTATCAGCAATACCCAAAGCTTTAAGCCATTTGTTAATGAAACGACCTGGCGTAAACTTACTTTCTTTTAATCTCATACGAGTTTCATATTGGTCTGTAACAACAGAATCTACAAGTTGTTTTTTCTTGATATTACGGAACTGTCTAACGCACTCCGCATATTCTAAAAGGGTGGATGAAAACTCATCGTCTGATTCCATTGTATAAATTCTTTTAATCTCTGATGAGTCTGACGTGTAATAATCAAACTGTCCAGATACTATCGTTGAGATAATATCATTAAATGCCCACTTAATATATTTTTGGAATAAGCCATAGCATTTATATTCCTGACCTATTTTTGCAGAAGAAATATTTGCGTTGTTAAGAATTCTGAGAATCCATATAATATTGCAGCGTAGTCTTCTCAGCCTCTTAACCTGAGTATTTATTTGTTCATTCTTGTCTATGTGTAACACTTTTCGTCCTTCTTCAACAAATTCTTTTAACTCTTTGTCGCTCCTCCAGCTGTATTCAAAATTAGACTTTAAGTCCAAAGGGTCTATGTCAGAGGAAAGAAAAACTGAAGATTTTGATCCTGAGTAAACCCTATTAATATACTCATATTCTTTTTCTTTGAAATACTCACCAAAGTAATTAAAGTCACTCTCCTCAAAATCATCCATTATCTCATTAAAAACTGCAATATTATGGCTCTTATCTTCTATAAATGGTGTCAAATAGGAGCGCACTTTAGTTTTATCCATACACCACACATCTTCAAGAATAGGAATATAAAAAAGAGTCCCCATTTTAAAAGCATTCTCAATCAAAGACAATTCACCTTTCAGTCTTTCTTTTATTATTTCATAAAACGGATTGGTTTCATACAATTCAATATGTGGTTCGGAATTTGAGAAGCAAAAATCTTTCAAATTGTTCTTATACATATTGTCGTAATCACGAATGATATCAACATATTTTTTGCGCTTTTCCTCAAAAAGACTTCCCATAGAAACAACGTTATCGCTATCTATGTCAAATCCCCATGCCTCAGCAAAATCTAAATATTTTTGTTTGTTATCAATCATATTATTTTGATATGAGGCCAGACTCCAATTAATAATCGTATTAAGAAATCTAAAGAATCCGTCTTTCAAACCATCAAAATCGGCTGTGGAAACAGATCGTTGATTTTGTGGACACTTACAATTATATAGTAATGTACCGTCCATTTTTTTAAATTCAATTATCCGCAGGTACCCATTGTCCATAATGTCATTTTTATCTGGTCCAAACGCTAAAGTCACGACAATGTCTTCTCCCAGAAGTCTTGAATAAGTAGTTATCTCAAAAGTAATTAATTCATTTTGACTTCCCCGATGAAGAGCTTGATGAAAGCTACCAAGTTTCAACGTACCTGCAGTTGATGCAAAATCAAGTTTATAAGCACTTAAATTCGGTTTGTTACCTTTGCGAATGTCCTCTCTAATATGATCGATATATGTTTTAAGCAGCATTATAGCTTTATTAATAGAGCTTTTACCCGAACTGTTGCTGCCTGTCAAAATGGTAATTGGGTTCAATTCAAATGTTGCGCCATTCTCATCGAACACTCTGAAATTCTTTATGTTTATAGTTGTCTTCATCATGTGTTATTTTGTTTTTCGGTGCAAAGTTATTGCGTGGTTGCGAACACTATGTTCGCAAATAATTCAATTAATCTTGCTCTGAATATGTCATAGATTAATTCTTAGTTTCTTCTTCATCTTTTTTTTTAGTTCCAATTTTAAGCCAATCACTAGATGGTCTGGTTACTAATCGAGCGTTACTATAAGCCATATCCAATGTAAAAATGGTAACAGCTCTATAATTCCCTGCACGGGTTTTAGTCATAACCAAAGCTATTGATATTTCCTCTGGGTCGTTGATGTTAAGAGCCAAAGGCAAAATCAAGTGCACTTTATCTTCTTTAGGATAATAGATGGGAATTGCGGTTTTGTAGTTCCATTCTACACGCAGTTTGGCTACATCCATTGCCATATTCATTATACTTGATATAAGTGAAAGATGTTGGGGATTGCTTTCAAGACACTCACGTAATGAGTTGTAGTATTTTTCCTTTTCTTGAATTAATGATGGCTCACTTATTTCAAATATATCTTTGCAGATTTGTTGCAGCAGTGTTGTTGGCAGCCTTTCTATGTTTTCAAGAATAATATGCTCCCAATTCACATCAATACGAAGGGTCGTATCAAACATAACATCATCGTATTTTTGAATATAAATTGCACGTTTAGGTAATTCATGAAAGTTATCTGTTAGAATCCGAGCAGCAGCGCTTTTGCTACTGCCAGCAACGCAGAATCCGACAAAATGCCATGGCTGTTTATTTTGGTTCTTGTTTTTATCAAATACAGCATAGATTGGTTTGTAAAACACATCTACTAGCCCAGTATTAAAGGCTGCAAATCCGTTTTCTTCGAGAATCTTTTTCTCGCGCATGAGCTTTACGAAGGTCCACTTTAGATATTTTGCCAAGATGGGACTTGGATATTCTTCATTTTCCTTTCCGAATGTCCATGTTTCATCTATTGCTAATTTCCTCAATGATTCAATTGCTGTTTTCAAGTCGATATTCGCCCATTGTGTTAGATAAGTGATCTTGTTTTCACTTTGGATTCTCACTCGACACTTGCCATCATCCGTTAATTTAACTCTAACTAATGGCAGGTTAGATTCATCTGTACTAACCTCAAAATAGTCTTTCAAGTCTTCAAAAAATGGTTTTAATTTGTTATATCCCATTTTTTTGATATTGATGTTTTGAGCATTCATTCTCTTCCCTACTGACGCCATTTTGGACCAGCCATCGTCTCTTTTGCATGAAGAGATACATTCTCTAATTTTTTGAATTTCTTTCAATTCCATATTTCTTCTATCAACTAATATTAATATAAAATAATTTCGGTGCAAAGTTATTGCGTGGTTGCGAACACTATGTTCGCAAAGTCAAATATTCGTTGTTATGTGATGAGATTCGGTTGAAAACTGTGTCTTGGATGTGCTGTGGCAAAAGAACAAGCAGTTCTTTTCCAAAAGAACACAGCTCTCTTATGAGTTCGTAATTCTCTATACATTCCAGTTGAAAGAAATGACCACCTTTTAATTTTGGATATTGACAGCGTAATGCTTCAGCCTTTTCATTTCTGATTGGCTTGAATGAGCCGTGCATTGGTTTCGTTTCAATATAAGGATATGCGTCATCGGAAGCCCAAAGAATGATTCTTTCCACCGGTCTGTCCTGATAAACGGTCACACCAATCACGTCCTCAAACTGCTCAGTAATGTCCTCGCTTGTTTTTCTAAATTTAATTTCTGGCCTCTCAACAATTTCAATAATCCTGTCAAGGGGATAATTTCCATTGAGGTAATCTTCATTTGTAATCCCAAGCACATACCAGCGGTTGTTGTACTGCTTGAGTTTGTACGGATGTATGATAATTTGTTGGGTGTTTTCAACATTGAATTTCTTGTAAGTCAATTCGACTGCGACATGATTAGAAATGGCCGTAAACAGTTGACCCAAGAAAGGGGATTGTCCCATAGGACTTGTGCTGAACTCAATGATTGGCTCCTTGGTTTTCACACCAAGCCCTTTAGCCAAGGTGCCGAGCCAAGTGAAATTGTCGAGGCCGTCAAATTGCCCGAGTGTGCCCAGCACTTCTTTCAACAGCAACTTTTCATCGTTGCTCAGCTTTTTCTTGAAAATGGAAAACTCAGGGTCTTTATAGCGCTTGCATGTTTTGCCAGCTGCTGGATAAGTCTCCAATTCGGCATAAAAAGGCTCATATTCTATGGCCTTGAGGTCTTTCTCGATGCAGCGTCTCGTCACCTTTTCATAACAGTCTTTCTCCAGTTTGTCATTCACCTTTTCCACTAAACCGTGAATGTCATAATAGTGGTGGCGATCGCTCAACATCTCGTCAAGCACCATGCAGCGCAATATGAAGTTTTTTGTGTTTGGCATAAATCAGCAATTATTTCAGTGCAAATTTAATGAAAAAAATCGGTGTTTGCAAGGGATGTTTGTTTTTTGTTGATTACGGTAATAGAATGGTGGAGAAGAGAAAGTTACAAGATGGGAGAACCGAGAGAACAGAGCTATTTGACTCGGTAATCTCGGAGGACTCTTATATCTCAGAGGACTCGGAAAACTGAGTCTTCACATTAATCATTTAATTTCAATTCTATTTCCCAAGAAATGGGGTTGTTTGCCGAATGCCAAATCGATGAACATCTTCACGCGTGCCAGTGCTTCGCGGGAGTGAATCTTAAGCCACTTGCTGGGTCGGCGCACGTCTTTGGCATTGAGGGCCACGGCGTCAATGCCGTTGTGGCGAGCTAGATATAGCGCCCGCTCGTTGTGGAACTGTTGGGAGATGATGGTGAATTTGTCTTGTCCGAATATTTCTTTGGCTCTGACCACGGAGTCGAGCGTGCGGAAACCGGCATAATCGAGCACAATGCGCTCGCAAGGCACGCCATGAGCTACGAGCGAGTCGCGCATGCAGGTGGGTTCGTCGTAGGTTTTCACATGATTGTCGCCACTCACTAGAATGTATTCGATTTTTCCTGCTTGAAAAAGTTGTGCAGCGGCCTCGATGCGATAGTCGAAGTAGTAGTTGTGCGCTCCCGCCGGAGTAAAAGGTGCGGTTCCCAGTAACAGAGCCACTCGATTGTGCGGAATGTCGGTTACGGCGTCATAGATTTTGTCGCTTGCATCGACTTTGACAATGGTGTTACATGCTATAACCACCACGGTACATACTAAGAAGATGCTCAGAGCGATTTTTCCGATTGCTTTCATGTTGTTTTTAGTTTTTCGTGTTTATTTCTAAACTCTCATTCAACCAATTGCTCGGTAACGCGTTGAGAATGCTGGCTTTAGTGCCGGACTATCGAGGACCAGAGATTAAGGTTCCTGTTCGGGAGAATGTGGAGTGAGCTGCGCTTGGGTGGCTTGGAACAGTGACGTGAAGTCGGGTGAAGCGTGCAGACGTGCAACAACGGCGGTGGCAAGGTTGCGGCCTGCTTGCACGTCGCTGGGATAGTGGTATCTGGTGATAATGCTGCTGCGACCATATTCATATCCGCGTTGGAGAATGGCGTTTTGGCAGCCGGGCATTAACTCGGCCAGAATTAAAGCCAATCCCCATCCAAGCGCGGCATCGGTCGACGGGAAGCTCGATGTGGTGGCGGCTTCCTGTTCGCCAGCAGGCAGGAGAGTGGGGCCGCCCAGCTTGACAAATGGACGCTTGCGGAACTTAGTGGCACTTAATTGAGTGGCCGATTGTATAAAGGCACTTCTTGCTTCGCCGATAAGCCGCAGCAATGCCGGAACGCTGTCTAAGGAAATATCTCCGATACCCATTGCTGGTGCAAAGGTCACCAGCAGTGCCGAGTCGGTGTTGCAAGCATCGGCCACAGCTTCAGTGCCGCGTGCGGTGGTGCGCTCGGGCTTCATGTGCCATAGGCCTATCACGTCGCCATAGTAACGGTTGCTGACGGTGTCGACGGCCACAGGCAGGAAGTTCTCTCCCTGTGGCCAACCAGCCACTGTAGGGTTGCTGTCTTGAATAAGGTGCCGGTACTCGGTTTGTGCCGCTTGCATGTCATTGCCAAATTGTGAGTCGGAGTGCATGCGTGCAAGAGCGGCGGCTGCACACAGGCGGCCGGCATCCACGTCGCTCTGCCAGTGTGCCCCGGTAATGACACGGCTCTGCCCGTATTCAAACCCTCGCGAGAGAATTCGGTCTTGCAGGTCGGGATACATTTCAGCCAGGACCAAAGCCGAGGCCCATCCCATGGCGGCGTGAGCCGACGGGTAGGAACCGGTGTCGGTGTTCGTGTCATATTCTCCCCAGGGTTGCTGATTGAGCTGCTGGAGTGGTGACTTGCGATAAAAATGAGATTTGGCGCTGAAAGTGCTTTGTGCTCCAGTGCGGGCCGCTTTGCTCAAGAGACGATAAATGGCTGGTGTGTTCTCGGAATTGATGGTGATGTTGAGCACGGTGCCAAAAATGGAGGCCATGTTCTCGATACCGTACCGCGAGTCATCGCTGGCTTGCTGGCCACGCAGGCTTGTGCGCTGTTTTACACCCCATTGCCACTGGTAGAAGTCGTCGGCAAATTCCATGCTGGCAGTGTCGGATGGCGCGGGCAGAAAGACCGAGACATCGGGTAAGTCGGTGATGGAGACGTACAGCGAATCGGGGGCTTGCTGTGCCGTGGCGTTAATTGCGGCGGCTAATACTGAAATGATGAAGGCAAATGCAGGTCTCATGGGGCAAGTCGTTATCTCGATGCAAAGATAAAAAACTTTTTTCAAAAAATGGCAAGAATAAACGACAAACTGTCACTAAGCCCTCGTTTTTCTTGGATTCAGTGACAGTTTTTGCTAGAAATGCGACGATTAATCCTCGGCAGGAGAGAACATGTCCTTGCCCACGCCACACAGAGGGCAGGCCCAGTCTTCGGGCAGGTCTTCAAAGGCGGTGCCGGGAGCGATGCCGTTATCGGGGTCACCTACTGCGGGATCGTAAACGTATCCACATGCGTCACAAACATATTTTTTCATAGTCATGTAAAAGGATTAATGGTTAAACAAAGAAATAATTTATCGGCAAATTTAGCAATAATAATCCGAAGAAAGAAGGATAGTGATGAAATAAATAAATTTTAAATGAAATATTTTTGTGGATATCGAATTAATCGTTACTTTTGCCGTGACGAAAATGAAACCTTTATAAAACTTCTAAAACCATTAAAACTTATGAATAAGACAAAGCCTGTGAATGGTAAGTTTGAACTGATTAGACTTCCTTATGGACTGGGAGCCCTGGAGCCTGTAATCAGTGCCGAGACCCTGCGTTTCCATCACGGAAAGCACTTGCTTACCTATCTTAATAATGTGAATGCAGCTCTGCCCGGCAGTGGGTTTGAGGGAATGCCGCTCGAGGAAATCGTTCAAAAAGCCGATGGGGCGTTGCTCAATAATGCGGGACAGTTGCTGAATCACAACATGTATTTCATGCAGTTTGCTCCAGTTCAGGCCGACAACTTCCCTAATGGCCCGTTGGCTGCGGCCATTGATGTGGAGTATGGCTCGTTTGAGAATTTCAAGCAAGCATTCGTAAAAGCCGGTGCCGGTCTGTTTGGCTCTGGTTGGGTGTGGTTGTCGGTTGATCCCGATGGAAAGTTGGTGATTACTCAGGAATCAAATGCCTCTAATCCGTTGCAGCACGGCCTGCGTCCGTTGCTCACGATGGATGTGTGGGAGCATGCCTATTATTTGGATTACCAGAATCGTCGTCCCGACCATCTGTCGGCCATGTGGCAGATTATTGACTGGGACATTATCGAGGGTCGGTATAATAGCTGACATGAATTCGGTCATGGCACACTTTTTGCTTCCATAGGTCAAAAAACAGTTGACCTATGGAAGTGAAAAACTATGTGATGCCCATCTTCAGGCGGGCAGGCGACGAACGGTCGTTTGCCGGCACTGCTTTTTGTATAGATGGCCATTTGCTCACCGCCAGCCATGTGCTCCAATCGCCCATGACCTATTATGTGCGCAATGGCGATGATTTCCATCCACTGGAGCATATACTGTGGTCGCCTCGCCAGGTGGTGGCCGACGATAAACTGGGATATGATGTAGCCATTTATCCGTTAGGCGACATGCCCAGCCCATTGTCGCTGAGTGACAAGGACGCAGCGAAAGACGATGAACTGGAAGTGCTGTGCTGGCAGATGCGCGATGGACGGCCGGTGCAGGTCTATACGCCGTGCATCGTGCGTGGTGATGCCGATGAAGACGGATATTTCCAGATTTCGACCGCCGAGCGCATCACGCATGGCGCCAGCGGATGCCCGGTGTATAAAGACGGCCAAGTGTATGGCATCCTGACGATGGGTCGCGATTACTATGAAAACACGACCGGTTTTGCCGGCATTCCCTTGCAGCACCATGGACTGATGCGGCGGCTGGAGGAAAACACCTGCTGGGTGTTCAAGACCAGCCACATCAAGCGTTTTCTGCGGTGAGCCGTGTGTAAATGATGTTGAACAGAAGTCTGAGTTCTTTTTCATTGCCGATGAGTTGCCTGAGATCGGCAAGTCTTTTGGCATTAGGGCTATGAGGGAAGTAAAGTTGCAGATAACCACCTGGTCCATATTTCTCTTTCAAGTGCTGCACCATGCGTCGGTAATGCTCTTCGGTGGTGAGTTCCGGATAATGGTCAAGGCCAAATTGAATAGTGCGTTGCACAATGACTTCGGGCACAATCACGCGGTCGGCCTCGGCCACAATGCGACCATAAATGCTGCGTGGCTCTTGCTTGGCCGATGCTCTGTGATCTTCGGCGGCCTGGGCCATGACCTCAATCTGCTGGGGCGTGAACCATTGGCGTAACCGTTGGTCATTGCGGATGATGCGTCCACTGGCCAGGTGATGGATGTCACGGCCTTCACTGAGGCCGGTGTCGTGATAGGCCGCTATGGTGTATGCCATATCGGCATCGACATGGTGCCCTTCTTGTTGCAGATTTCCGACAATCATCAGGCTTTGTTCTATGACGGTGTGAGCATGGTCGCGCCGATGGGCCGCATCGTGATGGTCATAACGCGGCAGAATCTCGTTCTCAATATATTGCTGGAGTTCTGGATTGATGTTCATTGCTCAAAAATACTGCAAGTTAAGAGCAATAAAATGAATTGATTCATTTTTATTGCCGAGACGCAGCGTGATTTCGCTGTTTTTCAGCAAAATTACTGCCTTTTTCTGGAATGTGCAAGTTTCTCAATACTGAGATGATGCGCCGGCTGTTTATCGTGACCCCATCACGATTAATATGATAACCGCCATTGTAGGCATAGCGGTCGTCAAGTGTCATGGCCACGGGTGGAATTGCATAGGGCCGTCCAATGCTGTCCAGCGCATGATCGATGTAGCTATTGTAACAATAGTCGAAATGACTTTTAGGGCACACTGGCGGTAGCATGACCACGGTGGCTCCACATTTTTCATAACGCGAAATGACATTCTTCAGCCATGCCATGAAATCCCGATTGATGGCTGTTGAAGCCATAAAGCTTGATGATTCGACCGCTTGTGGTGGCAGTGTCCAGTGGCTCACTTCATCACCCAGTTCGTTGAATCCGCTTGCCGCATAGTGAAATGTGTTGTGAGGGAGATCTGCATGGAGAGCATCTTCCCTGCATGCCATTGCGAGACGTTTGGCGTTTCCGACAGCCAGTCGTGGCAGTCCCGCAATCACGTTGATGAGTTGCCGGGTGTTTAACTTATCCTTGTTTTTCCATCCGATGGCCATCATGAATTGGGGCATAGTCTCCAGTTCGCCATTACCTCCCGAGAAGAAATTGCCATATTCAAATTGTAGCACCACTATGTCATGAGGGCGGATGTGCTTCAAGCAGTCTTCAACAGGATAACGAATGCCTATTCCGCCATGAAGCCCCATATTTACTACGTGGCAATGCAGTGAGTCCTGAATCATGTGCGAGTCGAGTCCAAATGCCAGGTTACTACCACCGATGAAGATGAAGCGGGGTTGGGGGCACGTTTCCAGCCATGTCATTTTTTTGTTGTAGGCCATGAGATAATTGTTTGGGTCCACCGGAGTGAGCCACGCAAGAGCAGCGATAACCGCCACAAACAAGAGGATAATGCTCAATGTCTTGATTAGGAAGTGATTCATGCTCAGAATTGGAAATAGATAAATTGTGATTGTGTGCCTGAAAAAACGCAAATGCTCAAAGCTAAAGCCACGTAGAGCGCATATCGGGGCACTGGGTGCCCGTTCCATGTTTTTCCGGTAACAAATTGCAGTGCATACTCGTGGTGGCGCCCCATCCATTCCACTCCCATCATGGCGGTAATGGCGGCTAGAGAAATGGTTAAGTTGAGCAAATTGAAACGGACTGAATCATTGCCAGACATTGTGAAGATATGTTGTAAATAATGGTAGGCATCGTGCAGGGTGGGGGTCCTGAAGATAATCCATCCGATGGTGACAAGCGTGAATGTGGCGATAGTAGTGGCCACTTTCTTGAAAGAATTCAGTTTAAGGCCATTTTTGTCGCGCAACAACAAATAGCCGCAAAGCAAGGTTGCATGGAAGATACCCCAAGTGATGAAAGTCCAGTTGGCCCCATGCCACAGGCCACTCAGCGAGAAGACAATGAAGATGTTGCGCATGTGCTTCCATTGAGTGCAATGGCTTCCACCTAACGGAATATACACGTAGTCTGTGAACCAGCGCATGAGCGAGATGTGCCACCGCCGCCAGAAGTCGCGGATATTATGAGCGAAATATGGGAAATAAAAATTTTGCGAGAGCCGGATGCCAAACAGCCGAGCGCAACCGATGGCGATGTCGCTATAGCCCGAGAAATCGCCATAGATTTGAAATGAGAATAAAACCGCCCCCATTATGAGCGTGATGCTGTCGGCGTGCTGATAGTCGGCCCAAATGTGATTTACGGCAATGGCGCAATTGTCGGCTACGACCATCTTCTTGAAAAACCCCCATAGCATCTGCCTCATCCCGTCTACTGCTTGATGGTAACTAAAACGACGTGCACTCAGAAACTGCGGGAGCAGGTCGGACGCACGTTCGATGGGGCCGGCAACCAGCTGAGGGAAAAAACTGATATAGGCAAAAAACGCAACTATGTCGCGAGTGGGGGCGATGCGTCCACGCGCCACATCGATGGTGTAACTCAAGGCTTGAAACGTGTAAAAACTGATGCCAACCGGGAGGACGACGTTGACAGTGCACCAGTCAAGATCCATGCCCATGAGAGATATTAACGACAATAGGCTGTGGGCAAAAAAGTTAAAATACTTGAAAACGCCTAAAATGCCTAGTGTCAGCACCGCATTGAAGATGCCGACGAGGCGTTTCCAGCCTGGCCTGTAGATCATGACAAGTCCGCCGACATAGCTGCAGGCCGTGGTAAATGCGATAAGAGCAAGAAAACGCCAGTCCCACCAACCGTAGAACACATAGCTGGCAACGACTATAAACAGGTTCTGTGTCCGCCGCGTGCCGAACACAAACCAGTAGAGCGTGAACACCACCGGCATAAACACTATAAACTCAAAAGAATTAAATAGCATGATGCGCACTCAGAATTAAGGAACAATGCGGATGCCGAAGGGCAGCGCCACGTCGAAGGGGTGCACCGTGCGGTAGGTTTCTACCGGACTGCCGGTGGGGATGTAATAGCGGAAGCCGGGTTCGAAGTAGGCGTTTACATGTGGCAGCAATTGATACTGAACACCCACTCCGGCTCCCACCGACCATTGCCAGGGTGCTTTTACGGGTGCATGTGTGCTTGGGAACACTAGCGAGTCGCCCGCAGCATGTGGAACCGAACCGGTGTAAATGTATTGCGTGGTTTCACGCCCGCGCACGGGGATGTCGAGTCGCACACTGCCCGATGCGTAAACCGACCACCGCCGGCGTTGCCAAATCGTGTAGGTGGCACCTAGCGGAACGTTCAGATAGTACAGCCGTTGCGTGCGGCGGATGTTGTGGTTGTTATTGCCCAAATCGGTCTCGAAAGTGGATTTCATCCAAGTGAAGCCCAGGCCCGATGTCAAGGTCCATCGAGGCGACAGTGGCATGCTCAGCGACAGCTGAACGGTGCGAGGCCGCTCGTGGTGCTTGGTCTCCTTTAGTGGTGTTGTACTGCCATCACTTTTGTCCGAACTGTCGATTGGAGGAGTACTCTCAAGCGTATCGTTCAGTTCCTTTCCTATGAGTGTCATGCCTTTAGCGTCCACCGAGTCCATATAGCCCACGTTGTTGCGCAGATATTCATGGAATTCTTTAGCATTGTAAAGCCGCATCGAGCGTTGAGTCTCGCCGCCGGCAAAGTTGATGACCGAAAGGAAATTGTCGGTCAGCGATGAGGTGGCGGCCGGAGCTCCGCCGTAGGCCAGGTGCAGGTTGATGCGTCGCCGTGGTGGAACGTTTTGTGTCGCGGTGGATTGTTGCCAGTTTTGTCTTAATTCGGGCACTCTTGTTATCGTTGCCGGTATGCTCGACGATGGCAAGTGCGGAGTTGTAAAGCTGGCTATGAGGTTGGCCGAATCGCTTGTGCTTGCGCCTGCTGCCGTGCCAAGGTTCATCACTGCCGGTGCCACAGGATTGGTGCCGGTAGTTGAGCAAGCATTTGAGGTCCGCTGTGGAAGGGTTGCGGCAATGGTTGCTGTCGATGAGCTATTGGCGGTGGCCTTTGGTTGTCGGTTGTTGGCAACCGGCCTTTGCCCATTGCTGTCGGCGTCGCTTCTGTTTCTGTTCATCATCACGATGCCAAGCGGCAGCAAGAGTGCCAGTAGGGTGGCCAGCAATGCCCAGTGCCGTTTAAGCATTTCTTGCAGCATTTTCCTGGCCCTTGTCAGTTGTGAGCGGCTGCTGCTGGCTGTGATGCCCAGCCTTTGGCCTATTTCTTGGTGGCTAAGCCCCTCAAATGTGCTGAGCCTGAACACCTGTTCATATCCATGTGGCAGCCGCTGCACCATTTCTTGAATAAGTGCGACGGAGATGGGCGGCGTGCCATTGCTAGCCGGTTCGGTGACGGTGTGGTCGGCTTGCTCGAGTGGAACGTGCTGGTTGTTGTGGCTCAGTTTGAGGTAGTTGAGTGCCATGTTTCGCACGATGCTCCCCATCCATGATGCGATTTTTGATGAATCGTGCAGCGAGTCGAGCGAGGTGAGAATCATCACCCACGCGTCGTGCTCGACATCACGTGCCGTCTCCACATCGGGGATATAGCGGCACGCGATGGCCAGCAGGCGTTCGTGGTGTTGCTTGTAAAGCATTTCCAGAGCGCGGCTGTCACCCCTGCGAGCGCGATTCAACATCTCCTCGGCATGAATGATGTGTTTTTGCAAATTCATCAGTATTAAGACAACAAAAATTAAATTTGCTGCATCGGGCCACGAAAAAAAACTATTAAAGTGAACCGACAGACAAAAATAGCAAAAAAAGAGCTCACCCCAAAATAAAATCAGGGTGAGCCTTATAGGATGAAGGGATATAGCGTGTTAGCGGCTGCGGGTGCGCAGCTGGAACGATCCCAGCGTGTAGAGGTGGTCGCCGTCCGACAGGCTGATGGCGAAGTCGGCCGTGCCCGATCGCAGTTTGTTGGTGGCCACCACTTCGGCCTGATAGCGCACTGCGCCGCCGGGAGCCAGTTCACCAATGATGGCCGTAGGCGACAGGAAAATGTGCTTGGTGCCGGTGACGGTGATCACGGGTGCCAAATCGTAGGCATACTGGTTGCCGCGGTTTCGCACCACAAACGACAGCTGTGCGTGCTCGCCGGCTTCGATGGCATCGCTGCGGTTGGGGTCCATAAAACGGATGTCGTCGATCTCGATGCCGGCATAGGGGCTATAGGTGTTGTTCTGGCGGTAGTCGTCATATTCATAGTCGCGTGAATAGTCCGACGACCGGTAGTTGCCATCTTGTGTTTTGGGAGCAGTGGCGGCGGCTCCAACAGCGGCTCCCACGGCCATTCCCACCACGGTGCCCATGCGATGGCCCCGTGGACCACCCGAGAGGCCACCTATGGCCGAGCCGAACAAGCCACCCAGCGAGGCCCCTGTTGCTGCGCCATAGAACTGGTTGGACGTGGTGCAACTGCTCATCATCAATAGTGCAGCACTCAAGGCTGCCAATGTCACTTTCTTCATTTTGAAAAGTTATTAAATGTTTGTCTTTTAGACTGCGGAAACAGCAAAAAGTAAAAAAACGTCACAACATTTCTCGACAAACGCTGCGTTATGATAAGCCAATCATGGTTTTGGCGCCGTTGGCTAGTGCTATTTTTTGTGGCTAAAGAACTCAGTGAGCAACTCGTCGGTGCACAGGGTGGCGTCGCCGCCGTGGCGCAGTTGCGGGCAGTGACGGTAATCCAGAATGTTGGCTCCTTTTCTCTTCAAGTCGGCCACCTGTTGTGTGCAGTCTTTCTCGTCGGCGGTGTTATAGAAATAGGTGGGTACGGTGGTCATCAGCGGCTCGGAACACGACATGGAGATGGCAGCGGCAAACACCTCGGGGTGACGTGCCACATAGTTCCAAGCACCCATGCCACCGTCCGACGAGCCGGCCACATAGATGCGGCGCGCGTCCACCAGTCCCTTGTTCACCAGGTTGTCGATCATGTGCTTCACGTCGTCGTAGCAAGCATCCCAATAGACGCACTGTGTGCTGTCGGCCTTGTGGCACATGGGCAGCAGGGCTATGGCCTTGATGTCGTGGCGGCGCAGGTAGTGGATGATTGAGTCGTCGGCAGCGCAGTTGTCCCAGTGGTTGCGGTGCTTGAAATAGCTGTGGATCTTGCGGTCGCGCACGCCGCCGTGCAGCCATAAGAAGAGCAACGCCTTGCCCGGCTTCTCGGGGTGGATGCTGATGACCTGGCATGGCAGGTTATAGGTCAGTGTGTCGGCAGGCATTGCCGCCACCCACACCGTGTCGTGCACCACGGTAGTGCGGCTCACTCCCGCGTTATTGGTCATGATGCTCACGCAGCCCGTCATCGCCGTGATGGCGGCTATCAGTAGTAATTCAGTCAGTTTCTTCATGTGTAACTATTTATTTAACGATGCGAATTTACTAAAATATTTCTACAAAATTTTGATTTATAAGAAAATTGAAGTATATTTGCAGATGGATTGAATAATCCAAAGAAATTTTGATATCGAAGCGTTATGCTTATTTCTTGCTGATTGAGAACGTAGGAAATTCTTTACATGTGCAAGGGAAAGAGCGTGGCGGCTTCCATGCTATAGCGTGGACTGCTCACATTATACCCCTTCTTGCACTTTTGGTGATTCCTACGACCATCAATCAGCGAAGTGTGGCATAAGCAGCCCACGCTTCGTTTTTTTATTGTCAGATTAGGGCAGCGCCTGACATTGATAATGATAGATACCTATGATGAATAATTGAAAAAAATAAAACCTCTGCCGCAATATGGCGCATCTATATTCTACTTTAGCCGCTAGAATGATAGAATACAATAATTCAAAATAATAAAACCATATAATAAATTGTTGACTATGAAATATAAAAGTATTTTATTTGAACCCTGGGTGGAAAAGACTATACCACAGGAGGCGTTTTCAACAAAAAAGTTCTCGTATTAGGCGAAAGTCATTATTGCAACGACTTGAACTCTGGAAAATGTAAAAAGTGTGTTAAGGGTAATATGCGCCCCGAATGTTTTTCGCAGACTCAAGATGTGATTGAGGAGTTTGTTAATGATTATCGTGGTGAGTCGTATCAACAAACATTCCTCTGTTTTGAGAGAGCGTTGGCAGGTCGTGAGTTGACACAAAATGAGCGCGAGATGTTATGGAATAGTGTGGTATTCTATAATTATTTTCAAGCCACTGCTACTGGAGCACGAGTTGCTCCCGACTTTGAAGCAATTCAAGTTAGTGAAGAGGCCTTCCATGAACTTCTCGAGTTGTATCAGCCTGATGCTATTATTGTGTGGGGCTCTCGATTATATGATCTTTTGCCTGCGTGGGAAGGAACTGAAAGCAGTTTGACAATAGGTGCCGATTCTGCTCGGGTATGGCATTATAAAGTTAATGGCAAAGAGATTCCATCTCTGTGTGTGCATCATCCAAGTTCACCGTCTGGCAAATGCTGGCCTTATTGGCATGAATTTCATAAAGTATTTATAGGTGTTCCTTTATTTAAGGACTAAATATTATATCCACATTTTGTTTCACAATTAAATCACAACATTATGCTTTACAATCGAACACAAATTCAAGGCAATTCGATGCCTTTGTTAATGGGTTTCAGTAAACCAACTAAAATTGAATGTGACGAAACACCTTGCATCTCTTATTACGACCAAATTAGTCAAATCATACCAATTGAATGTGGTAGGATGGTGGGTACGAGAAGTCTAAAGGTTCGTGTTACGAAAATAGACGTAAATCATTGTCATAACTCTGATAAAAAGAATGAAATTGACGACCAAAAATATGTGAAATGATTCTGATTTTCACGAACAAGGAGGACGTACATCCTACACCAGTGATTGAAATCCTAAATAAGCGGGGCACACGGGTGTTCCGCTTTAATACTGAATGCCTTTTAACGGATTATGAATTTAGTTGGTGGAACAATTCAAATAATTGTGATTTTGTTATTAAAAATGTGCACAGTGGATTGACAGTCAAAGGGTCTGAAATTACGTCTATTTGGGATAGAAGACCAGAGCCACCTAAAGAGTTGTTGATAAATAGTTCAGAAGAAGTCAATAAATTAAATCTTAATGAAGCGGCTGGCTTTCTGTCATTTATAAGGTATTATTTAAAAGATGTGTTTTCAATTGGCAATATTGTTAATGACCGATATGCATCATCAAAAATGCTTCAGATTAGGATTGCACAACAGGTTGGCTTTGAAGTTCCATCATCTTGTTTTTCAAATAAAAAACAAGATATGATTGATTTTGCAAAAAAATATCGTGAGTTGATTTTGAAGCCCATTGATGGGTTTAGTAACATAAGTGATAATGAAAATGCGTACGTTTTCTATACCAAAAAGTTAGCATCTGACTCATTGATGGGCATACCTGATGATGCTTTTAGTCAAACAGTAAGTTTCCTTCAAAACTATGTTGAAAAGGCTTATGAAGTGCGCGTGACTGTGGTAGGCAGAAAAGTGTTTGCTTGTAAAATAGATTCTCAGGTGATGCAAGAAGATCAAGGTAAAATCGATTGGCGGCAGGGATATGATTACAATATCAAACATGAATCCATCCAATTGCCAAAAGAGATAGAGAACAAATGTATTGCATTCCTTAAAGAAATGGGGCTTAATTTTGGAGCGTTTGATTATATTGTAACTCCCGAAAATAAGTATGTTTTCCTTGAATGTAATCCTAATGGACAATGGCTATGGATTGAATTGTTGACTGGACAGCAAATATCTAAAGCTATAGCTGATGCCTTGGAAAATTGTGAAGGGTGTACTTAGCGGAAACAAAAACATTATTATATTCCATATTTATGATTTGAAAAACAAATATGATTAACGGCGGTGCTTCTTGCCTTGGCGAATCGGTTGCCTAAGATAATGTGATGATTAACATTATTCTGAAAATATGATTTTCAAATTCCCGTATCAATAGAATATATCAGTCAGAGCCGTTGCAGCACTTGCAACGGCTCGTTGCTTCGTCAACCTTTGTGTCTCTTATGTCGGTTATACTCTGATTTATTTGTGTGGGGGGCGTTTTGTCTCGGAACACCGGGATACAGGCGGGCGAGCAGGTCGGGGCGGTGCAGGCGTCGCAGTGCCTGCTGGATGGCGTGCCGGTATTGCTTGTCGTACCAGAAGAAATATTGTCTCTGGGCCAGTTTCTCCTCTTTGGTGTGTGCGGTGAACACCGGCTGCAGCGTGTAGGGGTGCAGGTCTGTGAAGTAGGTCTCGGTAGAGACAGTCATGGGCGTGGGGGTGAAGTCCTGCACTTGCTCGAGGTGGAAATCCAGTTCCTTGGTGAGCACGGCCAGCTCGGCCATGTCTTCCTCATGGCAGCCGGGGTGCGACGAGATGAAGTAGGGAATAAGTTGCTGGCGCAGCTGGTAACGCTGGTTCACACGGTCGAAGATGGCTTTGAAACGACGGAACTGCTCAAACGACGGTTTGCGCATAACCGACAAAACCGCGTCGCTGGTGTGCTCGGGCGCCACTTTGAGCCGGCCCGAGACGTGGAAGCGAATCAACTCCTCGTTGAACTGGGCATTCACCTTGTCGATGGCCGGGTCGCCGGTGTGGTGCATCGACAGGTCGTAGCGCACTCCGCTGCCGATGAACGATTTCTTCACCTGGGGCAGGGCATCCACGCTGTGGTAAATGTCGAGCAGGGCACTGTGATCGGTGTTGAGGTTGGGGCAGGGCTTGGGATGCAGGCACGACGGGCGACGGCACAGTTTGCAGCGCTCCAAATCGCGTCCGTGCATGCCATACATGTTGGCGCTGGGTCCGCCCAGGTCGCTGATGTAGCCTTTGAAGTCGGCCATGCGTGTGACTTGCTTTACCTCGCGCATGATGGATTGCTTGCTGCGTGAGGCGATAAACTTTCCCTGGTGGGCGCTGATGGTGCAGAAAGCGCAACCGCCGAAGCAACCCCGGTGCATGTTCACCGAGTGACGAATCATTTCGTAGGCCGGGATGCGCTTGCCCTGATAGCGCGGGTGCGGCAACCGGGTGTAGGGCAGGTCGAACGAGGCATCGATTTCCTCGGTGGTCATGGGTGGGTTGGTGCAATTCACCTTAATGGCGATGTCGCCGGTGGCTTGCCACAGGGTGTGTCCGTGCCACAAGTTGCTCTCCACTTCCACCGTTTTGAAATTCTCGGCCTGAGCACGCATGGAGCTCTGACAATCTTCGAAACTGTGCATCACCACGTTGTCGTTGTCGGCATCGGGCAACTCGCTCAGAGGGCGGCGCACCACTGTCTGCGGTATGTCGGTGAGGCTGTCGATGGCGGCTCCAGCAGCCAGAGCGTCGGCTACCTGGATGATGGGTTTCTCGCCCATGCCATAGATGAGCATGTCGGCCGGGCTGTCGATGAGGATGGACGGACGCAGGCGGTCTTGCCAGTAGTCGTAGTGCGCTACCCGTCGCAGCGATGCCTCGATGCCGCCGGCCACTACCGGCACGTCGGGCCACAACCGTTTCAGTGCCTCGGCATAGACGATGGTGGGGTAGTCGGGGCGGGCACCGGCGCGTCCGTCGGGGGTGTAAGCATCATCGCTGCGCCGTCGCCGATTGGCCGTGTAATGGTTCACCATCGAGTCCATGGCGCCGGCATGGATACCGAAAAACAGCCGTGGGCGGCCCAGTTTCTTGAAGTCGCGCAGGTCGTCGCGCCAGTTGGGCTGAGGCACGATGGCTACGTGGTAGCCATGGGCTTCAAGTACACGGCCGATGACGGCAGCACCCATCGACGGGTGGTCGATATAGGCGTCGCCGGTGAACAGGATCACGTCGGCTTGTTCCCAGCCCAGATGATCCATCTCCTTGCGTGTGGTGGGCAACCATTGTCCTTCAATACGAGCCATATACAATTAATGGGCGTTATTTTTACGCAAAAATACTGCTTTTTTCCCGATAATCAGGTGCCGAATCTAAAAAATGTTTGATTCTGCCGGTTGGTTTTCTCCGTCGGATGCAGTGCCATAGACCCGTTTTTGTTTGATTATGCAGAATATGGTAAGCTCATGAGGTGCCTATTAACTGAATGAAATTAGTTGAAGACCGAAGATTTAGTCTGAATGGTTGAAGATGGGAAAAAGAAAGCAATATATTACAGAAATGTTGCGTTTGTAATAAAAATGAAATTTAAACTGAATGATTATGAAAACGAATGTAACATTAATGAGTGCGCTGGCCACCCTGCACTTGCTTTGTGCATGCGCCGATGAGCCTACGGCCGCTAGCTCGTCGAGCAGCAGCGATGATAACGTGTCGACGACATCGGTGGCCACTGAGGTGACTTGTGATGCCGTGTTCCAGGGCGATGTGTCTTCGTTTACCATTTCACACGACAAAACTGCGTTAAGTGAAACGTTAAAGGTGGATAATGAAGATGATGACTATGTGGAGAACACGACGTTCGACGAGACGGTGTATATCACTTTCAGTGCCACAGGCGACGCGACTGTGGAGGGCGACACCGAGGGCTCGGTTAGCGTCGATGGCAACGATGTGACCGTCAGCAGCACATCTGCAGCGGTGCGGCTTTATGTGCTGAGCGGCACTACAAACGATGGCTTTTTTAAGCTCTATAGCAACCGCAAGCAAGGAATCAAGCTCGACGGAGTGAACATTACTAATCCCGATGGGGCTGCTATCAATAACCAGAGCAAGAAGCGCACGTTCATCGTGCTTGCCGAAGGCTCGAGCAATTTTTTGACCGATGGAACGGCCTATGCCGACGCTACCGACGCAGAGGACATGAAAGCTTGTCTGTTTAGTGAAGGGCAACTGGTGATTAGCGGCAATGGCTACCTGGAGGTGGACGCCAATTGCAAGGCCGGTATTCGCAGCGACGATTATGTGCGGTTCATGCCGGGTTGCAACGTGTGGGTTGATGCCTCGTCGGGCAACGGAATACGCGGTAACGATGCTGTGGTGATGACCGGTGGCGTGGTAAACGTGAATGTGACCGGAGTGGCCGAAAAGGGTGTATCTACCGATGGCGATGTGCAGATTGATGGCGGTCGACTCACTGTGTTGACCAGCGGTGGCTGCGAGTGGGACGATGAAGAGAATGATTACACGGCCAGTGCCGGTATTAAAGCCGACGGACAGGTATACATTAACGGAGGAGAAGTGAATCTGAGCAGTAGTGGTACCGGGGGAAAGGGCATCAGTTGCGATGGCGACCTGGCTATCAACGCAGGCACTGTGCGCGTGATTACCGCCGGATCGAAACGCACTCAAGGAAACTACAGCACTTCGCCCAAAGGCATTAAGGCCGATGGTGCCATCACTATTGCCGGAGGTGATGTGCTGGTGCGTGCCACCGGCGGCGAGGGCAGTGAAGGCATCGAAAGCAAGGGCGAAATGGTCGTTACAGGCGGCACTATCGAGGGATGGTGCTATGACGATGTGATTAATAGTAAGGGGGACCTCACAATTTCTGGAGGTTATGTCTATGCCCACAGCACCAATAACGATGCGATAGATTCCAACCAAAACATGTATATCAACGGAGGGGTTGTGATTGCCGAGGGAGCCGGAGGCGCCGAGTGTGGCATAGACGCGGCCGAAGGCTACAAGGCATATATCAATGGTGGCACCGTGGTGGCTCTCGGAGGTAATATACAAGCCATCGACTCATCGTCGAAACAGGCCAGTGTTGCCTGCACGGTCCCCACTAATTATCGAATTGGCTTGATTGACGGGACAAAGGCAATTCTGGGATACACCACACCGTCGGGTAATGGCACAGCCCTGACGATATCCTCGCCCGAGCTAAAGAGTGGCACGACCTACACGTTGCGTGGAGCGTGTTCGTTCACCGGAGGCTCATCATTCTATTCCTTGGCCACAGGATGCCAGATAAGCAGTGGCTCTACGTCGGCCGATGTGACGGCAGCCACAGCTATCAGTGGAACTATGGGTGGCGGAATGGGTGGTCCTGGCGGACGGCGTTTTTGATGCGTGGCTTGTCAACCGGCGTGGAAGTTGATCACGTACCAGCCGTCGATGTATTCATCGCTTTCAATGAGGCACGAACCGATGTATTCGTTATAGTCGTGATTCTCGTTATATTCAAAGCGCTCGTAATGGCAGGATTGTCGCAGGACGGTCATAAAGGCATCGTGGTCTGCTTTTTCCTTGAAGTAGAGATTGGTGTCGTTATCGGTCATGAGCGTGACCTCGATGGCAAAGGCATGTGGGCCTGCGGAGGCCAATGTGACGTTCCAGCCTTCTTGTGTAGCGATTTTTACATTGTGGCCATAGACAAAAAAGGAGGCAACAGCATCACCCGCATCGCCTTCAAGGCCGTCATCTGCGACATCGAAAAAGTTGTTGTCAGTTTCCGACACCAGTTTGGTGAGCCCTATAGCGGCTAGGCTGTCTTCGTTCCAGTGCGTCAGCTGGGCGATCATGTCGACCATTTTGTCGAATGATACGGGCTGCTGTGCGGCGGCCGAGACAGGTGCCATTGTCAATGCTAAGAAAGCAACTAATAGTGTAGTGGTCAAGTGTTTCATAATGATTTGAGTTGAGGGTAAAATGATTGGTTATAGTCGTTCTTGTAGTTTGACGATTTCGTCGCGGTATTGAGCGGCTTCAATGAAGTCCATTCGCTTGGCGGCATCCACCATCTGCTGCTTGAGGCGAGCGATGGCAGCTTCGATTTGCTCATGCGACATGTAGGCCACAACCGGGTCGGCAGCCACACCGGCCGCTCCGTCGAATTCAGCAGCTAGCTGACTCTCCATGTTGTCGTATGTCTTGACGGCTTTCTTCACCTTGCTGTAGTCTTCCACATTGCTCTCGTAGCGACGAGCATGTTTCTGCTTGTCTTCGGTTCGGGTCATGTCGGTATCGGCACCAATGATGGCTTGTCGTGCTTTGACAATCGCTTTCGGTGTGATGCCGTGTTCCTCGTTGTACTTGAGTTGCAGCGACCGGCGCCGCTCGGTCTCGTCGATGGTTTGCTGCATGGACTCGGTGATGTGGTCGGCATACATGATGACGAGCCCGTTCAGGTTGCGTGCGGCACGGCCTGCGGTCTGCGTGAGCGAGCGTCGGCTACGCAAGAAGCCTTCCTTGTCGGCGTCGATGATGGCCACGAGCGACACCTCGGGCAGGTCCAGTCCTTCACGCAATAGGTTCACGCCCACCAGCACATCGATGGCACCGGCACGCAAGTCGTCGAGGATCTGGATGCGGTCCATGGTTTCTACGTCGCTGTGCATGTAGGCGCAGCGGATGTCTAAACGAGCCAGGTAGTCGGTCAGTTCCTCGGCCATGCGCTTGGTGAGGGTGGTGACCAGCGTGCGCTCGCCATGTTCCACGCGCACCTGTATTTCTTCCATCAAGTCGTCGATTTGGCCTTGTGAGGGTCGCACCACGATGCGTGGATCAAGCAATCCGGTGGGGCGTATGATTTGCTCAGTGACCACACCTTCGCTCTGCTGCAACTCATAGTCGGCCGGTGTGGCGCTCACGTAGATGGTCTGGTGGGTCATGTCCTCAAACTCCTCGAAACGCAACGGGCGATTGTCGAGTGCGGCTTCAAGCCGGAAACCGTAATGGACCAGGTTGGTCTTGCGCGACTGGTCGCCGCCATACATGGCTCGAATTTGTGGTATGGTCACGTGGCTCTCGTCGATGATGGTGAGGTAGTCGCTGGGGAAATAGTCTAGCAGACAGAATGGCCGCATCCCCGGCTTACGGCCGTCGAAGTAGCGCGAATAGTTCTCGATTCCCGAGCAGTAGCCCACTTCACGTATCATTTCCAGGTCGTAGGTCACCCGCTCATAGAGCCGCTTGGCTTCGGCCGGCCGCCCCTCGCGGTTGAAGGCTTCGACTTGCATACCCAGGTCCACGTCAATCTTCCCCAGCGCGCCAGCCATGCGCTCCTTGGTGGTAACGAAAATGTTGGCCGGGAAAATGCGGAAGCCGTCCACTTGCTCGCGTGGCAGTTGCGTGAGCGGGTCAAGCAGTTGCAGCGACTCAATCTCATTGCCCCAGAAGATGACGCGCAGCATGATGTCCTCGTCGCTCAGATACACATCCACCGTGTCGCCTTTGACACGGAAATTGCCCATCTTCATGTCCACCTCGTTACGCGAGTACAGTGCGTCGACCAATCGCCGCAGAAAGGTGTCGCGGTCCAAATTGTCGCCTGCGTGCAACTCGATGGCGTTGGCGTTGATGTCTTCGGGGTTGCCCATGCCGTAGAGGCACGACACGCTCGACACCACCACAATGTCGCGGCGTCCGCTGAGCAGGGCGGTCACCGTGGAGAGGCGCAGCCGTTCTATCTCGTCGTTGATGGCCAGGTCTTTTTCAATGTATTTGTCGGTCGAGGGAATGTAAGCCTCGGGCTGATAGTAGTCGTAGTAGCTCACAAAATAGTGGACCGAGTTCTCGGGGAAAAAGCTCTTGAATTCGGCATAGAGTTGCGCAGCCAGCGTCTTGTTGTGCGAGAGCACTAGCGTGGGGCGTCCCGTGCGCGCAATCACATTGGCCATGGTGAACGTTTTGCCCGAGCCGGTCACGCCCAGCAGCGTCTGAAACGGCACACCGTCAGTCACACCGCGGCTCAGTTCGTCGATGGCTTGTGGCTGGTCGCCTGTTGGAGCATATTGTGAGTGAAGCTTAAATGCCATGTGTTATTCAGAGATTGGATTGAAAATCGCCACAAAGTTAATGATTATTTTTGTAATTCATGCGAAAGCGATTAATTTTGCGTCATGAATCGCACGGAATTTGAAAATCGGGTGGGGCAGTCCATGGTTGTCGACTGTGGTGTGGCGGCCGGTGTGCGCGTGTTGGTGGCCGTGAGCGGCGGGGCCGACTCGGTGGCGTTGCTGCGTGTGTTGTTGTCGCTAGGTTACAACTGTGTGGCGGCGCACTGCAATTTCCACCTGCGCGGCGAGGAGTCGATGCGCGACGAGCGGTTTGTGCGCCAGCTGTGCGCCCTGTTGAACGTACCGTTACGGGTGCGCGATTTCGATGTCGAAGCCCGTCGTCGCGAGTATGGAGAGTCGGTGGAAATGGCTTGTCGCGAACTGCGCTACCAGTGGTTTCGTGAATTGCTCGACGAAGACAATTGTGCGGTGGTGGCTGTAGCGCATCACCGCGACGACAATATTGAGACCCTTTTCTTGAACCTGCTGCGAGGCACTGGCATAGCCGGTCTTACCGGGATGAGGGCACGCAACGACCGTGTGGTGCGACCGCTACTGTGCGTTACTCGTGCCGATGTGATAGAATACTTGAATGGCCTGGGACAGGACTATGTGACCGACAGCACCAACCTAGAGACTGATTTCCAGCGTAACCGCGTGCGCAACGTGCTGCTGCACGACCTGGATGAGTGTTTTGTTGCAGCCCGTGATCGCATTGCCGACACAATGCGTAATCTGGCCGACTTTGAGCTGCTCTACAACGAGTTGGTCACTGATGTGCTGAGTCGCAGCCTCATTATTGCGGGAGATAAAGTGGAGTTCTCATTAAGCCGAATCAAGCGGTTTTCCCGGCCTAAATTACTATTTCATGCCATGCTCTCGCCATACGGTTTCAGTATGAACCAGTGTGAACAGATTGCAGCCAAATTAGAAGAAAAACCGCTAGATTCAAAGTTACATTTCTATAGTTTAACAAATGCTGTAACTTTAACAAATGAAAAAATTGTTATTGAGAAAATTAAAAGTGATATAAATCAGGAATTTTTGGTGGATTTTTCCGCACTTTCCAACCTTCCAGTAAAACTTGAAGTTGAGAAGCATGAACTGCCTTTCGACCGAGCCGGTTTTGACGGGAAATGTCGCGTGGCATTCGATGCCCGCTTGATGAATTGCAAGAAGCTGGTTTTGCGGCATTGGAGGCAAGGCGACCGCATGCGTCCCTATGGCATGAAAGGCACGCGCCTGTTGAGTGACCTCTTCAGCGACGCCCACCTCACCTTGCAAGAGAAGCACCGTGCATGGGTGCTTGAAGCCGATGGCGAAGTGCTCTGGGTTCTGGGTCTGCGTGCCTCGGCCCACTACAGCGTCACTGCCGATTCCACCGCTTACCTGTGCCTCTCTTGCCCGCCATTATCATAACCCTGTTCGCACCGGCGAATTTTCATACCCATCAGTTGCTCAAGATATTTTCTGTTGGCTTCACTAGCGGGGCGCTGCCGATGCCACAGATGATAGAGAATGGACTGAAATTTTGCTGCCTTAGACACCAGGCCACTGTTCCTGAGCCGTATGATGAACTCGGTATCTTCACATCCCCATCCTTCCATTACCTCGTTATAGCCGTTGATGCTGATAATATCGTCGAGCCAGGCGGCCAAGTTGCATCCAAATCCATAAACCTTGCTCCGCTTGTAGGATTCGGTAATGGGTGAAAGAAAAGGCAAATATAATGCGTTGGATCGGCGTTTTATCCCAGGGGTGAAAACATTGAGTTTCATGCCAGGATTTTCTTTGAGCAGTTGGTTGTGGTGCTCATTGAGTAGCACGCGGCGGCCAAATACGTAATACCCCGGTTCGGCCAGACGACAGTGGTCGGCAATGAAGTGCTTGTGAAGAATCACGTCGCCGTCAATGAAGATGACGTAATGGTTGGGGCTGGTCGCCCGTAGCGCTTTGTTGAGAATAGCGCTGCGGCGAAAGCCGCGGTCTTCTTGCCACACATGCTTGAGGGGGCATGGCAGTTGAGGGCGAAATGCGTCGATAACGGCCTTGGTGTCGTCGGTCGAGCCATCGTCGGCAATGATGACCTCATCGGGCAGCTCACTTTGTCGTTTCAGGCTGTCGAGGCACAGCCGTAAGGCCTCCGGCCAGTTGTAGGTGGTGATGATTAAAGTGGTGAGAATTTGTTGTTTCATGACAATTGTATTTATTGTGGTTGACTTTAAAAGCTGGCGGCAACCGATAGACCGTAGAAACCCGGCGATGACATAGGCATTAGCGCCACGGTAGGAGACGATGACCGCTTGTTCCATCCTAGTAGTCGCCTTTCGAGTGGCAACAGCCACAGGGCCGCACGGGCCGACAGGATGCCGATTCCGGCACCGGCCAGCACATCATTGAGCCAGTGCCGGTTGTTATACATGCGCAGTATTCCTACTGTGGTGGCGATGGTATATGCCCCCAGCCCCCATGCATTGCCGTACTCCATGCGCACTAATTCCGCCCCCACAAAAGCGGTGGCGGTGTGCCCCGAAGGGAAAGAATTGTAGGCACTGCCATCGGGCCGGAGTTCGTCCACTGCCCATTTCACGCCATTCACCATGATGGCGGTCAAGGCTACGGCAGTACCCATCATCAACCATCGTTCGCGCCTGGGGTGCAGTCCCTTGCCTGTGAAGTTAAGGGCCGCACCGGTAGCTATGGGCACATACTGGATATAGTCATCGGCCTTGAAACGGTGACCATTGCTCAGGTCGCAAAACATTTCTTGGGTGTCGCGGTTCACCGTGCCAAACCAGCCATTGCCCACACCCCAAGTTCCTAACGCAATCAGCGAAGCAGGCACAGCGAGCTGTCGCCAGTGGAAAGATTCACCAGCAGCATTGCTCGCCATGATTGAATCGGATGCTGTTTCTAGAGCGAATGTCGAGAAACTTGTTGCCACGAAAATCGTTGATGACAACAAAAATCGCAGGAAAAATCGGGCAATATTGCTTGTCATGGATGGTATAAAAAAGGGAGCAACAAGTAAAAGCTGAAACCTGTTACTCCCGGAAATAATTTAAGTGTAAGTCATTTGCTTTTAGAAGGTGTAACCCAGCATAATGGAACCATTGATGAACTTTTCCTTTTTAGCGATTTCCATAAAATCAGTTCCAATAGAGCCGCCAATGAGGAATTTTTCATTGAAGCGAGCCTTTATGCCAGCTTGCCAACCAATCTGGAAGCGCTTCCATTGTTTACCCTCCATTTCGTCCTTGCTGAAAAGATTGTAGGAATCTGAACCGTTCTCGTCGTTGTGTTTCCCGTTGACAACAGTTTCAAGAGATTCTTTCCATTCACCCCATACGTTGCCGCGTAGGCTGATACCCATAAAAGGCATCAGTTCAACACGACTGTTGGGAATGTTCCATTTATAGATGACGTTTACAGGAACTTTCACAGAGAGCATGTGGATGCTCTGCTTTTCTTTCCACCAAGAATCATCCTCATAATAACGCTCGTCAACTGTTTCGCTTTTGAACATGAATTGAGCGGCAAGACCTGCTTCAAGGAAGATGGGTACAGACTGTGATAAAGCAAAAGCCTTACTATAACCCAAAGAGAAGGCGTTGAAGTTCACTTTGTCGGCATCCCCTTTGCCTGTGTAATACATGCTCGTGGGGTTCCATTCTGCATAAACAGTGTTCCAGCCGCTGTTGTCGCCCATAGATGAAGATCCTGCTGAATTCCCGGAGAATTGAGCTGATGCAGAAAGTGTGATAGTTGCAAGTGTAACTAAAATAATTGATTTTTTCATTGTAAGGAGTTTTAGATTAAACAATTATTGCATAAATGTTTTTTTACATTGGCTCTAGGAACGTGATGCGCCACACGTTGGCCGTGGCCGTTGCACTGCCACGTTGTGAAATGAAGTAGATGTATGTTCCTGTACGGCTCCACACGGGACTGAGGTCATCAGCCGCATGGTAAGTGAGCTGGGTGAGCTGTGTGCCGTCGGGACGACATACAAAGATGTCGGTATTGGCATATTTTGAACTGCCATTCATGAGTACATTGCTACCCACCAACACAATCCACTTGCCATCAGGTGAGAGTTGGGGAGTGGAGAAACTGCGCATAGGGTCGGCCAGGATGCACTCTTCGACGCCTGTAACATAATTGACCATCCATATCTCGCCGCGGCCTTCGGCATTGGTACGGGCGCACAAAATGGAATTTTCATTGCGCAATGGATAAGGGTTTTGACCGCGTGTATAGCTTGACAGGAAATTGTTGGCTATGTTATAGCTCCACACACTCATGCCTTTACCTTCTTGACGGGCAAAGAAAACATTTTTCATGTCGCTGGAATACACCGGCGAATAATCGAGATTGTTGCTGGTAATCTGCCTGCAAACATATCCACTGGATGCGCTAGTTTGAAAGATTTGGTTGAATTTTCCTGTTTTTTCGGAAAAGCAAATGTATTTGCCGTCGGGCGAATAAGCAAAATCCATCACGGCTTGGCGGTTGGTGCGTTGCACCGAACTGCCTTGCTTGTCAATGTCTTTGATGAAGATATTGGTAGTGCCGTTTCGCAGTGAAAGGTAAGCCAGGTCATGACCATCGGTAGAAACGTCTATGATGCGGTTGGTGAGCCAGTTCACTTTGTTGCCGCCGCGTTTCACTTGTGGCATGGCAACAAAATCATTATCGCTGGTGATGCGTGTGAAATCCACGCCGGCCTCCTCGTTGACCGTGAGCACTGAGTAATCTACTGCGGCATGGGTCTGAGCAATTGAGGCAAAAATGAAAAAGGCTGTTGCCGCTCGTCTAATATTAAAAAAATGTGACATTCTAATAAGGGTTAAAGTTGCAATGAATTTGTTACAAAATTACCGCTTAATGTGAGAGGGAATGGAGAAATGTGGTTACGTAAATGTGACAGATTGTCACAAATTGGTAACAAATGGGTTTATGTTGTTGTTTTTCAGGTGGTAAGATGGAACGCTTGCCTCATTTCCCGATGGAGCCATTGGGAGAAATCGCATTGCTGAATTCCTGGAAGAAGTCGCGATGCAAAATAATGGAAATGCGTAGCAGCAAGTCGCTGTCAATGCTGTTTTTCATAAAGATGCGATAGACGAACTGACGGTTGCAACCAAGTTTGGATGCGAGCCAACTGGCCGGGCGCTCCTGCCGTTCCAGTTCCTCTTTGATGGCTTGACCGATGTTGATCATTCTTTCATGCGAATCCTCCCTTGCCTCCAGGGCGTGCTTAAATGTTGTCTAAATAAAACAAGAAGCGTGAGGCATTCACTTGTCTATTCGCCTAGAGGCATCGCCAAACACCCATGTAAAAATAGACAGTCATCCCCCACGCAATGCCTTATATCACTGTCACCCGCCTATATGGGGGATGGGTATAGGCACGCATGAGCGTTTGTTGACTGCTTGCTTCCATTACATTTTGAAATTGGCGATTTCCTAGGCGGGAATCAAGCAAAAACGCTTTTCGTTATGTTATGTTGGCCGAAAGAAAGAGTCTTTCTTTCGAGCCGCTGCAAAATTAGTGCAAGCCGAGCGCAATACAAAATTAGAAACTCAGTTTTTATCTTTATTGCCGAGGCAAAGCCTAATTTCGCGATTCCAGCGCAAAATTAGTGAATTTTTTTGAATAACAAAAGAGGACAGGATTTCTATGACGATTTCTATGTCGAAATAGCCGACGCTGAGTGTTGAGTGCGTTACTAAAAAACAAAGCCCTCGGCATTGAGCAGAGAGCTTTGGTTGTTATCCAGTAGGTGAATGTCTTACTTGTTGAACAGCATCTTGGCGAGGGCTGTGGCGTCGTTGTTGCTGCTGACCAGCACGCGGCCGATGGCGCTTTCCACGCGCTTGAGGCTAGGCTCGTTCTTGAGCAGCACCTTGCCGTCGCGGCTGAGCAAGTAGAAGAGCGGGGTGGTGCTGAGCACGTAGGCCTCGGCAGCCTCGACTTGTTGCTTCTTGTCCCATCCGTTGATTACCCAAGCAGGCAGTTGACTTTTCTTCCAGGCTTTCTCGTTGCTGCCAGTGTAGATGGAAACGACTTGCAGCAGTCCGCCTTTAACGGCATCGCTGAGTGCGGTAGATTGTGCCAAGGCTTCTTTCACCTTTGCGCATGCGTCGCAGTCAATGTCGTTGAAAAACACCAGTTTGTATTTGTCGCTCGTGAGCAATTGGTTACTTTTCCCGTCGGGCGTGGCGTATTCTATGTCGGTTGCCATGGAGCCAATAGCGTTTTTCTGCGCCAGTGCCAGCAGCGCCTTGGGACGCTGCTTCTCGCTGTTGCTCAGCACGAAAGAGTTGACCACGTTTTTCAACCCTTCGGTGTAGAGCACCTCGTTGTGCAGACTGTCGGCCGGATCACCCATGCGCTCAACAAATTCCACTACTTTGCGATAGGCTTTGCCATCGTTTTCCATGGCTTTGAGCGTGGAGTTGAGGATGAGCACGGCATTGTCTTGCGGCAGTGCTTGTGCGCTGGTTATGAGTGTGCTTAAACGATCGGTGTCGACACCGAAGAACTGCGCCTGGCCACTTGCGATACATAGGAGCGCGGTGAGTGCGCTAAGAATCATTTTTTTCATGTCTGTGTATTTTTTTATTTGCAAAGGTATAAAAAGTGACGTAACTTTGTAGTCAATTCTTTGAAAAAAATGATGAAAAAAGTAAATAAGACCAATGCGGCCCGCTTGCTGGACCAGGCCCATGTGGCCTACGAACTGATTCCCTATGAGGTTGACGAGAACAATTTGGCAGCCGACCATGTGGCGGCATCGCTGGGCGAGGATATCCATTGTGTGTTCAAGACGCTGGTGCTCAAGGGTGACCGCAATGGCCACTTTGTGTGCGTAGTGCCGGGCGATGCCGAGGTGGATTTGAAAAAAGCCGCCAAGGTGTCGGGCAACAAGAAGGCCGACCTGATTGCCATGAAGGAATTGCTGCCTACTACAGGTTACATTCGTGGCGGGTGCTCGCCCGTGGGCATGAAGAAGCCGTTTCCCACATTTTTTCATTCCACGTGCACCGATTTCCCGCATATCTATGTGAGTGCCGGGCAGCGTGGTCTGCAACTGAAGGTGAACCCCGGCGACCTGGTGGCTTTTGTGGGTGCAACCGTGGTCGATCTTGTCGCCGACAAAAATTGATGGCATCATGAACACGTTTGGACGCATATATCGCCTGACCAGCTTCGGAGAGTCGCACGGTCCGGCCATGGGGGGAGTGATTGATGGCATGCCATCGGGAGTGCCCATCGACCTTGACGAGATACAACGCGCCCTTGACCGCCGCCGTCCGGGCGCATCGGCTCTGGTGACGAAACGTGCCGAGGCCGACCGGCTAGAGATCCTGTCGGGACTGCTTGATGGAAAGACGTTGGGCACACCCATCGGTTTCATTGTACGCAACACCGATGCCCGCAGTGCCGATTATGAGCAATTGCGTGATGTCTACCGGCCATCGCATGCCGATTTCACCTATCAGATGAAATATGGCATCCGTGACCATCGCGGCGGTGGCCGCGCTTCGGCCCGAGAAACGCTCTCGCGCGTGGTGGCTGGAGCCTTTGCCATGCAGGTCTTGAAGAAAAGGGGAGTTGAGATTAAGGCTTATGTTTCTCAAGTAGGAAATGTGGAATTGCGAACGCCTTATCGGCAGCTGGATTTGTCGGTTGTCGACAAGAATGAAGTGCGTTGTCCCGACTCGGTAGCCGCATCACAGATGAAAGCCGCTATCATCGAAGCCCGTGACCAAGGCGATACGCTGGGAGGCCGCGTTACATGCGTGGTGAGCGGCGTGCGCACAGGACTGGGCGAACCTGTTGCAGGCCGACTTGACGCTGAGTTGGCGGCGGCCATGATGAGCATACCGGCAGCCAAAGCATTCAGTCTTGGTGCCGGCATCGACATGGCCTCAATGAAAGGGAGCGAAGCAATAGACCCCTTTGTGGTGGGCGACTATGGCCAGGTGTGCCTGGAAAAGAACCATTCCGGAGGCATCTTGGGAGGCATCTCCACGGGCGACGATATTTATTTCGATGTCTATTTCAAACCGGTGCCCACGTTGATGCGCGAAGTGACTACACTCAATGCCGCAGCCCAGGCCGTTACCATTCATCCTCATGGCAGGCACGACGTGTGCGTAGTGCCCAGAGCGGTGCCGGTGGTTGAAGCCATGGCCTCCATGGTGATTCTAGATGCAGAGTTACTGGCCAGGGCCGCACTGTGATGAGAAGTTTTTCCCATTATATGACCGAACTATTTGGCGGCCGAGTGCAGAAAATTGCCGTCGATGGCGGTTTTACGTGCCCAAATCGTGATGGCACCGTGGGGCGAGGTGGGTGCACATATTGTGACAATCGTGCCTTTGTCCCTTCTTATTGCCACAGGACTGATAGCGTGACCGAGCAACTGCAAGCCGGTAAGCAATTTTTTGCGTCAAAAGGCGATGTGGTAGGATATTTAGCCTATTTCCAGGCCTTTACCGGGACTCATGACGACGTGAGCCGTTTGGAGGCCCGCTTTGAAGAGGCGTTGATCGTTGACGGTGTGCTTGGGCTGGTGATTGCCACAAGACCCGATTGCTTGCCGGGCAATGTGCTGGACTATATTGCCGACTTGCAACGGCGAGCCTATGTGATGGTAGAACTGGGCGTGGAGACGATGCACGACCGCACACTGCAGCTGGTGAATCGTTGTCACGATTGGGCAACATCGGCCGATGCTATTGAGCGACTGGCAGCGTGCCGCATCCCAGTGGGCGTGCATTTGATACTAGGAATGCCGGGCGAGACGGTTGCCGACATGGAACTAACGGTTGACGCCATTTCGGCTTTGCCTGTGAGCATGGTCAAATTTCACCAGATGCAAGTGCTGAAAGGTACATTGCTGGCCCAACAAGTGACTGCCCGACAAGTGGCGGTGCAGCGATGGACGGCGCAAGAGTATGCTGCCGTATGCGCCCGCTTGCTGCGGCGGTTGCCGTCCGACATGGTAGTGGAGCGGGTGGTCGCTCAATCGCCATCGGGAATGGTGCTCTTGCCTCAATGGGGGCTTAAACCCGCTGAATTTCAAACCATATTAGAAAAGGAAATAGAACAGTATAACTAACGATGAAGGAATACAGTAAAACCTATTATTTAAGTGCCGGCGAATGTAATCCACAAGGTGAGTTGCCGCTGCCGCTGCTGGTCAACAAAGTGATAGATGTAGCTACCATGCATGCCAACGAATGGGGTGTGGGCTATGAGCGACTCATTGCCGACAATCACGCTTGGGTGCTGGCGCGGGTGACCGTGGAGATGGAGCGTTATCCACGCGTGAACGAGAACTACACGCTCACCACGTGGATAGAAGATTATAATCGCATGTTCAGCCAGCGCAACATGCAGATAACCGATGAGCACGGGGCCACACTGGGCTATGTGCGTACCATCTGGATGGTGATAGACTTAACGACGCGCCAGAGTGCCGATATCAGCCAGCTCAGTTACATTCGTGACAATATCAACGACCGCCCGTGCCCCATAGCCCCGCTGGGCAAACTGCGGCCTGTGACCGAGGGCAGGGTAGTGGAACACACATTCGGCTACGCGGAGTGTGATTTTAACCGTCACGTAAACACGGTGAGGTATCTTGAGCTTTTTATGAATCAATATGAAATGGATTATTTCGACAGCCACTTTATCCGTCGCATGGAGATTGCCTTTATCAAGGAAACCCATTATGGTGTGAAAGCTCAAATCAAGAGTTGTGAAGAAGCGGCCGATGTGACCCGAATGTGTGTTGCTGTCGATGGTGAGGAGCACGTGAGGGCGAGGTTCACTTTTGCTCAGCGCTAGGCTCAGAATCCGTTGATTGCGGTTGAAAGGCGCGCCTGAAACGTGGGCAGAGCGTCGGCATCGCACTCGATGGTCATGCGGCACACATTGTCAAATTGCTGGTCGATAATTTTCACGCCGCATTTCTTCACAGTGCCCATTACCGCGTTCATCGACAGGTAGGGGAACTCGAAAGTGTGACGTGCCTGCTCGTGACATTCTAGGATTTCTCCAGCTTCGATGGCCAGTCGCGCAGCCTCGCGATAGGCCACAATCAGCCCGCTGGTACCCAGTTTGATGCCGCCAAAGTAACGGATAACCACCGCTACCACATTGGTCAGTTCAAATGAGTTAAGTTGTCCCAGGATGGGCTTTCCGGCCGTGCCGCTGGGCTCACCGTTGTCGCTCGACAGGTACTCGCTGCGGTCGGTGCCTATCACGTAGGCCCAGCACACATGGCGGGCATCGTGGTATTCGTTTTGATATTTTTTGACAATGGCTTTGGCTTCGTCGGCACTGGACGCAGGTTCAACAAAGGAGATGAACTTGCTCATCTTCTCCTTGTATAGGCCTTGCGAAACGCCTTTCATCGTGCGAAAGAAATCACTCATGGTGCAAAATTACAACCTAATCGTCAAGTGTGCAAGAAAATGCGGCTCGCTAGCAGAAAAAATGTGGCGCGTCTCCTCATGCTTCTCCAAAAAGAGATGCGATTTTCATATCAAAAATGATAGTTTTTTAATGAAATTGTAGATTTTACTTGTAAATTAATGCTTTTGTTAATATATTTGTAAAGTGATTAACTATAAAGTAATTGGCTATGAAAAGACTACATTTTTTGTTTTTGATGGCAATCTTGACCATGTCGGGGTTTGCCAAGATTGATTTGACGGTAGATATCAACAACCTGGTGTTCACCGGAGTGAACAATGCCAATAACTACCGCTTTGTGCTATCGCCCTATGAATTTAAAAACGGCGGACCGCAGTTCCAACTTGAAGTGGTGCCCATTGACGCGAGCAAGCCGTCACAATTTACGACCGATGATTTGCAGGATCAGAATTACTGGGAACCAATGTTCAAGTACTATACCAAAGAGATGGCCGGCCAGGAGATGACGGCCCAGGATAACATTAAGCGCCTATATCTGGGCGATGTGATGTTGCTCCCCGGGCAGTTTATTGATTATAATGAACTGCACATCATTGGGTTTAAATTGTCAAAGGACTACACGCTGGCACAAAACTGCTTCATGAATGCCGGTGAACGGCTTGAGGAAGTAAATGTGGAGTGTGATGGCGTGATGAACTTAATGCCCGGCTGCATGCCCGCCGACAAGAACTATGTGGTGAACGTGAATAGCGTGCTGCTGCAACAAACATGGTTGCAGTATAAGAATGAGTTCAACTGTCAGTACACAGTTAACTTGATAGCCGGAGCGGGTATCACCAGCCTCAAGATAATGGTGAACATGGGTGAAGAAGACGAAACGATGGAGATGCCGGCGACTGGAATGCCCCTGGAAGACCTGACCGACGGCGGCACTTATGGCGAGAAACAATTCATCGTTAGAGGGTATGAAGCGATGACCTCGGGCTCCATGCAGAGCCTTCAGCTTGTTGCGGCCATATATGAAAAAGGCGGAACGCCAAAAGAGTGGATCAGTGCTCCTGCATCGAGCGTAGGCGACGACCGATGGGTGGCGTCCGACATCGACATTAATCTGCTTGAGGGCCTCACAGCCGGAAAGACCTATGTGCTGGAGGCATTTGTTGAAGCCACCGATGCCGATGGACAGAAATACTACTACAATAACGGCGGTTCAAACTACAAGGTGCAGTTCATGCCAGAAGGTGGCAGTGGAATCAAAGGCGATTTGACTGGCGACGGCAAGGTGGATGTTGTTGATGTGAACGCGTTGATTAATCTGATTTTGAAAGTGGCCACACCGTCGCAATATCCCGGCGTTGTCGATGTGGATGGCGATGGCAAGGTGGATGTGGCTGATGTAAATGAAGTGATTAATATCATCTTGAAGATATAAAGATAGGTCTCTTGCTGTCAAGACGGAATTGTGCGCCATCCGACCGCTGCACAGACCGCCTGACTTCTTGATGCCCTGCCCAACAGATATCTCCGGAGCCTCACCCGATAGTTTGTGCTGAGAGGGTGGGGCTCGGTTTTTTTGTTTTTTTAGGGATGGGGTGTGTGGCGGTTTGGAGTTTTTGCAGTAATTTTGTGGAGTTTTAAATAATGAGAGAATAATGATGATGAAAGGAAGAATAACCGAGTTGTTTGGTATTGAAGTGCCCATCATTGCGGGAGGCATGGTGTGGTGTAGCGGCTGGCGACTGGCCGCCGCTGTGAGCGAAGCCGGAGGCCTGGGCTTGCTGGGAGCTGGCTCCATGACACCTGAAGTGCTGCGTGAGCACATTACCAAATGCCGGCAGGCCACCACAAAACCATTTGGTGTGAACGTGCCGCTGATGAAACCCGATGCGGCCCAAATCATGCAGGTGATTGCCGATGAGAAAGTGCCCGTGGTGTTCACCAGCGCTGGAAGTCCCAAGAAATGGACTACGTGGCTGCGCGAGCGCGGCATCAAGGTGGCTCATGTGGTGGCATCGAGCACCTTTGCCCGAAAATGTGAAGACGCCGGAGTGGATGCGGTAGTGGCCGAAGGATTTGAGGCTGGCGGACACAACGGTCGTGAGGAAACCACGACGCTGTGTTTGATTCCTGCTGTGCGCAAAGCCACTACGCTGCCGCTTATTGCAGCCGGAGGCATTGCCACGGGCGACGCCATCCTGGCCATGCAGGTGCTGGGAGCTGAGGGAGTGCAGATAGGTACTCGCTTTGCTCTGACGCAAGAGAGCAGTGCCAGCGAGGCATTCAAGCAGTTGTGCCTGAATCTGAACGAAGGCGACACCAAGTTGCTGCTGCGCAAGCTCTCGCCCACGAGGTTGGTGCGCGGCGGTTTCTTCGATGCCATCGAGCAGGCCGAGAACGAAGGCGCCTCAGGCGACCGATTGCTGGAAATCATTGGCACCGGCAAGTCGCGACTGGGCATCTTTGAGGGCGACCTGGAGAATGGTGAACTGGAAATAGGCCAAGTCTCAGGTTTGCTTAAGGGTAAACCTGTGCAGCGTGTAGCCGAAGTGATGGCCGAGATGCAAGACGAATACCAACGGGCCGTCGGTTCCTTTCAGCAATGTGGTTCCATGAAATAAAATAGAAAGTTTAATTTTATCAAAACAAGAGATTATGAGTCAGTGGTTTGAATGTAAAGTAAAGTACGACAAGATGATGGAAAACGGTGTTCAGAAAACCGTTACCGAACCCTATATGGTAGATGCACTTTCATTTACCGAGGCCGAGGCACGCATCACCGAGGAAATGCAGCCCTACATCTCGGGCGAGTTTTCGGTGAGCGCTGTGCGCCGCGTGAATTTGAGCGACATTTTCTATAATGAGACGGGCGACAAGTGGTACAAGGTGAAAACCAACTTCATCACGATTGATGAGAAAACTGCCGTAGAGAAACGCACAGCCACATTCCAACTGGTACAGGCCAGCGATTTCCAGCATGCTTTGAGTGTGTTCATGGATGGCATGAAAGACACCCTGGGCGACTTTGAAATCGCTTCCATCACCGAGACAATGCTCATGGATGTGTTTGGTGCCAATCTGACCGAAACGCTAGCCGATAAAGCCGAAAAACAGCAATAAACCAATAAATAATGTCAGTAAAAGAAAATCTTCTTGCCGTTAAACGACAACTTCCGCAGGGAACCGAATTGGTGGCGGTTTCCAAATTCCATCCGGTGGATGTAGTGATGCAGGCCTATGAGGCCGGACAACGCATTTTCGGCGAAAATCGCGCACAGGAACTGGTGGCGAAGGCTCCACAGATGCCCGACGACATTTGCTGGCACTTCATCGGACATCTCCAGACCAACAAGGTGCGCCAAATCATTCCCTACGTGAGCATGATTCAGAGCGTGGACTCGGTGCGCCTGTTGCAACTCATCAACAAAGAGGCGCAGCGCATAGGGCGCACCGTGGATGTGTTGCTGCAGCTGCATGTGGCACAAGAAGAAGCCAAATCTGGGTTTGCGGTGGATGAATTGCTCACAGTGCTCACCCTGGGCGAAATGGATGGCCTGGAGGCCGTGCGGATTCGCGGACTGATGGCCATGGCCTCGCTCACCGAGGATGAGCAGCAGATAGAACGCGAGTTTGCGCTGGTGCAGCACACTTTTGATGTGGTGAAAGAAGAATTTTTTGCCGACGCCAATGACTTTGACCAAATCAGCATGGGCATGAGCCACGACTGGCCCATCGCCGTGCGGCACGGCTCCACGCTGGTGCGGGTGGGCACTGCCATCTTTGGCCCACGAGAGTATTAGAATGGGGCGACTTTTGTGTGAATAATAACCAAAAGTTTCGTGGTTTTAATATAAAATCGTAACTTTGCCGACGAAAAAATATAAATGAAATTTATTAATAGACTGTAAAATGGGAAATTCTGAGAAAAAAACTAGTGGAAGCATCATTGCCATTGTAACGATGATGTTCCTGTATGCGATGATTTCGTTTGTGACCAACCTGGCCGCCCCCATCGGTGTGCTCATGAAAAACGACCCCGAAGTGGGCGGATCCAACTTCCTGGCCATGATGGGTAACTTCATGAACTTTTTTGCCTATTTCTTCATGGGAATACCCGCAGGCAAGATGCTCATCAAGATTGGTTACAAAAAAACCGCAATGGCCGGTGTGGGGCTGGGTCTCATCGGTGTGATGGTGCAGTTCGTCTCGGGACTGGAGGCCTTCGAAGGCTATAGCGACAACGTGGTTTATCTGCTTGGTGCCTTCATCTCGGGTGTGTCGGTGTGCCTGCTCAACACGGTGGTCAACCCCATGCTCAACCTAATTGGAGGCGGCGGTAACCGTGGCAACCAGCTCAACATGATCGGTGGCACGTTCAACTCGTTGGCCGCAACGCTCACCCCCATGCTTGTGGGTGCCCTCATTGGCCAAGTGACGCGTGAGACCGACTTTGCCGATGTCAACCTGGTGCTCTTCATTGCCATGGCCGTGTTTGCTGTTGCGTTCATTGTGCTGGCCTTCATACCCATTAAGGATCCTGAGATTGGTCGTGTTACCAGCGAGACCAAGTTTGAGCACTCTCCATGGAATTTCCGTCACTTCGTGCTCGGTGCCATAGGTATCTTCATCTATGTTGGTATTGAGGTGGGCATCCCTGGCACGCTCAACTTCTACCTGAGCGATACCTCAGAAAAAGGTGCCGGTCTGCTGGCTAACGCAGCCGCAATTGGTGGCCTGGTGGCCGGAACCTATTGGCTGCTCATGCTCGTGGGCCGCATCATCGGCAGTGCTATCGCCAGCAAGGTTTCCAGCAAGACCATGATGACCGTGGTGTCCATCGTGGGCATGGTGCTCATTCTGGGTGCCATGTTCATGAGCAAAGATGTCACCGTGTCAATGCCCACGTTTACCGGCAATGGTTTTGCTATGGAGACGGTGCCCGTGAGTGCGCTACTGCTGGTGCTGTGTGGTCTGTGCACATCGGTGATGTGGACTAGCATCTTTAATCTGGCTACCGAAGGTCTGGGCAAATACACGGCTGCCGCCAGCGGCATCTTTATGATGATGGTTGTGGGCGGAGGCGTGCTGCCTCTCATCCAGAACGCTATTGCCGATAGCTCGCTCGGCTATATGTTCTCCTACATTGTGCCACTTATCGGCCTTGCTTATCTGTGCTTCTACGCCCTTGTTGGCTGCAAGAACGTGAATACCGACATTCCCGTCGAGTAACACCTATTAAAAAGAATAATCAATTATTGCGCTCGTCGGCCTGATGGCTGGCGAGCCATTTTTATGTTCCAAGAACCATGCCGAGATTGCAATAAATGCAATAATTCACTTTATTTGAATCAAGACTGGGCTGGGGTGTTGTGGGGATGCGAAAAAAGTAGTAAATTTGTAGATTGAAAAAATCTTGTGTCATTTAACCCTTATTGATATGATAGACGAAAAACTGATGCAGCGCGCGGCCAATAACATTCGAATCCTGGCCGCAACCATGGTAGAAAATGCAAATTCGGGTCATCCCGGAGGCGCGATGGGAGGTGCCGACTTTGTGAATGTGCTCTTCTCGCGTTACATGGTGACCGACCCCGACGACCCGTCGTGGCTGGGTCGTGACCGCTTCTTTTTGGATCCTGGTCACATGTCGCCCATGCTGTACAGCGTGTTGCATCTCACCGGAAAATATTCCACCGACGACCTGAAGGCATTCCGCCAGTGGGGCAGTGTAACGCCCGGACATCCCGAGCTGGATGTGGCTCATGGTGTGGAGAACACTAGCGGCCCGCTGGGACAAGGACATGTGATGGCAGTGGGATGTGCGATTGCCGAGCGTTTTCTGGCGGCACGCATGGGTGAGGCATTTGCCCACAAAACTTATGCTTTTATCAGCGACGGCGGCATTCAGGAAGGTATCTCGCAAGAGGCTGCCCGCATTGCCGGCTACCTGGGACTGAGCCAACTCATTATGTTCTATGACAGCAACTCGGTGCAACTCTCCACCGATTGTGATGCGGTGAGCTGCGAGGATACGGCTGCCAAGTATCGTGCTTGGAACTGGAATGTGCTGGAAGTGGATGGGACCAGTGCCACCGCCATTGCCGCAGCCCTGGACGATGCACTGGCCGAACAAAACAGGCCCACCATCATCATCGGCCATACGGTGATGGGCCGTGGTTGTGTCACAGTAGCGGGTGAAAACTTCGAGGGCAAATGCAGCACTCACGGGCAACCCATCGGTAAAAGCGGTGCCGATTATGCCAAGACCATTGAAAACTTGGGCGGCAACCCGGCTGATGCTTGGGCCATCTTTCCCGAGACTGCTGAACTGTATGCGCACCGCGCACAAGAATTGCGTGAGATTGTGGCTGTGCGCCGCGAAGAAGAAAAACGCTGGGCCGAGGGACACCCCGAGCAGGCCAAACAACTCCAGCAGTATGTGCAGGGTGTTCCGCCCGAAATCGACTACGAGTCCATCGCCCATAAGCCCGGCATTGCAACGCGTGCCGCCAGTGCCGATGTGCTGGCCGAGTTGGGCAAGAAGGTGGGCAACATGATTGTTTCGAGCGCCGACCTGGCCAACAGCGACAAGACCGATGCCTTCCTGAAGGTTACAGGTGCCTTTGCTCCACGCGATTTCAAGGGTGCTTTCCTGCATGCGGGCGTGAGCGAACTGGCCATGACCGCCATCATCAACGGCATCGCGCTGCATGGCGGAGTGATTGCCGCTTGTGGAACGTTCTTTGTTTTCAGCGACTATATGAAACCTGCTGTGCGTCTGTCGGCATTGATGGAATTACCCGTGAAATTTATTTGGACTCATGATGCCTTCAGGGTAGGCGAGGACGGTCCTACGCATGAGCCGGTTGAGCAAGAGGCTCAAATCCGCTTGATGGAAGAACTCAAGAACCACAGTGGCCGCAGCAGTATGCTCGTGCTGCGTCCGGCTGATGCTGCCGAGACCAGTGTGTGTTGGAAGATGGCCATGGAAAACATGCTCACTCCCACAGCACTGATACTTTCGCGCCAGAATGTGCCCGACCTGCCTGCTGCTAGCGGAAACCGTTATCGTGAGGCCCTAGGTGCCGAACGAGGTGGTTATATTATAAATAAGGTGGAAAATCCCGATGTGGTGCTGGTGGGCAACGGCTCGGAAGTGTCAACACTGGTCGACGCTGCCGAGATTGTCGGTGGTCAAGGCGTGAAAGCCCAAGTGGTGTCGGTGCCCAGCATCGGGTTGTTCTTACAACAGGATGAGACCTACAGGCACGCCGTGATACCCCCTCATGTGCCCAGTTATGGTCTCACGGCCGGACTGCCGTCGACGTTAAGTCGTGTGGTGAGCGGTCACATCGACGGGCTTGATCACTTTGGAGCCTCTGCTCCCTACAAGGTTCTGGACGAAAAGTTCGGATTTACGCCCGAAAAAGTGGCTGCAAACCTATTGAAATGGCTCGAATCGCAAAAAAAACGATAATTTTTTGATTTTTTTTCGTAAAAGTTATTCTCAATTCAAAAATTTGATATACATTTGCACAATAATTTGCACGTGAATATAATTTTTTTATTGTTTAACAGATACAAAATTTAACGTAAGTCTATGAAAAAGATTACTTTGATGGCGCTTGCATGCGCTATGTTCATGGCTCCTGCTGTTGCAAATGCACAGGAGGTGACCTATGTTGAGGATCCTGCTCAGGGCTACACTTTCAACCGTTTCCAGGACAACTGGTTCGTTGGAGTACTGGGTGGTGCTGGTGTGATGATGTCTAAGTATGACCGTGGCGTTGACTTCGGCAAGCGCTTAGGCTGGAAAGGTAACCTCGTTGTTGGTAAATGGTTCTCTCCCGTTGTCGGTCTCCGCATCGGTGGTGAATTCAACCAGATGAAGGGTGCTACCATGATTCCCGCTTATGGTGAAATGGGTGTTCGCACTGACATGAACGACAAGCTCAATGGCAAGGCTGGTAACGCATTCCAGTATTTCAACAACATTGGTGCTTTCGGCGACGCTATGATCAACGTTACCAACTGGTGGTGTGGCTATCGTCCCGGACGTATCTACAACGCAATTCCCTATGTTGGTGCTAGCATTCACTGGGCATTCTATCGCGCAAATAATGGCGCAGGTGATTGGGAATATGCCGGCCAAGCTAAGAAGGATGGTCAAAAGCGTTATGCTCGCAACCTGAGCCTCCGCGCTGGTTTGTTGAACACCTTCGCAGTTTCTAAGCACGTCGACATTCTGCTCGACCTCCGCTTCGAAATGATGCAAGAGCATGTTGATGGTGCTGGCAACCGCACTTGGGTTGAGTATCCTAGCGCACTGCTCGGTCTTGCTTATAAGTTCAACAAGACTGACTGGACTGCTCCCGTGGTTCCCGTTTGCCCCACTTACAAGTACACCGATGCTGAAGGTGATGCACTCGTTGCTCGTCTGCAGGCTGCCGATCGCAAGATTGCTGACCTCGAGGACCAGCTGCGCCGCTGCGGCCAGACTCCTCCTCCCGGACCCGCTCCCGCAAAGGATGCTCCTCTGGCAACTGTTTACTTCCCCATCAACGTTTCTAAGATCGTTGGCGTACAGAACGACATCGTTGACGCTGTTGCTAACGTGATGAAGGATGAGAACAAGAACTACATGCTTACCGGTTGGGCAGATAACTACACTGGTAACGACAAGATCAACACTCGTCTGCGTAAGGACCGTGTTGCAACTGTTAAGAACGCTCTCGTTGGTAAGGGTGTAGCTGCCGATCGTCTGAACACTCAGATCAACGACAGCAACCGTCCCGATGTGGACAATGGTCCCAAGACCGCTCCTCTGAGCCGCGCCGTCACTATCGAGCGCATGAAATAAGAGAGCGATTACTCTGTTAATCCAATAAAAAAAGGCTCTGTCCGCAAGGACAGGGCTTTTTTGTGTTATATATGCACAACACGTTATGTGTGTAATCTTTTTGCAAAAGAGTTCATCGGGTATGTATAACTGCCGACTTTTTACTAATTTTGCAGAGTTTTTTGAAACGAGCATATGAAATTCACTACCGACATTCTGCTGGCAAAGATTCGCGATGGCCAAACAATGACGTTGCGTGACCAGATACTGCTCGTTGCCCAACTCAGTTTTCCGGCAATGCTGGCTCAGTTGTCATCGATTGTAATGCAGTATATTGATGCATCGATGGTGGGACAGTTAGGAGCCGATGGCGCTGCATCAATAGGGCTAGTTTCTACTTCACTATGGCTCTTTGGTGGAATATGTAGTGCTGTAGCTACCGGTTTTTCGGTCCAAGTCGCTCACCGCATTGGTGCCAATGATTTTTCGGGAGCACGCAGTGTGTTACGGCAGTCTATCGTGGCCTGTATGATTTTTGCGATAGGTATCACAGCACTTGGAGTGGCAGTTAGTACCCCCTTGCCGGTGTGGTTGGGCGGCCATGCAAAAATTATCTCTGCGGCATCGCACTATTTCCTTTTCTTTATGCTTGGTATTCCATTCTTAATTATGGAATTTTTGGCTAGCGGCATGTTGCGATGTAGTGGAAATATGCGCATTCCTAGCACTCTCAACGTGCTGATGTGTGCCCTGGATGTTGTTTTTAATTTTCTTTTTATTTTTCCATCTCATCACTTTCAAGTGTTTGGAATGAACTTTACGCTTCCCGGACTTGGATTGGGCGTCGTTGGTGCGGCGCTAGGAACTGTTCTGGCCGAGGTGGTAGTGTGTCTGTTAATGATGTATTACCTCCTTTTCCGAAGCGACACTTTAAAGCTCACTCAAGACACGGGTAGTTACAACCTTCAGCGAGATTGTCTGCGAAAAGCATTCAATATCAGTTTCCCTATAGGATTGCAACATGTGGTGATGAATGGTGCCATGGTGATGATTACAGCTATTGTTGCACCGCTTGGCAGTATTGCTATAGCCGCCAATTCATTCGGCGTCACAGCCGAAAGCATTTGTTATATGCCAGGGTATGGATTGGAAGAAGCGGCTACTACATTGGTAGGACAAAGTGCCGGTGCCCGTCGCCGCGAACTGATGCGTCGTTTTGCTAATATCACGGTTATTATGGCCATGATTATCATGGGCTTGATGGGCATACTGCTTTATTTTGCGGCTCCTGCCATCATGTCTATGATGACACCGGTGAAAGAGGTTGTTGACTTGGGCGCTGCAGCCTTGCGTATCGAAGCCTTTGCCGAGCCCCTCTTTGCCGCATCGATAGTGTGTTATGGCGTCTTTGTGGGGGCAGGCGACACGCTCACGCCTTGCTGGATGAATATTTTCAGCATTTGGGCAGTGCGGCTCACGCTTGCCGCGGTGCTTGTAGGGTCAATGGGCCTGCTGGGAGTATGGACCGCCATGTGTGTCGAACTGTGTTTCCGTGGCATCATCTTTTTATTGCGATTGCGTTCTGATCGGTGGATCGGTGTGAAAAAGATTCGGCAATAATGGTAGAAAATTCAGTAAATTTCAATCAACATCAGTAAGATGAAATAACTAATTTTGCAGTATAATTAACCATTAAATATTATAGGAGAATGAAAATAATAAAAGATCAGGAGTTTGGAGGTGAACGTCCTTTATTTGAGAGTCATGGAGTCCGTCTGGAAAACGTCACTATCACAGAAGGGGAGTCGGGTATAAAAGAATGTAGTGATATCGAAGCCGACAACTGTCGTTTTATCGGGAAATACCCATTCTGGCATGTGAAAGGGTCGCTCATAACCAACTGCTATTTTGCTCCCGGTTCCCGCTCTGCAATATGGTATAGCGATGACATGGTGATGCGTGACTGCACAATTGATGGGCCAAAGTTCTTCCGAGAGATGAAGAATGTATCACTTGAGAATGTGGTCATCAATGATGCCGATGAAACGTTCTGGCGTGTAGATGGCTTGAAACTCCGTCATGTAACCCTTCACGACGGCACCTATCCGTTCATGTTCAGCAGCAACATTGAGGCTGATGGTCTGGTAAGTAACAGCAAATATGTGTTCCAGTATGCAAAGAATGTGGTGGTGCGTAATGCAAAGATTGTGACAAAGGATGCATTTTGGGAGACTGAGAACGTGACGATTATAGATTCTGAACTCAATGGTGAATTTATCGGGTGGCATTCTCATCATCTTCACCTGATTAATTGTCACATCACTGGCCAGCAACCCTTGTGCTATGCTCATGACTTGGTGCTTGAGAACTGCACGTTTGGCGACGATTGCGACTTGGCATTTGAATACTCGAGTGTGGAAGCCGACATTAGGGGGCACATCCGCAGCGTGAAAAATCCAGCTACAGGGCACATCGTGGCCGATTCAATCGGTGAAATTATTATAGACGAGAATATCAAGGGTCCTGCCGATTGTGTCATCGAGGCTCGCAAGAAATAGTGCAATGATGGAGCAGTTCGACTTGTTGATTGATCGCCACGGCACTAATGCCTATAAGTGGGATCATGCCGGTGGCAAAGACGTGATAGCCATGTGGGTCGCCGATATGGATTTCCGCACGGCTCCTTGCGTTATCGAGGCTCTGCGGCGGCGAGTTGAGCATGGAGTGTTTGGCTATGTGTCGGTACCTGAATCGTATTATGACTCGGTCATCAATTGGTTTGGGTTGAAACACCACTGGCACATTGAACGTGAGTGGATTCAATATACAAGTGGCGTGGTTCCGGCTATTTCTGCCGTCATCAAAGCTCTTGTCAGGCCCGAAGAGAAAGTGCTGGTCATGACACCTGTGTATAACTGTTTCTTTTCATCTATTCGTAATAATGGGTGCGTGACCAGTGAGTCTCCACTTGTCTATGTTGATGGTACATACAAGATTGATTATGATGATCTTGAACGTAGAGCCTCCGACCCGGCCACAAAAGTTCTGCTCATGTGCAACCCCCACAACCCGGCCGGGCGTGTGTGGTCGGCAACCGAGCTTGAACAGGTTGGGCAAATTTGTCGCAAGCACCATGTAATCATTATCAGTGATGAGATTCATTGTGAGTTGGTAATGCCTGGAAATCAATTTACACCGATGGCAAGCGTTTCACCTGAAATGCAGGATGGAGTCATTACTTGTAATTCTCCCAGCAAATCTTTTAACACCGCAGGATTACAGATTGCCAATATTATTACCAACAATGCCCGGTGGCGCGAAGCGATTGACCATGCCATCAATGTCAATGAGGTGTGTGATGTGAACCCATTTGGAGTGGAAGCAGTGCAGGCTGCTTATTCAGCCGAAGGTGAACAGTGGCTTGGTGAATTGAATCAATATTTGTGGGGCAATTATGAGACATTGACCCACTTTTTTGCAAAAAACCTTGCGCATTTGCCTGTCACACGCCTCGAGGGCACTTATCTTGTGTGGGTAGACATTTCTGCTCTGGGCGTGAGTAGTGACGAGATAACCAGGCGGCTGTTGGAATCGGCACGAGTAGCAGTTAATGCCGGCACTATGTATGGAGCCGCCGGCGAAGGGTTCATTCGCTTGAATATTGCAATGCCCCGAGCTCGCATGATTGAGGCATTGCAGCGCATGGTGCCAGTGCTGAGTCTTTGAATCGAACTATGAAAAAATCATCGCACGCATCTGGCAGTAAATTTTCGATGCGTGCGATGATTGATTTATAAAATTGGAATTATTCTTTAGCGACTTTCTTTTTAGGAGTGGTTGTCGCTTTTTTACTAGCAGCTTTCTTGGCCGTTTTCTTTTGCGGCTCCTTCTTCTCTTCTTCGTGTTGCTCGGATTTTACATCTTCATCAGGAATGAAATCACCCGTTAAATCTTTGGTGATGTTGTTGCGCATCATCTCTACTTCACGTTTTAGCTGGCTGATTTCTGCCTCCTGGTTGTTGATGGTGAGGAGCAGCGCATTCAACTCTTCGTTGTCGATGTCGGTGGGGAACTGTTGCTCCACTCGAGTCATGAAGTCGCTCAGCACATTCATGTAATTAGTGAAAGCAGTGTAGGGCGACGCGTATGGGCTATAGTGAGAGTGCACATTGCCGTCGCTGCTGTGCTTGGTGCTCATGTAGAAGAAGTGGTCGCTGGCCTGCAGATAGTTCCAGTCTTGCAAGATGCGTTTGTCCTGACACATGTGCACACGCTCGGCTATGGAATATAGCTTCTCCACAGCTTCTTGCTGTAGCACATTGCCTAGCCATGCGCTCGTGTCGCGTGCTTCATCGGCCCACGACATGGGGTAGGGAACGGCTAATTCTCCTACAGGCTTGAGTGCCTTAATTGTTTCGCTGGGTGTCCAGAACTGGATGTCGTGTTCTGCGGCAAAGCGGGGCAGGGCTTTCATGAATTCAAAGATGCCGCTCTCGCGCGGTTGCAGTTCTCCCAGTGTCTCAAAGTTCATGAACAGGTTTACAATTTGTTCTTCTTGTGGCAACTGGTTAATCCAGTCGATGAACTTGTCGGCAGTGAGCGGGTAGGAAGCCCAGTCGGTGTTGCTGAAACGAAACGCGATGTCGTCGCTCATCTTGTCGTTTTTAAGTAGGAGCTTAAGCTTGGGTGCAGATGCCGAACTGTAAACGTAGTTGGGCGACTTCCACCCCAGAATGTGACGTGCGCCATCGGTAATAGCCCCCTTGAACCCCATGGCATAAACCATACTGGCAATGTCATCGTCATAGATCAACTCGGTGTTGCGAAACACCTTCGGTTTTAGGCCGAATAACTGTTCAATTTTTGCATCGTGGGCTTTGACTTGCCGGCTAAATTCCTCTGGATTCTGTAGCGAAGCCAGCGAGTGGGCGTAGGTTTCACTGAGCATTTCCACACAGCCCGTGTCGGTCAATTCTTTCATGGCATCGATAAACTCGGGCACATACTGCTCAAGCTGTTCCAGTGCTGTTCCACTGATTGAGAAAGCCACCTTGAATTTCTTGCCATACTCGCGAATCATCTCCATGAGCGTTTCGCATGCGGGAAGATAAGACCGGTGTGCGATACGAGTGATGATGTCGTCGTTGGCAAAGTCGTCATAGTAGTAATGGTCGTTGCCGATGTCAAAGAAACGGTAATTCTTCAGGCGGAACGGCTGGTGTATCTGAAAATAAAAACAAATTGCTTTCATAATGTGGTTATATTTTAAGGAGAGGTTCTGTCTCCAGGTGTTAGCTTGTTAATGAATTAAATTGCGGTAGATGTCGATGACTTTAGCCCCTGCCTTTTTCCATCTTATCCCATCTACTTCTTTCAAACCGTTTTCACGCAGTTCGCGATACATGGCGGGGTAAGTGATAATCGAGTAGATGGCATCGGCCATGGCATTGATATCCCAGTAATCCACCTTGATGACGTTGTCTAAAATTTCGGCACAACCGCTCTGCTTGGAGATGATGGATGGTGTGCCCATCTGCATAGCCTCAAGCGGCGAAATGCCGAATGGTTCGCTCACCGAAGGCATGATATACACATCACTGGCTTTGAGCAGTTCATAGACCTCTTTTCCTCTTAAGAAACCGGCAAAGTGGAAACGGTCGGCAATATGCCGTCGTGCGGCCAGGCGAATCATTTTTTCCATCATGTCGCCACCACCTGCCATTACAAACTGCACGTTGTCAACCTTTTGCAGCACTTGTGCGGCCGCTTCTACAAAGTATTCCGGCCCCTTTTGCATGGTGATTCGCCCCAGGAAAGTAACTACCTTGTTGTGTTTGCCGGGTGGAATCTCAACGTTGAGCAGTTCGTCGCTTAGTGGTTCAACGGCATTGTGCACGGTAGTGACTTTATCGGGGTGTATGCCATATTTTTCAATCACAGTGCGGCGCGTGAGGTTGCTCACGGTAATAATGTGATCGGCATGGTTCATGCCATCTTTCTCAATGCTGAATACTGTGGGATTTACATTTCCGCGACTGCGGTCGAAGTCGGTAGCGTGAACGTGAATCACGAAGGGTTTTCCGGTAACCTGCTTGGCGTGAATCCCGGCTGGATAGGTAAGCCAGTCGTGTGAGTGAATCACATCAAAGTCCACGGTGCGGGCAATCACTCCGGCCACGATGGAGTAGTTGTTGATTTCTTCCAGCAGGTTGTCGGGGTAACGGCCTGAAAACTCAATGCAGCCCAGGTCGTTCACGCCGATATAGTTGAAATCGGCATAGATGTGGTCGCGCAAGTTGAAGTACAGTTGCGGGTCCATCACATGACCGATGCGTGATTGCACATGGTCCCAGGTCACATCGCGCCACGCTACTGGAGTGGAGTTGGCGCCGATGATGCGCGCAAAGTCTTTAGGCTCATCGCCCTGCGGCTTGGGTATGACGAAAGTGATATCAATGTCACCATTTTCGGCCATACCTTTAGTGAGTCCGAAACTGGCTGTTCCCAGTCCGCCCAAAATGTGTGGCGGAAATTCCCAACCGAACATTAATGCTTTCATATAGCGTGATAATTTAATTTTCTCAATTAGTGTATAAATGTGTGAGCGCAGCACACTACATGTCGATGATGTGCAGGTTCTTGAAAAGTCGCAGCACACGCAGTATGCCGCCCACGTTGGGAGCAAAACTCACTGCGCCACGGCCAATAAATGGCGGGTTCCCATCGTATAGTTCACTGAGTGAACCGATGCAACCCTCTTTCATCTCGTCTTCAAAACCAATCATCATGCGCTCGATAAAAGATATACTGCCTATGCCGAACACGCGAATGTAGGTTTTGCTATAGAAATCCATAAGCCAGGGCCGGGCCGACCCTGTGTAGTAGGCGCGTTGGCGTTCTTCGGGGTTGCCCAGGTACCACGGGTTGTAGCCATAGCTGTTAGGACTGAGTGTGCGCAATCCTTTGGGCGTGAGCAGTTCGCGAGTGACAACGTCCAGGATGCTCTTGCGCTGGCGGCGATCAAGTGGCGAATAATCAACGCCGGTCGCAATAATCATGTTAGGGCGCACGCTCAGCTCGGTATATGCCCCGTTCACATAGTCATAAAGATATCCATGGTCGTTAAGGAATGTGGGCACAAACGATATCTTTGCCTTGTCGCTCACATCGCGCCACCTGTTAAGGCGAGTGGCCATGTCCTCAATATTCTCAAAAATCTCTTGTGCAAACATGAGCGCATTATACCACAATGCGTTGAATTCCACTAGCAGACCAGTGCGTGGGATGAGTGGGCGGCCATCGGCATGGGTAGAGTTCATCCACGAGATGGGACGCAAGGTGCCATCGCTGCTTACCAGTCCACTGGGTTCTACCTTCAGATTCGGATGCTTGCCGTCGATGATAAAGTCCAGAATCTGGGCCATCAATGCACCATAGCGTTCGCGCGCGGCTTCATTGCTCTGGTCGTGCGCATATCGCTGAATGGCCCATATGGCCCATAGTGGCACGTCGGGCAAGTCTAGTCCTTTCAAGTGGCGGTCGAGCGTGCCATCGTTCATCCAGCGGCTGAGTGCCTGGCTGGCAGTGTCCATGATGGCCTCAAAGTCTTGTTTGTGGTGAACCGAGAGCGTGCAGCCCGGCAGGGCGATAAACTCGTCGCGTGCCCGAATCTTAAACCACGGATAACCGGCAAGCAGGTAACAGCCATCGGCATTTGTGATATAAAATTGCTTGGCACTGTTTTTCATGCAGTTATAGAAACTTGTGCGAGGAGTGCGCGGCTTGATTTCATCTTCATACATCTTGGTGAGATTGCGCGTGTTCACTTCTTCTACACCGGCAGAGAAGATGATGCTTTCGCCCTTCTTGATGTCAATCTGGAAATAACCGGGCACATATAGGTCCTCGGTGTAAGGGATGCCTCGCTCTTGGTCCTTGATATACTCGATGTTTTTGTACCAGTGCGGGTCGAAGATGAATTCTGGCTTGTGGTTCATCTGCATGTACAGGGTGGGGTATCCGTCGTACATGCAAGTGGCGATTCCGTTGTGCACCTCAGTGTAGTCGCGACTGGCCACGTTGTTTTCCACACACAGGTCGTTGGCATTGCGGAATGCCAGGAATGGCCTAAATTGCAATGTGGTGCGCGAGTGAGCTTCCACAAGCGTGTAGCGGATGAGGATGCGGTTCTCGTGTGTGATGAAGATTATCTCCTTTTTCAGAATCACGCCTCCCACTCGATAGGTGGTAGTAGGCACGCGTTCGCAGTCGTATTCGCGGATATATTTGTGCCCGTTAGGACTGTAGCAGTTGCCACTATAGCGGTGCAATCCCAGGTTGAATGGTGCTCCATGCTGAATGACGGTCTCATCTAGCGACGAAAGCAAAACATGGTTATTATCATCAAGTTCTGGAACTGGGATGACGAGCAGTCCGTGTTGCTTGCGGGTGTTGCAGCCCACGATGGTGGTGCAATGGTATGCCCCTGACTGGTTTGTGCGGAGCATTTCCTTGGTGAGGGAGTGCTCCAGGTTAATCATCAGTGTCTTATCAAATTTTAAATAACTCATTTATCTCTGGTTATATTAATGTTCAAGTAGGTGTTCGGTCACTCCATGGCAGAGATGATCTAAAATCAACTTACGAATTTACACATTATTTATAATATAAGCAAATTTTAGCGTGTAAAAATGATAAAATAATTCAAAAATGCTCATTCAAGGTGGGATTACTTGTTTTTAAGGCTAGCAATTATATGTACTATTGCCCACAACATAAAATGCCTCTCTAGAAAACTGAATATCTAGGGAGGCCGTAGGGTCGTTTTACATGAAATGGCTTAGATGTCTTTGCCGGCTGTGGGTACAAACACGCGCAATGCGGCAGGATGACACAGGATGTGCAAATCGGCAGGCATCATGAGCGGTTCGCCATCGAGGTGCATTACATCTTCTTGCTCTCGCTCGATGTGTATGTCGTGGCCCCGAAATATGCTCACGTGGCGGTCACGGTCTATGCTGCTGGTGAACAAACGAGCACCCAGCAAGGCGGCCTCGCCCAAGTTGAAACTGTGGATGATGGTCATGTCTATTTTCCCGTCTTTCATCGATGCCCGTGGTGCTACATAGGCGTTGTTGCCATATTGTGCGGCGTTGCAGCATGCAATGACGAAGGCGTGCTCGTGCAGTTGCTGGCCATCGATGGTGATGATGTAGTCTTGCGCTTTGTAGTGAAAGTACTGGTTGATAGTCGTTCGCACATAGGTGATGAGTCCACGCGTGTCTTCGTTGGCAAATTTATAACTCACTTGTGCGTCAAAGCCCACACCGCAGGTGCAGAAGAAGGGACGGTCGTTGACCGTTCCGTAATCGACCGCTTCTATGATGTCGTTGTTGATAACGCGCAATGCTTGTTCTGTGTTCATGGGGATGTGCAGGTGGCGAGCCAGGCCATTTCCAGAGCCGCATGGAATCACACCCAGCGGGGTAGTGGTGTCGCGCAGTGCTGTAGCCACTTCGTTGACAGTTCCATCGCCTCCCACAGCCAGCACGCCATAGAGTTCATTTTCTATAGCTTCGCGAGCCAGTTCGGTGGCATGTCCCGGCGCTTGCGTGAACCGGATTTCAATGTCGAAACGTGACTTGTCGATAGTCTGTTCGATTAGACCTGGTATTCGTCCTTTGCCGCCAGTGCCCGAGATGGGATTGACGATAGCCATGAGTTGTCGCTTGTTTTCCATATGAGTGCAAAGTTACAAATTTTCAGTGATAAACTTGCGGTTTTGGCGCAAAAATACTAATTTCGTAGCCAGATAGAACATTAAAACCAGTAAAATGAAAAGAATCAGTATTCATCTATTGACTAATGTGTTGCTCATGCTTGTGGGCATCTTGTTGATTATTTTCTATACGATACCCGATGTGCTGCAATGGGTGGCAGTGGTGATAGGCGTGCTCTTTTTGTTGCCGTCGATGGCTTATCTCGTGGCGGTGGCGTTGCGCAAAGCCGAAGTGCGGTCACAGTCCGACATGCTGGGCATTCTGCCGGCAGTGGGAGGAATGTGCTTTGGTGTGATAATGATAGTCAAGCCTTATTTATTTGAGAATGTGATTACACTGCTGCTGGGTGTGCTCATGGTGATCTTGGGGTTGTTCCACATCATTTATCTGATGCTCTCATGGCGCACATTGAGTGTGAAAGGGTGGTACCTGTTTGCGCCCATAGTGGTGCTGGCCTCGGGTGTGGCTGTGCTGGCGTTGGCCGGCGTGCGTGATAATGCTGCACTGGTAGCCCTGCTCACTGGCGTGTCGCTATTGCTGTTCAATTTCACAAGTATGCAAGAGTATCTGGCCGAACGTCGTTTGCGTCATGAGGCCAGCCGTGAGCAGATGGGCGAGACGGCAGTCCAGCCTGCAGAAGAGGCGACCGACAAGTCGGAAAATGACATCGTTATCTGATCATGGTTGCTACTATAAAAAGCAAAAATGCCGCGCATCACCATATTGAGGGATGCGCGGCATTTTATAGAGCGTAAATCTATTATTTCTTCTTGCGATCGCCGTAGCGCTGCAGGAACTTGTCCACGCGACCAGCGGTGTCAACCAGCTTCTGCTTGCCGGTGAAGAAGGGGTGCGACGAACTGGTAATTTCAAGCTTTACCAGAGGATAAGTGGTGCCGTCAATGTCGATGGTCTCCTTGCTGTTGACCGTTGAACGGATGATGAACACCTCGTCGTTCGACATGTCCTTGAAAGCAACTTCGCGATAGTTGCTGGGATGCAAATCTTTCTTCATTTTGATATATCAATTTTTACAATTAACGAATACAGCGGCGGTGGTAAACGCCTTCATTTTTTGTAATGGCGTGCAAAATTACAAAGACTTTTTGAAATAGAAAAATTTTTCAGTAATTTTGCACGATTTTTTTAATGCAGACATTATGGGATTATTCAATATATTCAGTAAAAAGAAGACACAGAGCACGTTGTTTTATCACACCGACGTGCATTGCCACATCTTGCCCGGGGTGGATCACGGGTCGCAAGATGTGGTTCAATCCATGGAAATGTTGAAAGCGGAGATGGACATGGGAATCAGTCGAGTCATCCTCACGTCGCATGTCACGGCCGAGACCTTTGAGAATACTCCCGAAACCCTTACAGCTGCTTTTGGCGTGCTCCAGAAAGCTGTGGCAGAGGCTGAATTACCTATCGAACTCCATGTGTCGGCCGAGTATCGCATGGACGACTACTGGAACCGCCAGTGGGAAGCTGGTGCAGTGCTCCCCATGCCGGGAAATTACTTGCTGCTGGAAAACTCCTTCTTGCAAGAGCGCTTGGACATGGATCAGTTTATCTACGAAGTGCAACTCAAGGGCTATAAGCCCATTTTGGCACACCCCGAGCGATATGCCTATTATTCGCAGCGCCGCGACCGCCTGCGCCATCTGCACGACGCTGGAGCCAAGTTCCAAATCAATATTCTGTCGCTGGCGGGGTATTTCGGACGGGGAGCGCGCGAAATGGCCGTGTGGTTTATCAAGCAAGGCATGGTGGATATGCTGGGCAGTGATATGCACAATATTGAGCACGCCTCCATCATCAAAGAATATATTAATACCAACGACTGGAAGCGACTTTCGCTACAATTGGAAGGACACATCATAAATGATGCCGTGAAATAATATTGTAATAAATGTGAGAAAAGTTGCAGTTTGTTGTAATAAAAGGGTCATCTGTGTAAAATTATAAGTCCTATGACTTAATTTTCTGAAAAAGTGCAAAATAGTTGAGCGTATATCAATAAAAATGACTATTTTTGCAAAACTTTTTGGACGACAGTCGTCGTGCGTATGATTTAACTTAACAACCTTTTAATAATATGGAATTACCTTTTGCAGAAGCGTGGAAAATCAAAATGATTGAACCTCTGCGCAAAAGCACGCGCGAAGAGCGCGAACAATGGCTTAAGGAAGCTCATTACAATGTGTTCATGCTTAAGGCCGAGCAGGTCTATATCGATTGCCTGACCGACTCGGGTACAGGTGCAATGAGCGATCGCCAGTGGGCCGAGATGATGCTCGGTGACGAGAGTTATGCAGGTGCCACCTCTTTCTACAAGTTTGAGGCCATGGTGCAGAAAATTTTTGGTTTCAAGTATGTGATTCCCACACATCAAGGTCGTGCAGCCGAGAATGTTCTCTTCTCTTATCTGGTGAAAGAGGGTAACGTTATTCCCGGAAATGCTCACTTCGACACTACCAAGGGACATATTGAAAGCCGCAAGGCAAAGGCTATCGACGTGACATGCGACGAAGCTAAAAATACCCAGCTCGAGGTTCCTTTCAAGGGTAATGTGTCTCTGGAGAAACTGGAGAAAGTGCTTGAAGAGAACAAGGGCAACGTGCCTTTCATGGTGCTCACGGTTACCAATAACACTGTGGGCGGACAACCCGTGTCGATGAAAAACATCCGCGAGACTTGTGAGTTGTGTCACAAATATGGTGTGCCCGTGGTGATGGATTCGGCTCGCTTTGCCGAGAATTCTTACTTCATCAAGATGCGTGAAGAGGGTTATGCCGACAAGACCATCAAGGAGATTGCTCGCGAAATGTACTCTTATGTTGATTGCATGACCATGTCGGCCAAGAAAGACGGCGTGGTGAACATGGGCGGTTTCATCGCTACCAACAACAAGGACTGGTATGAAGGTGCCAAATTGTTCTGCATCCCCTTCGAAGGCTTTATCACTTATGGTGGCATGAATGGCCGTGACCTCAACGCTCTGGCTCAAGGTCTGGACGAGAACACCGAGTTTGACATGCTGGAAACCCGCATCCACCAGGTGCAGTATCTGGCCAGTCTGCTCGATGAGTATGGAATCCCTTATCAGCGTCCAGTGGGTGGTCACGCATTGTTTATCGATGCCGACAAGGTGCTGTGCAATGTCCCCAAGGAAGAATTCCCCGCGCAGACCCTTACTTGTGAATTGTATCTGGAAGCAGGCATCCGTGGTTGCGAAATCGGTTATATCTTGGCCGACCGCGATCCTGTGACGCGTGAGAATCGCTTTGGCGGACTCGACTTGTTGCGCCTGTGCATCGCCCGTCGTGTTTATACCGATAATCACATGAAGGTGATTGCTGCCGCTCTGAAGAACGTGTATGACCGTCGCAACGAAATCACCCGTGGCGTAGCCATTGAGTGGGAGGCTCCGCTCATGCGCCACTTCACTGTGCAACTTCGTCGACTGCAATAATCACTCAGAAACGAAATTCAAAAAGCCGCTGCATCACAAAAAATGATGTGGCGGCTTTTTTGATGGTGAGCGAACTTTATCGCCAATCGGCTTAATGACCGGTTATGGCTTATTCGTCGGCGGGTGCGCTGGATGGGTGCAAAAGGTCGGAACCGTTGAGAAGGAAGGTTGACGGCGTGAATTTGTGGGTAGATGGGTCCCACCGACCTTCGATGCGTGCTTCGTCGCGACTAATCACTTCTTCAACGAATTCAAACTCTTGAACCACCATCTGCTTGCCATCGGCTTTCTTAAATACCTGCTTGAGCAGCGACGAGTTATTGCCGGTTTTGACGATGAGGCAGGGTTTGTGTGTGTTTCCCACCAAGATGCCAAAGAACGCTTTTTCGGCGTCCAATTTCGTCAGGTCGTTTACACTATTTATTGCCACAGCGATGATGCCATCACCAAGCTGTGAAAGTGTCAACTGATACACATCGTTGTTTAGGTCTTCCTCTCGCAAATAATTAAGACATTTTACTATGGAATCGGCAAGGGCTGTGTGTCCCTTGTCGTTGGCACGCATGCGTTGCAGTTTCACTTCAATGGTTTTATCGGGGAGAGAAGATCGCTGATTTTCAGCGAGCTGTTTCACCACCACAGTCGTGTTTTTCTCTGCGCTGTATGCCGTGATGCTCGTCAGCATAGCCGCGAGCAGAAAATATACAATCTTTTTCATGACAATAAGGATAAATGATGAACTTATCTAAATATCAAAATAAGTGTAATGCAAAAAATGTACCAGTTTATCTGTTTAAGATGATATTAATCAAAGTATTGACGTCGGTCACATCAATCTCATAGTCATCGGTGATATATGCGCGTCTTTCATAAACTCCTGATTCGCAATTAGAAAGAATGATATTGATGAGAATGTTTATATCACTTACGTCGATATTCTCATCGTTGTCGATGTCTCCGCGCAAAATCCATTCGGTGGCCACAAGATTTAGGTCGTCGGTAGGAATTTGTCTGAAATCATAAAATTTCCCATCAAGGAGCCATTCGGCCTTGTAACCTTTCATTTTCACCGGAATGTCGTTGGTGGGAAAAGAGTTCCCTGCGGTTGTGGCTTTTGTGGCTACGATGCTTTGGCCGTCATTGTCGGTGAACGTGATTTTATGGGCGGCCTTGAGCATTTTTCCATCGGCAGTCTCGGGAGTAGCGAGTGTGGTGCCGCCTTCTATTGCAAAAGCCTTGTTAAAATTGACTTGCCCTCGATAAGACGAAGCGTAGGCATAATCACCGCAGTTGCGCCACGACAGTGAAATGATGCCGTCTTTTCCGGCAAAGCCGCAGGGTGAAATTCCAGGTCCCATACCGTATCCTCCGCTACTCGTTGCAATCACCTGGCCTCCATTTATCGTGATTTCACCCCCGGCACCGGGGTAAATCACATAGATGGCACTAGATGTGCCTCCGCCACCTATACCTGTGCCATTGCCCGGTGAGTGTGCATATACCGTGCCACCATTGATGATGACCTGCTGGTTGTTGCCAAACTCGCCCGACCAGTTGCTGTTGGCACCGCCGCCTATTCCGGCACCGTCTTGGTCGCCAACGGCGTAGATAATGCCGCCATTGATGGTGAAGATGCCACTCTCTTCATGTATCTTCCCGCCTATGCCCGCACCGTAGGCTGTACCTGTGGCCAGCAGCGTGCCAGTGCCTTTTCGCTGCCCGTAGATGTTGAACCGCGTTGTCTTGTCGGCATGAATGCCTGCCATGGCATTCAGTGTGTATCCGTCGGCCAGAATCAGGTTCACTGTGCCCACAATCTCAATGCGGTGATAGGCGATCACGTCTCGACTGGCGATCCACCACCCAGGAGTGAGTGTGGTAGTATTCTCTGTAATTGTATCGCATGCCCATTCGAGCGATTGCTCCTCACCATTCTCATCGATATAAGAGATGAAATCTTGGCTTGCTTTCGCATGAATAGCACTTGCGACGGCAGTATCTGTCGCCATTTCTACGGCTCCAAGTCGTAAGAAATGAAGTGTTATGGCCAGCAAGACGGGTAGGAGTCTTCTCATATAATTATATTGACAGTAGTCGTGGGGCATATTATAATTCAAAGACAAAATTACAAAAAAACTACTACTTCATTTATGAATAGTTAAATGGGAAAAATAGAAATTCGGCGAAAGTGAAATTTTTATCGTTGAAATCTCAATTACACATTGGGCACAGTAATATAAAAGTGCCGCTGTCATTTGTTTTGATAGCGGCACAATAGATTTGGCGTCAGCCGAAGTTGTCGTAGTGGATGCTGGATGGATCCACGCCCAGAGAGTCGAGCAGGTCATTGACGGTCTTGCTCATCATGGCAGGGCCGCACATGTAGTACTCGCAGTCTTCGGGTGCCTCGTGCTGTCCCAGATAGGTGTCGCGCATCACGGGAGCCACAAAGCCGGCGGTGTATTTCACTCCTGCGGCATCGGCTGCCGGGTCGGGACGGTCAAGCGCGAGGTGGAAGTGGAAATTGGGGAATTCCTTTTCCAGTTCCAGGAAGTCGTCGAGATAGAACACCTCGCTCAGCGAGCGGGCGCCATAGAAGTAGTGCATCTCGCGGTCGCGCGTGTTGAGCGTGCGTGTCATGTGCATGATTTGTGCGCGCAGGGGAGCCATGCCGGCGCCACCGCCTACCCAAATCATCTCTTTTTTCGAGTCGAAGATGGGGTGGAAGTCGCCATAAGGGCCACTCATGATCACCTTGTCGCCAGGTTTGAGTGTGAAGATGTAGCTCGAAGCGATGCCGGGCATCACGTCCTGGAAACCAGGGCCTTGCTCCTTGGGCTTGAACGGGGGAGTGGCGATGCGCACGGTGAGCATGAAGCGGTCGCCCTCGGCCGGATAGTTGGCCATGGAGTAGGCACGGATGGTGGGCTCGGTGTTGCGGCACTTGAGCGAGAACATGTCGTATTTCTCCCAAGTGGGCAGGTACTCGCCCAGCGAATCCTTGTCGATGTCCTTGTCGTAGTCCATCTCATACTCGGGTATGCGTATCTGCGCATACGAACCGGGAATGAAGTCCATGTGCTCGCCCGGGGGCAGTGCCACGATGAACTCCTTGATGAACGACGACACGAGGCTGTTGCTCACCACGGTACATTCATATTCCTTGACGCTGAGCACGCTGGCCGGCAGCTGAATGGAGAGGTTGTCCTTGACTTTGACCTGGCATCCCAGTCGCCAGTGGTCTTGCTGTTCCTTGCGCGAGAAGTGCACGGTTTCGGTGGGTAATATCTCGCCACCACCTTCCAGCACCTGCACTTTGCACTGGCCGCAACTGCCCTTGCCGCCGCAAGCGCTGGAGAGCATCACGCCCTGGCTTTGCAGGGTGCTGAGCAACGAAGAGCCGCTGGGCACCTCCAGCTCCTTAGTGCCATCGTTGATGTTGATTTTTACATTGCCTGTAGCCACCAGATAGTGGCGTGCCACCAGCAAGATGATTACAAGCAGGAGCGTGATGACCAAAAAGACCAGTGCGCTCGATAATACTGTGAGAGTCGTATCTAAGAGTATCATAGTCGTTAACCCAATTTAATGCCCAGGAAACTCATGAAGGCAATGCCCATGAGACCCGTAATGATGAAAGTGATGCCCACGCCGCGCAGTGGTGCGGGGATATTGCTATAAGCCAGTTTCTCGCGAATGGCGGCAATGCCCACGATGGCCAGCAGCCAGCCGATGCCCGAGCCGGCACCATAGACGGTTGCCGTCCAAGCACTGCCGAAGTCTTTCTGCTGCATGAACAGGGCACCACCCAGGATAGCGCAGTTCACAGCAATGAGTGGCAGGAAAATGCCCAGCGAGGCATAAAGCGGCGGCGAGAATTTCTCGACGGCCATTTCCACCAGCTGTGTGCCGCTCGCAATTACGGCGATGAACATAATCAGGCCCAAGAAACTGAGGTCGATGCTGGCCAGCGACGGGCTGAGCCATGCCAAGGCACCTTCTTGCAGCACATACTTGTCGAGGGCATAGTTGATGGGCATAGTCACAGTGAGCATGAAGGTAACGGCAGCACCGAGGCCCAGAGCCGTCTTCACATTCTTGGACACGGCCAAGAACGAGCACATGCCCAGGAAATAGGCAAATATCATGTTGTCGATGAATATCGACTTGACGAATAGATTCAATTCTTCCATAATTATCAATTCTGTTGATTGTTAATTATTTAGTTTTCTTGCAACTCGGTGTTGCGTGCGCGATGCACCCAGATGATGCAGGCCACGGTGATGAGCGCCATGGGTGGCAGAATCATCAGGCCGTTGTTTTCATATCCATGGTCGTAACACCACTGCGGAATCACTTGGAAACCGAACACGGTGCCCGAACCGAGCAACTCGCGGAAGAAGGCCACAATCACCAGAATGATGGTGTAGCCCAGTCCGTTGCCGATGCCGTCGAGAAACGATGGCCAGGGACGGTTGTTCAAGGCGAATGCCTCGAGGCGGCCCATCAAGATGCAGTTGGTGATAATCAAGCCGATGAACACCGACAGTTGCTTGCTCACTTCGTAGTTGTAGGCCATGAGGAATTGCTGGACGATGATCACCAGTGCAGCCACAACCACCAGTTGCACAATGATGCGAATCGAGGTGGGGATAGTGCTGCGAATAAGAGAAATTATCACATTGCTGAAAGCCAGTACGGCAATCACAGCGATGCCCATCACCACTGCCGGTTCCATACTCACGGTCACGGCCAGCGTGGAACAAATGCCCAGAATCTGGACCAGAACCGGGTTGTCTTTAGACAATGGGTTGAGCAGGACTTCTTTATTCTTTTTTGATAACATAATCAAAGCGTTTAATAGTCTATTAAATTAAGGTGTAGTAGCCAGTCTCTATAGCGAAGAGTCTTGCAGTTTCTTAAAGAAAGGTTCGTAGGCCGCCAGGCAATTTTCCATCATGGTGCTCACGCCACGGCTGGTGATGGTGGCACCGCTGATGGCATCGACATATTCGCTGCCATTGGTGGGCTTCTGTCCTTTCTTCATCACACTCACACTTTTGAAATCATTGTCCACAAACATGTTTTTGTCAACAAATTGCTGCTGGAACGACTCTTCGGTGATGCGTGCTCCCAGGCCCGGGGTTTCGCTTGCATGCGAGAAGTCGGCTCCATATATGGTGCGGCCATCGGCATTAACGGCCACATACCCCCAGATGGGTCCCCACAGTCCGGCTCCATAGATTGGGATGACATATTTTTTACTGCCGTCGTCCATGGTACATTCCAGCACTGGATACTGGCGGTTGTCATCGGAGAGTTTTATGTTTTTGCTCATTTCCACTTCAAAGGCAACGTTTTCGGTAGAATCGATGATGTTGCCTTCACGGTCGATGAGCAAATCGCGGGTGACATATTTGTCGTAGGTGGCAGGAATTTGTTCCTCGCTCGGAGCCACAATGTGCAGCGCACTCAAAATTTGGCTGCGCTTGTCGTTGGCGATGTTCACGTCTTGCTTGGGCTTGAGAGCCATATAGACGAAAGCCAGGGCCATGCCCACCAGCAAAACCATCACTGCGGCATAAACGATTTGATAGATATTACTGTTCTTGTTCATTGTCGTTTCCCTCCATTTATTTTGCGGTGACGCGACGAGCGCGGCGCTTGATGTTGAACGAAACCACGCAGTGGTCGATGAGCGGTGCAAAGGCGTTCATGAGCAGTACTGCGAGCATGGCACCCTCGGGGTAGCCACCATTATAAACTCGAATTAATATGGCAAATACACCAATGAGGAATCCATAGATGTACTGACCTATGCGGGTGCGTGCTCCAGTGACCGGGTCGGTGGCCATGAACACGGCAGCAAAGGCAAATCCTCCATAGCAGAGCTGTGCCAGAGGGTCGAGCATGGATGCTGCATAAGTGGGGCTGGGGAAGGCGTGAGCAAGTGAAGCCATGGCCAAGCCGCCAACAAATACCGATGCCATCACGCGCCATGAGGCGATGCCTGTGATGAGAAGGATGGCAGCTCCAATCAGAATGGCCACCATCGATGTCTCGCCGGGCGAACCTGCAATGAGTCCCATAAAGGCATCGCAGGTGCCGATGGGCTCGCCTACCACATTATTAATATTAAGTGTGTCGCCCACGTGTGTCGCCATCTGTCCAAGCGGGGTTGCGCCCGTGAAGCCGTCCACGACTTGACCTTCGCCGAGGCCGCAAATGGCATCGGTCTTCACAAAGGCCGCGTCGCCGCTCATGCGCGATGGATAGGCGAAGAAAAGGAATGCGCGGGTGATGAGTGCCACATTGAAGATGTTCATTCCTGTTCCGCCAAATACTTCTTTGGCAAAAATCACCGAGAATGCTGTGGCCACAGCCACCATCCACAGCGGCGTGTTGATGGGAACGATGAGCGGGATGAGAATGCCGGTTACCAGGAAACCCTCTTGAATCTCTTTGTGATGAATCTGGGCACCTATGAACTCAATTCCAAGTCCCACCACATAGCTTACGACGATGCAGGGAAGCATGGCCAGGAGGCCGTAGAAGAACATAGTCCAGCATGAGGCCTCGGGTTGGCCGATGGCCAAAAAGTGCTGGTAACCGATGTTGTACATTCCGAAGAACAGAGCCGGCAACAAGGCCACAACCACGGTAATCATGGTGCGCTTGAGATCGTTGCCGTCGTGAATGTGTACACCCGACTGCGATGTGGAGTTGGGTGTGAACAAGAAAGTCTCCATTCCGTCATAGACCGACTGCAACTTGGCAAGTCGGCCGCCAGGCATGAAGTGAGGCTTCACCTTGTCCATATAATTCCTTAAAGCTTTCATATATCTCTTATGTATGTCTTTTTTCGTGTGTTTTATCTCGTTAGGCCATTTCGGCGCGCATGCGTTCAAGGCCATTGCGCACGATGCGCTGCAACTCCAGCTTGCTGGTGCAGGCAAATTCGGCCAAAGCAAAATCTTCGGGCGCGATTTCGTAGATGCCCAGTTGCTCCATCTTGTCGATGTCAAAAGCGATGATGGCTTTAATCAGGAACTCGCCGTAGATGTCCATCGGGAGCATATTGTCATACTCATCGAGGCGCACGATAGCACGCTCACCACCCTTGATGCGGGCATCCATGCTCACGGCGCGCTTGTTGCCGGTGAGCCAGCTGGTGAAGTCGCGGTAAAGGCTGAAGCGCTTGGGGCTGAGCGATGCCCATCCCATAAATTCGTCGGGCTTGTTTACTTCGGGAATTACGGTAATGTGGCGGTAAGGTGCTCGCAAGTAATCATTGATACCGACCTTGTTGCCTGTGAGGACATTGCCACTGATGATGCGCTCATTGTCGCGCGGGGCATCGCCAAGCAGCGAAGCAATTGAACAGCCCATTGTGGCTTTGACATATCGTGGTGTTTCGACACATTCACCGGTGAGCGCCACCACTGTGTCGTGGCTCACCATGCCGGTAGTGAACAACTCGCCAATGCGAGCCATGGTGACGATGTCGAGAGTCCATACTGTCTCTCCTTTGTTGACGGGCTTGACGTTGGCAATCTGTATACCCACATTTCCGGCAGGGTGGGGACCACTGAAGTGAACAACTTCGGCGCCGGGCACGCTGAGCGTGTCACCGTCATGGCAGCCGATGTATACTTTCCCGTCGGTAAGTGTCGACAGCACCTGGACTGCTTTGGCCAGATATTGCTGTGCATTGCCCATCACCAAGTCCAGCTTGGGAGCCAGCGGGGCCGAGTCGAATGCCGTGACAAAGATGTCGCGTGGACGAATGTCGGGGTTGGGCACCACATCATAGGGTCGCTGACGCAACATGGCCCACAATCCCGATTCTGCCAGCACCTCTTTTGCAGGGCGCGACAGATCGTGATGGACACAGTCGTTATTGCCGTCGGGTTGGATGACGATTTGTTCGATTTTGCGGCGTTCACCGCGCATGACGTCTTTCACTGTTCCTGAAACTGGAGCTACCACTTTTATTGACTCAAAGTTTTTGTCGTGGTAGAGAGGTTCGCCGGCTTTCACGGTTTCGCCCACCTTTTTGTCCATACGTGGCACGATGCCCGTGAAATCGTCAGGGACGATAGCATACAATCGACTCACCGTTGCATTTGCAATGTCGTGATCTTGTATGGCTCCCTTGAGTCTCAGGTCATAACCTTTCTTTAATTTAATAGTTGCCATTTATAATAGTAATACATTATAAAAATAGATTTGCAAAGGTAGGACATTTTATCGACATGGCAATCATGAGTCGATGACAAATGTGCAAATGTCAAAAAAAACACGAAAAAATCGGTCTTTGCTTTGTTGTTTTCAAATAAATGTCCTACATTTGCGTTAATTTTCTGAGCGGAATTGTGTTTTGTCAAATGTGGCAACGCCTTTTTCGCTGCGGAAACAAGTGTGTAGCAACAAAATACCTCATTAAGGTTTTATGTGATTTTGTGAAAAACCATACAATTGCATTTGGCCAGTTTGATGTGAAATAAAACGAAACACTCATTAATAACTTAATTTTTTAATCATTTTTTTAACAACTTAATTTTATTAAAAATTATGGCTGAACAAACTAACATCCAGAAGCCCCAGCAGAAAGCTGGCAACAAGGCTGTAAGTAGCAACGTAGGCGGCATTAAGAGTGCCTCTATCGTGATTCTGATTTGCTTCATCGCAGCTGTTTGCATCTACCTGTTCGTATTCGGTGCAGGCTCAAACTTCAAGGACGGCAACAACGCCAACGCTCCTCTCAACCTGCTCGGTACAGTGTATAAAGGTGGTATCATCGTGCCTGTGCTGCTGACCTGCCTTCTCACTGTGATTGTGCTCACCGTAGAGCGCTGGATTGCTCTTGCAAAGGCTAAGGGTAGTGGTAACATCACCAAGTTCGTTGAGAACGTGAAGGAAGCTCTCCGTGCAAAGGACATCAACAAAGCCGAGGAACTCTGCCGCAAGCAGAAAGGTACTGTGGGTGCTGTTGTGTATGCAACTCTGCAGAAGTACAAAGAGATGGAGAACGATACCGTTCTGGAGAAAGAGCAGAAGCTCACTAGCATTCAGCAGACTCTGGAAGAGGCAACCGCTCTGGAAATGCCCATGCTGCAGCAGAACCTGCCCATCGTGGCAACGCTCACCACTCTGGGTACGCTGATCGGACTTCTCGGTACTGTGCTCGGTATGATCAAGTCGTTCCAGGCTCTGGCCGCTTCGGGTGCTCCCGACTCTACTGAGCTGTCGACCGGTATCTCGGAGGCTCTGGTGAACACCGCCTTCGGTATCGCAACCGCTGCTCTCGCCCTTATCGCTTACAACTTCTACACCAACAAGATCGATAACATGACCTATGCAATCGACGAGCTTGGTTTCTCGATTGTTTCTACTTTCGCTGCAACTCACTAATTCTGAATTGAGTATCTAGCGACAATTAAATCAAAATTAGAAACATTTCAAAAAGTTGTAAACTAAATTATGGGAAAAGTCAAAATTAAGAAAAAAGAGACGCGTATCGACATGACCGCCATGTCGGACGTGACCGTCCTTTTGTTGACTTTCTTCATGTTGACTTCAACTTTCCTTCAGAAGGAACCTGTCACCGTGATTACCCCGCCATCGGTGAGCGAGGAAAAGGTGCCCGACGCCAACTTGTTGTCGGTGCTCGTCAGCCCCGACGGCAAGGTCTTCCTGGAGGTGCTCGGTAGCAAGGACTCTACTTACAAGAGTGAGACCGTGCGTGCCGACCTGCTGAAGAACATGGCTGCTGAATATAACAAGATGCACCCCTCAAATCCTGTGAAGTTCACTGCAAAGCAGGTGGATGCTTTCTCGAAGCAAAATGCTTTCGGCGTGCCCATGAGCAAGATGGCCCAATGGCTGGATTTGCCCACCGACGAGCGCGATAAAGCCCTCGAAACGGCAGGTATTCCCATCAACATGAATGAAGATCCAAACAAGCCCAATGAATTCCAAATGTGGATTCGTGCTGCATACAATAGTATGAACGAAGAGTTGCAGCAAACTATGGTGAAAGGTAAAGGTATTGCAATCAAGGCCGACCAAACGACTCCTTATAGCGTAGTCAACGTCGTGATGGACAACCTCCAGACGATGAAGATGAATAAGTTCAGTCTGATGACGGCCCTTAAAACTGAGGAGGAATAAGATATGGCAAAAACTAAAAGTCGTCAGAAAAAGTTCGATACCCGTATCGACTTCACTCCTATGGTTGACATGAACATGCTTCTGATCACCTTCTTCATGCTGTGTACGACAATGATCAAGAGCCAGACGCTCCAGATTGCATTGCCTACCAATGAAAAGGTTGAACAAGAGCAGCAGAACAAGGTGAAGCAAAGTGAAGCTGTGACTATCATTATCGACGGCAAGCTCGATGATAAAGGTCTGTCGAAACCCGATGAGGGTCTGCTTTACTACTTCGACGGTATGCCCCCCTCGGGCGAGGAACTCAAAAACCTTGCCACCGCCAACCCGATGAAGCAAATCGAGTTTGGCAACAAGACCGGTGGTGCGCTGCCTGCAGTTCGTGAAATTCTGCGTGAGCGCAACAAAGACGTTGTGAAGAAAATCGAAGAGCTCAAGAAAGACTGGAAAGCGATGAAGTTCTCTACCAACGAGGAAAAGAACGACTCGATTTATCAGGTCAAGGCTCGCGAGATTCGTAACGACTCTACGCTCAAGCGTCCTGTGGTGATTATCAAAGCTACGCCTAACGCTAGCTATGCTCACGTGGTGAGCGTGCTCGATGAGATGCAGATCAACAACATCAGCCGTTACCAGATTGACCGCATCAATCAGGTTGACTCGGCCATGATGATTCTGCTCCAAGGCCAAAACGTGGCTAAGTGATGTGGTGAAAAGATTTATATGTTGAACAATTAAATGGATTAAGATTATGCCAAAAGATGTAGATCTTTCATCGCGTGAATGGTGCGACCTTGTGTTTGAAGGCAAGAATAAGGACTTCGGTGCTTATGAAATGCGTACCACTTCGACCAAGCGTCATAATAAAGCTGTGCTTTACACTCTGATTGGTGCCATCATCGTTGTGGCAGCAGCTGTGTCGATTGCAAAACTGCAGGAATACATAGCCGAACGCCGCCTTGCCGAGCAGGCACAACAAGAAGAGGTGCTCATCGACATGAGCGAAAACGAAGAACCCGAAGAGGAACAGCAGGAACGCCTGGAGCAGCCCAAACCTGAGGTGCTCCCCGAGGAAGTGCTGAACACTGTGAAGGTGACCGAGCTTCGCATCGTGGAAGATGAGAAGGTGAAAGCAGAAGACGAGATCAAGACTCAAGACGAACTGAAGGAAACCGAGACTGCTTTCGGTCAGAAGGACAACGACAAGGGTACCGAAGACCGTAACGTGACTCGCACCCTGAAGGAAGAGGTCGTCGTTGAGAAGAAGGAACCCGAAAAGAAGGTTGAGAAAGAAGAAGTGTTCAAGAGCGTGGAGCAGATGCCTACCTTCCCTGGTGGCGAGGCTGCGCTGATGAAGTATCTGAGTTCTCACATCCAATACCCGACCATGGCTCAGGAGAACAATGTCCAGGGCCGCGTGGTGGTGCAATTCGTTGTTACCAAGACGGGTAAGGTGGGTGATGTGAGGGTAGTTCGCTCAGTGGACAAAGACCTCGACCGTGAGGCCGTGCGCGTGTGCAAATCACTGCCCAACTTCGTGCCTGGTCGCCAGAATGGTCAGCCGGTGAACGTGTGGTACACACTGCCCGTGACCTTCAAGCTGCAAGGAACCAACTAATTTCTAGTTCCCGAATACTGAATGTGTTGCCGCGGTTCTCGCAAAAGAACTGCGGCAACTTTTCTTTTAAAAAAATGAAAAATGATTGGGCCTGCTTTGAATTTTGGCGCAGATGCATTAATTTTGTATTTCGATTTAAAACCTTATTGTTTATGGCTAACGGAAGTGGTATAACACGCATCTTGCGCATGTTTTTTGGCATCTTTATGGTGATTGTGTATCTGGGAATGGCCTATCTGCTCGCGGTCAACTTTTTTGACTGGACTACTACGCCATTATGGAACACACTGCGTTGGGGCATGGCCGTGATTATTGGGCTGTATGGCTTTTTCCGTTGTTATCGCCAAATAACAGGTATGGATTACTATCGTAATAATCCGGAATAAACATAATCCATTACATTTCATGTCATGAAAAAATACTTCCCCTTTTTCACGCTGGTTGTGTTATTGTTGACTGCATGTAATAATAACAAACCATCAAACACCAGTACTTCTGGCATTGCAAAAATCGCCTGCGACGAGTCGTTCAGAAACATCCTTGACCAAGAGGTGGAGGTGTTTGAGTACAGTTATCCCGATGCAAGTATCATGGTTGATTATATCGATGAGGCTGCTGCACTCGATTCACTCATGCACCGCAATGTGGATTTGATAATCACTTCGCGCGATCTCACCAACGATCAGCGCGACATCCTCAAAAAACAAGGGCGCGCTTTCCGCTCTCGCAAAATAGCCGTGGACGCGGTGGCCATAATCGTGAATAAAGAAAACGACATTGATGAGCTGTCGATGAGCGACCTGCGCGACATTTTCTCGGGTAAGGTGGCTCGCTGGGGCGAGGTGTTTCCCACACGTCTCAAACGTGACTCTATCAAAGTCGTATTTGACACGTCGGGCTCAGGTGTGACACATTATGTGAAAGAAAAATTTCTTAATGGTGGCTCATTTGGCAAAAACGTCTATGCGCAACACTCAACCGACGATGTCTTCCGCATTGTGCAAAGCAACAAAAATGCGATTGGATTTATAGGTGTGAGTTGGATAACAGCCGATCTTAAGACCAACGAGCGCACCATGGAAGAAAAAGTGCTTGACTTGAAAAACAACAACGAGGTGAGTGTGATTGACTTCACCGACCGAATCAAGGTGATGGCCGTGCGAGGAGATGAGCAGCCCCAAGGCGTGAAGCCCTATCAGGCATACATCAACGACGGCAGTTATCCGTTGTTTCGCACTATATGGGCAATTGATGCCAGTGCCGGCGGCACGCTAGACCATGGATTCTTTAGTTTCCTCACAGGCGTGATTGGGCAAAAGATTATACTTCAAACGGGAATTCTGCCCGCTGCCGAGCCGGTGAGATACGTCGAAACTGTGAAATAACGTCAAAATGCTATTGTTTTTCGCAATTTTCGCAACCAATTGCCGAGAATTGCTTAATTTTGGCACAGATTTTGTCTTTCGCTTCGCAGCGAGAGAATAAACAAGAATTTATAACACATTAAATTATACGACAATGAAAGGAAAATTCTTTATCGCAGCACTGTTGCTCGCAGGGGCATCCTTCAGTAGCTTCGCACAGGGCTACAAGGATGGAATCGAGTACTACAAGGTAGATCAACTCGACAATGCAAAGGAATTGCTCGAGCGTAACCTCAACTCGGCGTCAACCAACAAGAGTGAGGCTTATTACTATCTGGGTATGATTGCTCTGCAAAAGGGCAACAAGAGTGAGGCAAAGTCTTACTTCGACAAGGGTATTGCAGCCGATGCTAGTAACCCCTACAATCTGGTAGGCCTTGGTGCTCTCGCCCTCAAGGATGGAGGCAACGCAAAGTCGCAATTTGAAGCCGCTCGTAAGTTGTCGAAGAAAAATCCTAAGCTGGAAATGGCTATCGCACGTGCTATGTACGACGCTAATGCCACTACCTATGCCAAGGATATCGAGAAGAGTATCAAGAACGCACGCAAGTGGAACATCAGCGACCCCGATTCTTATATCTTTGAGGCCGACACCTATGCCGACAAGCGCGACTGGGGTGCTGCCGCTGGCAACTACGAATTGGCATTCACCAACGACCCCAACAACGTTGAGGCCTATGTGAAGTATGCCAACACTTACTTCAACGTCAATCCCGAGATGGCTATCGAGCGTCTCCAGGAGCTGCTTGCCAAACAACCCAATTCTGCTTTGGTGCAGCGTCAGTTGGCCGAGAAGTACTATGAGCACAACCTGGGAGCCAAGGCTGCCGAGCAGTACGGCGAGTATATCCAGAATCCCAACCACTTCGCTCAAGATGAGGTGCGTTATGTGCAGCTGCTCTTCTTCGGCGGCAAGTATCAGGAGTCTTATGATCTGGCATCAAGTCTTATTAGCAAACTGAATGCCGGTGATGAGAAGGTCTTCTACATGCGTCGCATGCAGCTCTATAACCTCAACATGCTGGAGAAGTGGAATGAAGCGGTCGAAGCTGGTAAGGCATTCTTTGCAATGTCACTGCCTGCAGGCTCAACCTATGAAGTGCGCGATTATACCGATTATGGCAAGGCACTTCAAGAGGCCGGACAACCCGAAGCGGCTCTTGATGCTTACAACAAGGCCATCGAGTTGAATCCACAGAACACCGACTTGATTCGCAATATGGGTGACACTTACGCCGATGCCAATGACTTTGTTAAGGCAGCTTCCTACTATCAGAAACTGTACGACACCAATCAAAACACGGCCAACGACATTTACACACTCTCGACCTACTACTATGGAATCGCCGCCAGCACTACCGAAGCTGCTGTGAAAGACGAAGCCATCGCAAAGGCTCAAAAGTATCTTGCCGAGGTTGATGCCAAAGTTCCCGGTAATGTGCAAATCGTGAATCAGAAGGCAAAATTGGCAAAGCTCATCGAGGGGGATGAGATTACCGGTAAGGCTGTTGCCGCCTACAAGGAACTGATTGGCATTCTGGACGCAAAGGAGGACAAGAGCGGATACGATCGCTACTACAAGTATGCTTACAACTACCTGGCCAACTATGAGTTTACCAAGGGTGACAAAAACATGGCTAAGGAGTACTATCGCAAGTGGCTTGAGCACGATCCCGACAATGCAGCCCTTCGCGACTATGTCGAGAAAATGAAATAAAAAATATCACGACTTTATGTTAATTGCCCTGCACTTCGGTGTGGGGCTTTTTGTTTTGCAAATGCAAAAGAGTGAATAAACCCTGAAAATTCATAGTTAAATTATAAAATATGTTTAAGTGTCGAATTTCAAGGTGATTTTGTTTTTTATTATAAGATGTTTGTATTATTTTTGTAGTGTGTTATCCTCCGCTCCGTTGTGATGCGAGTGATAACGGGAATAAAAAGAAAGAAATCTGTGGTATTAATGAAAATGAAATATGTTGCTGCCATGATCATGGCAAGCGTGAGTGGAATGGGGTTGTTGCATGCCCAAGAGTTTACTACATCTCAGCTGAATGCTGTTCAGCAAGTGGTTGAAGCTACTAAACCTGCTCACATGGGCATTGGCAGTTTGAAAGTAAATGCCATTACGGCCGATGATGAAGACATCGTGGTGGATTTGAGTGAGAATTATGGTGATGTACCCTTTACGGTAGCCTCGATCAACCAGCTCAAGAATGATATCAAACAGGCATTAGGTGCTCCCTATCTTCACCGCGATGTGCAAATTACCATTGCGGGAAATGATATCGAGCAATATTTTACTGATTTTGAGAACTCATATAAGCGCAACCATTCACCGTTTATTACCGAGGTGGACCCAAATCGTCACTATAATAAGGGACTGGATGGCAATATAGTGGCTTTGTGGCCAAGCCATGGATGGTATTTTGAGCCTTATCTCAACCGCTGGGAGTGGCAACGCGCCCGCATGTTCCAGACGGTGGAGGACATGTACACCCATAGCTATGTGATTCCGTTTTTGATGCCGATGCTGGAAAATGCGGGTGCCTATGTGTGGGATGCGCGTGAACGTGACACGCACAACTTCGGTGCAGTGGTCGATAACGATGGTGGCCAGGCCCAGCATGGTTATAACGAGCATATTGGCAAAAAGAAATGGGAAACTGGAAAAATGGCAGGTTTCGCTTTTGCTCGTGAAACTTACAAAGATTTTGAGAATCCTTTTACCGAGGGCACTTTCCGCCAGGTTCAAACCGAGAAAGACAAGAAAAAAGTCTCTACCGCCTCTTGGGACGTTGAGATGCCCGAAGCCGGGAATTTTGCCGTGTATATCTCTTACAAATCGTTGCCTAATAGTTCGAAGAGTGTCCTTTACACTGTCAATTCACTTGATGGAGCGCGCCAGTTCCATGTGGATCAGTCCATGGGCGGTGGCGTGTGGGTGTATCTTGGAACCTTCCAGCTGGCCCAGGGCTTGAACAAAGCGGTGGTCACCGTGAGTAATCTGGGCGATAATAAGAATGAAATGGTCACTGCCGACGCCATACGCGTTGGAGGTGGCAAGGGCAACATTGTGCGGCGTGTGGCATTGCCGACCGAGGAGAACAAGCAAATTGCGGCAAAGAATGGCGACGAGAAATATCTAGGCAAGGAAGGTATAGACTATAAGTATATGGGCAGTGGCGACCATCCTTGGTTCCACCTTGGTTCCCGTTACTATCTGCAGTGGGCCGGATTCCCGCATGAGGTGTATAGCACAAGCAACGGCATTAACGATTATGTCGACGACTATCGCAGCCGCGGTGAGTGGGTCAATTATCTGGCCGGAGGCAGTGATGTATTGCCAGGCAAAACGGGTCTTAATATTCCGGTAGATGTGTCGTTCTGCTTGCACACAGATGCAGGAACCACGCCCAACGATGATATTATAGGCACCCTTCTCATCTATTGCACCAAGTCCAATGGCAAAAACTTTGGCAAGTATGCCAATGGTACTCCGCGCGAAATCTCACGTCAGTTTGCCAATATCGTTTCTACCGAGGTGGTTAATGATATTCGCAGCAAGTATGAGCCAAATTGGACACGCCGCGGAATGTGGGATAGATCCTATTATGAGGCTCGAGTGCCCGAAGTGCCCGCGTTGCTCATGGAATTATTGTCGCATCAGAATTATGCCGACATGAAATATGGACTGGATCCTCAGTTCCGTTTCGACGTGAGCCGTTCTATTTACAAGGGAATGCTTAAGTTTATCGCTCAGCGCGACCATCGCGATTACGTGGTTCAGCCCCTTGCGGTAAATTCATTCAGCATCAGTGCCGCATCATCACCTGGTAGTTTCTTGCTCACATGGAAGCCCACCACCGATGAACTGTGCGGCAATGCGCAGGCAAAGAAATATGTGGTGTGTGAGCGCGTAGAGGGCGGCGGTTTTAAGGAAATCGCAGTGACTCCCGACCCACGCTATGTGGTTAACATCAAAGATCATAAGATACATAGTTATCGCATTATAGCCATGAACGATGGTGGACGCAGTTTCCCCAGCGAGACTTTGTCGTTGGGTATGGCTCCGCGCAGCAAGGGCACAGTGATGGTGGTCAACGGATTTACTCGTGTGAGTGGTCCCGACTGGTTTGATGGTGACTCTATTGCCGGATTTTATGATGAAAAAGACCATGGCGTCCCATATATGGAGCAGATTAATTACTTAGGCTCTCAGCATGAATTCCGCCGCAGTTTGCCGTGGCGCGACGACGATGCTCCGGGCTTCGGAGCCTGTCGCAGCAATCATGAAACAGAAGTCATTGCGGGCAACACATTCGATTACACGACAGTTCACGGAGAATCTCTCATGAAGGCCGGTTACAGTTTTGTGTCGAGTAGTGTGAAAGCGATAGAAAGTGATGCATCACTGTTGAGCGACTACAAGACGCTGGACTTGATTCTGGGCAAGCAGAAAGAAGTGCCCACCGGCCGCGGCGTGAAGCCGTCGCGTTATAAGGCATTCACACCTGCGTTGCGTGAGGTGATTCAATCATTCACTCAGAATGGCGGCAATGTGATGGTGTCGGGAGCATACGTTGGGACCGATATTTGGGACAAAGCAGCGCCTGCGCAGAATGAAATTGCGTTTGCGCAGAATGTGCTGGGATATACTTGGGTTGATCGCAGTGCCACCCTTCGTGGTGAAGTGTACACGGTGCCCACACTGCACAAGCAATTTACCGATGGCGACCGTATAGCATTTTGTAATCAGCTCAATAGTAGGCTCTATGCCGTGGAGTCGCCCGACGCTATCAAAGCCAGCGACGACATGGGTGCCACCTTCATGCGCTATAGCGAAAACAATATTCCAGCGGCCATCGTCAGTCATCGCAATGGTTATCGCACCGTGGTGATGGGATTCCCCTTCGAAGTGATAACCGATGCCGGCCGGCGTGATGCACTCATGAGTCAGGTGATGAATTTTTTTGCCGAATAATCTTGGAATAATAACAATAAAATCATAAAATATGGGAAGAATTGATTGCTTCATTCCGTTTGCTACTGCTGAGCAGGCTGCTCACACGATTGCAAACCTAAAAACTGCCGAACTGGTAAACAACATTTATCTGCTGGCTACAGCCGATGTTACCGACCGTGTAGAAGGATGCGAAATCATCCGCATTGATGGCCTGACGGCATCAACCACAATGAAAGTTATCGCAGAAAAAGCCGTTGCCGACTATGTGATGCTCTATACCAAGTATGACACGCTCAAGTTTGCACCGTTTGCTATTGAGCGATTTGTTAAGTTGGCCGATGACACCCAGAGCGGAATGCTCTATGCCGATCATTATAATGTTACCGAGAAAGGTGCCGATAAAGCCCCGGTGATTGATTATCAGTTTGGCTCACTGCGTGATGACTTTGATTTTGGGTCAGTGCTGTTTTTCTGCGCTTGCTGTTACAAAAAAGCGGCACAGGCCATGAAGGCACAGTATGAGTTTGCCGGACTGTATGACCTGCGTCTCAAGTTGAGCCAGTTTGCATCGATTACCCACATCAACGAGTTCCTCTACAGTGATGTGGAACTTGACACGCGCAAGAGTGGCGAGAAAATATTTGATTATGTGGATCCGCGCAACCATGGCCGTCAAATCGAAATGGAGCAGGCATGTACCGAACACTTGAAAGAAATAGGGGGTTACCTGCCTGCCGAGAAAGTGGTTGATGGAAAGACGGTGCCTAATTTCAAGCATATAGAGTTTGCCGATGGCAACTTCGAGGTGGAAGCAACCGTGATGATACCTGTGCGCAATCGCATCCGCACCATTCGCGATGCTATTGACTCGGTGCTGAAGCAGAAGACCACATTCAAGTTTAATCTCATGGTGGTGGATAATTTCTCTACCGATGGTACACGCGAAGCCATAGCCGAATATGATGACCCTCGCATGATTCACATTATTGCCGACTATTACGACATGGGAATCGGTGGCTACTGGAATCTGGCAGCGCATCACGAGAAAGCCGGTAAATTTATCGTTCAGCTCGACAGCGATGACATGTATAAAGATGAGAACACTTTGCAAACGATGGTGAATGCGTTCTACGAGCAGAACGTAGCCATGGTGGTGGGAACATATCTCATGACCGACATTGACTGCAATCCTATTCCTCCCGGCATTATTGACCATAAAGAATGGACGCCCGAGAATGGCCGCAACAATGCCCTGCGCATCAATGGCTTGGGTGCTCCTCGTGCTTTTTACACTCCTGTTTTGCGCGATGTGAAGATTCCTAACACCAGTTATGGCGAAGACTATGCGCTGGGTCTGAACATTTCCCGCACTTACCAGATAGGTCGTGTTTATGAGCCCGTGTATCTGTGCCGCCGCTGGGACGACAACAGCGACGCAAGCCTGGATGTGGAGAAGATGAATCGTAATAATCTGTATAAAGACCGCATCCGCACTTGGGAGTTGCAGGCGCGTGTGGCTATGAACAAGAAGGCATAAAAGATGACGCAAGAAACAATTGCCCAGCAGGTGAGCCAATTGCTGCAACGACAGTTGAGCGAGTGGCCCGAGGCGCACGACAATTACGTCGCGCTCGAGCACGTGCTTATGCGTGAGATTGAGTTGGGCGATAGTCTCATTGTACTCCAGTATAATCCACTTCGCCGCCAGTCATCATCGGCACGGCTCGATGCGGCATCACTCAGTGCGCGGTCGTGTTTCTTGTGCCGTGAGCACCAGCCAGCGCAGCAAGACATGGTGGAGTGGGGTGATGGCCGGTATAAGATTCAACTGAATCCATATCCCATCTTCCCGCGGCACCTCACCATCGCGGCTATGCAACACACTCCGCAGAGCATTGCCGATCCACGTCGAGTGAGCGACATGATACAGTTGGCGAAAGACTTGCCCGACTATGTCGTGTTTTATAATGGCCCCAAATGTGGGGCATCGGCTCCCGATCACATGCATTTCCAGGCAGGAACAAAAGGTTATATGCCATTGTGCACCGAGGTGATGAATCCAGCATTTTGGCCAGAAGAGCATCAACTGCTCTCGTGTGCCGATGGTTTTCTTGCTTTTGCGCAACGCTTTGGCCGATTTTGTTTCTTCATCAAGACGAGCGAACCTGTGCTGGCAGAATTGTATTTCGCTCGCCTCCAAGTGGCCATGATGATGGCTGTTGGCAAGAACGAAGAGCCTATGCAGAATGTGCTTTGCTGGGTAGAAGACGATGATTGTCATCTGCTTGTTTTTCCTCGGAGAAAGCATCGTCCCGCCTGCTATGGTACCGATAAGGAAGACTTCCTGCTAAGTCCTGCCAGCGTCGATATGGGCGGATTATGGACTGTGCCCGAGAAGAAAGACTATGAGCGGCTGGATGCCGACATTATTCAGCGTCTTTATGATGAATTGTGCCTCGATAATGAAAATGCGGTAGCCGTGATTGATCATTTACTTTATTCCGAAGAACCTTAAAACAAACTAAGATGAAAGGCAATAATGTTCCACAAGTGCGTGTAGGCATCATGAACAATAACTCGCTGGAGTTTATGTTCAATGGTGACTATGTAGTGAACGGCACCCATTGCACTGGTTTATATTCAGCACAGTGTGTCGATGATAAAGTGAAGTGGAATGGTCGGTGTTTTGACCAGCTTCTCTTTGAGCCTGTCGATGAAGCGACATGCTCGTTTATGCTAAAAGATGTGGTAATAGGGGTGAGCTTTCATTGGCGCCGAAAGGAAGATCAGACTTTCAGGGGCAGTTTGCAAATCATAGTTGAAAATGGGAAACTCACTGCTATCAATAAACTTTCGGTGGAAGAATACTTGTTGAGCGTGATTTCCAGTGAGATGAGTGCCACCGCATCACAGGAACTGCTCAAGGCACACGCCGTGATTTCGCGTAGCTGGCTGCTGGCTCAGATGCAGAAACCGGCACCTGATTCCGGAGGACTTGATGTGCTTGGCGATGCCGCTCCGGTTATCAGGGCTTCCAGCGACAGCAATGACGAACTTATCCGCTGGTGGGACCGTGACGACCATGTCCATTTTGATGTATGTGCCGATGATCACTGCCAACGTTATCAAGGCATAACGCGTGCCACGACCGATGCCGTGAAAAAGGCTATAGAGTCTACATGGGGGCAAGTGCTCATGTACGACGGGCAACTGTGTGACGCGCGCTTCAGCAAGTCGTGTGGTGGTGTATATGAAGAATTTGAAAATTGCTGGGAAGACCATCATCACCCTTATCTGGTGGCCAGGCGTGACAGTGAAGATGAAATGAATTTTCCCGATCTGCGCCGCGAGGCTGAGGCCGAAGAATGGATTTTGACCGCACCCAAAGCTTTCTGCAACACGGCCGATAAGAAGATATTAAGCCAAGTGCTTAACGACTATGACCAAGAAACGACCGATTTCTATCGCTGGAAGGTGGAATACACCCAAGAGCAACTTGCCGACCTTATCCATCGCCGCACAGGCGATGATTATGGCCGCATACGCGACCTGCAGCCGATTGCGCGCGGAACCAGCGGACGTCTGTATAAGATGAAGATAGTGGGCGAGAAGATGAGCAAAATCATTGGCAAGGAACTGGCTATCCGCTATGCACTGAGCGAGAGTGCCTTGTATAGCTCGGCCTTTGTTGTAGAACGCCACGATGTGGATGCCGATGGCTATCCCGCCAAGTTTGTGTTGCGTGGAGCCGGTTGGGGTCATGGAGTAGGCTTGTGCCAAATAGGTGCCGCAGTGATGGGGGCCAAGGGCTATAATTACAAACAAATCCTGCTGCATTATTTTATAGGAGCCAAAATTGAAAATAAATATTGATATTATGGATAAACGAGAGACACTAACGCAAAAGACACCCTGGTGGTGGGTGCCGACGCTCTATTTTGCTGAGGGCGTTCCATATTTTGTTGTCAACAACATTTCGGTGATGATGTTCACCAAGATGGGAGTCCCCAATGGCGATATGTCATTTTTTACCACACTGCTCTATTTCCCCTGGTTCTTGAAAGGAATATGGAGTCCTATTGTAGACGTGGTAAAAACTAAACGCTGGTGGATTATCGCTATGCAGATTCTGATGACGGCCATGATGGTGCTGCTCACGCTCACTTTGCCTCATCCATCCAGTGAGGTGATGGCAGGCGGTCACACCCCAATCAGTATGTTTACCGTCACGTTAATACTGTTTATCGTTGCGGCATTTGCTTCGGCTACGCACGATATTGCTGCCGATGGTTTCTACATGCTAGCTCACAGTCCCAGTAGCCAGGCCGCATTTATCGGCATCCGCAGTGTGTTTTATCGAGTTGCTTCAGTATTCGGTCAGGGCGTTTTGGTGCTCATTGCCGGACTCATTGAGCGCAAGACGGGAAATATACCCATGTCGTGGCAAATCACGCTGGGTGTATCGGCTGTAATTTTCTTTATCATCACCCTTTATCACACCTTTGCGTTGCCACATTCCGACCAAGACAAGCCACGTGTTGATACAGCGTCGGGAACGGCAAAAGACAATTTGCGTGAGTTAGGAAACTCGTTCAAGACTTTTGTGCAGAAGCCGGGCGTGTTGCTGGCCATAGCGTTTATGCTCTTGTATCGCTTGCCCGAAGGATTCCTCATCAAATTGTGTCAACCCTTCCTGGTGCATCCGGTGCAAGATGGCGGCCTTGGATTGCCCACTGATTTGGTGGGCACCGTGTATGGTTTCTTCGGCGTAATCGCATTGTTGCTCGGCGGAATTCTGGGTGGCATCTATTCTTCTCGTGTAGGCCTCAAGAAATCGTTGTGGCTCATGGCAGCGTGCATGACGTTGCCTTGCCTCACGTTTGTGTATCTTGCCATAGCCCAGCCCTCTAGTGTGGTAATCATTACCATCGCCTTGTGCATAGAGCAGTTTGGCTATGGGTTTGGTTTCACAGCCTATATGCTTTACATGATGTATTTCTCCGAAGGTGAATTCAAGACCTCTCATTATGCCATCTGCACAGCATTCATGGCCTTGAGCATGATGTTACCTGGTTTTGTGGCCGGTTATATCCAAGAAGCCATCGGATATGTCAATTTCTTCTGGATGGTGATGGTGTGTTGTTTGGCTACTCTGCTTGTCACTTATTTTGTGGATAAAAAAATTGACCCCGACTATGGTCGCAAATAATTTTAAATGGCGATAGAACGGGATTTTAGTTGATCAAAGAATTATTAGGATAAAGAATATGAAACGCAATTTGTTCGCTATATTGGCTCTCGTGCTGGCTTTCACAGCCGGCTCTGTGGTCAAGCCCGGAATAGAGGTGTTGCGAGAGAGCGGTTTCAAGCAGCTGCAGGGAAAACGCGTAGGGCTGGTAACCAATCCAAGCGGCATTGACAACAACCTGAAATCAACCGTCGACATCCTCAATGAAGCATCAGGGGTAAAACTGGTGGCCTTGTTTGGTCCGGAACACGGAGTGCGCGGTAATGCCCATGCGGGCGATGCTGTGGGCGACGAGATTGATGCCAAAACCGGTGTGAAGATGTACTCACTTTTTGGCAAAACTCACAAGCCGACACCAGAAATGCTTCGCGACATAGACGTGCTGGTCTATGACATTCAGGACATAGGTTGTCGCAGCTACACGTTTTATGCAACTATGGGTGTGTGCATGGAGGCTTGTGCCGAAAACAATAAGGAGTTTATGGTGCTCGACCGTCCCAATCCTTTAGGAGGCAACAAAGTGGAAGGCAATTTGGTGGAAGATGGTTATTTCTCTTTCGTTAGCAAGTATGCCATTCCCTATCTCTACGGTCTCACGCCAGGTGAACTTGCTCGTTTTCTCAATGGTGAGCACAAGATAAAAGGTAAAGCAAAGCTCACTGTCATACCTATGGAAGGCTGGAGGCGCGACATGAAATTCCGCGACACCGGAATGCCATGGGTGGCGCCGTCTCCACAGATTCCTGCTCCCGAAAACGCGTTCTTTTATCCTGTGAGCGGCATTCTGGGTGAGCTTTACATTTTTAACACGGGCATTGGTTATACGTTACCGTTTGAGTGTTTCGCGGCATCGTGGATTGATGCCGATGCTCTGTGTGAACGCATGAACGCATTGCATCTGCCGGGCATGCTTTTCCGTTCCATCAACTTCAAGCCATTTTTCGCGTTGAGTGTGGCCGTCGACAAGTCGCTGCAGGAGGTGCATGGTGTGCAAACCTACATCACTGATCCCGATAAAGCCAACTTGGTGTTAACTCAATTCTATTTTCTGCAAGTGATACATGAAATGTATCCCGACAAGCAGCTTTTTGAGCAAAACACTAAGCGTTATGCGATGTTTGATAAGGTGTGCGGCACCAAGGAGATTCGTGAACGCTTCACGCGCCGATATAAGGTGGAAGACATCGTTGACTATTTCAACAAAGATGCCCAGGCGTTCAAGAACCAATCCAGCCAGTATTATATCTATCACGAAGGTAGTGATTTAGGTTTTGTAGATTTACACTAACAAATTTTCTTATGAGTCCCGCATATCAGCAATATGTGCAGCGCATCAGGTCGTTTATTCCCTATGATCGCATCTATACCGACGACTTGCGTCTGCTGGCTTGGGGAACTGATGCCGGTTTTTACCGTCATCTGCCTCAAGTGGTGGTGCGCAGCAAGGATGAGCAAGAAGTGAGTCGGCTGCTGACCATTGCTCACGAGATGCTTTTGCCGGTCACTTTTCGTGCTGCCGGAACCAGCCTTAGCGGACAGACGGTGACCGATTCTATCCTGATTGTGGCCGGAAAACACTGGGAAAACTATCGCATTTCGCCCGATGCTTCTACCATCACCTTGCAGCCCGGAATCATAGGGAGCCGGGTTGATAAAATATTGGCACCGCTGGGTCGCACGTTCACACCCGATCCCGCATCAAAGAACTCGGCCATGGTAGGCGGTATCGTTATCAACAATGCGTCGGGCATGAGTTGCGGCACTCATGCCAATAGCGACCGCATGATGGTTTCTATGCGGCTCGTGCTGGCCGATGGCACAATTCTCGACACTGGCGATGCACAAAGTAAGGAACAATTTCGTATTACTCATCCTCAGTTTATTGCCGATATAGAACGTCTGCGCGATCAAGTCCGTGCCGACGAGGAGTTGGTGAATCGCATTCGATATAAGTACAGTATCAAGAACGTAACCGGACTGAACATTTCGCCGTTTGTGCTTTATTCCGACCCATTTGACATTATCACACACCTGATGGTGGGCAGCGAGGGCACTTTGGCCTTTGCCAGTGAGTTCACGATGAAAACGGGTCATTTATATCCTTGCCGTGCCAGTGCCATGCTCTATTTTCAGCAGATGAGGCATGCCTGTGAAGCTGTGGTGGCCATGAAATCGGCACCGGTTCATTGCGCCGAGATTCTAGACAGCAAATCGCTTGCTAGTGTCAACGACATCACTGGAGAGAACTTGACGGCGGTGTTGATACAGACGTTTGCCGACACGCAGGAGGAATTAGATAAAAACATTGGCGACATTCAGGCGGTGTTGCAGCCATTCTCGCTGTTTGTGCCGGCCCGGTTTACCAGCAACCCGGCAGAATATGGTAAATATTGGGCCATTCGGTCGGGCATATTCCCCAGTGTGGGAGGCACGCGCAAGCTGGGTACAACGGTCATCATAGAGGATGTGGCATTCCATATCGACGACTTGCCCGATGCCACGGTTGATTTAGCCAATATGCTCATGGAGCATGGATACGACGACAGCTGTATATATGGTCATGCCCTGGAAGGCAATTATCACTTTATCATCGCTCAGTCGTTTGATACCGAATCAGATGTGGAACGCTACCGTAATCTGATGAATGAGACGGTGAAACTGGTCATAGACAAGTATGACGGGTCGCTCAAAGCAGAACACGGCACGGGGCGAAATATGGCTCCCTTTGTGCGCAAAGAATGGGGCGATAAGGCCTATGGTGTGATGCAAGAGGTGAAACGCATCTTTGACCCCGCCGGCATCTTGAATCCCGGTGTCATTTTCAATGAAGACCCCGAGTCGTTTGTACGTGCCATCAAGCCAATGCCGCTGGTCGACGATGAAGTTAACAAATGTATTGAATGTGGGTTCTGTGAAGTGAATTGTGTGAGTAATGGTTTCACACTTTCCAGCCGCCAGCGTATTATCGTACAGCGCGAAATGTCGCGTCTGAGAGCCACAGGACTCGATTCTGACAGGTTGGCCCGATTAGAACAGCAATATCAATACCTTGGGGAACAGACGTGCGCGGCCGACGGGTTGTGCAGCACGTCATGTCCGATGGGAATCAACGTGGGTGAGCTGACGCATCACCTGCGGGCGCTTAACCATGGCGCATTTGCACGCAGTGTGGGAAATTTCACGGGTAAACATTTTTCGGCCATAAAAAGTGGCGTGAAAGCGTTGTTGTACCTGGCCAGTGCAGGCAATGCTGTGCTGGGCGATAGTGGCGTTGATGCCGTGGGGCAATTCATGCATCGGTTGGGGGCACCCCTGTGGACTCCTGCTTTGCCTAAACCGCATCGGGCTATTTCGCCTGCCACGGCCACTTCGCCTAAGAAGGTGGTGTATTTCCCCAGTTGCTTGAACCAGACGATGGGACATGGCAAACAAGGTGATGAGATTGACTTGATTGACAAGGTGGTCGCATTTATGAACAAGGCTGGGTGGCAGGTCATTTTTCCTGAACGAATGGACTCATTATGCTGTGGAATGATTTGGGAAAGTAAAGGAATGCCCGATGTGGCCGACAGCAAGACTGCCGAACTGGAAGCGGCACTGCTTCTCGCCAGTGAAGGAGGTAAATATCCTGTAATGTGTGATCAAAGTCCATGTCTGCACCGCATGAAGCAGCACATGAAACATCTGAAACCGTTAGAACTCATGGAATTCATTCACGACTATGTGGCAGATGACCTCATCTTTTCTCCCACCGATGAGCCGGTGGCGTTGCACTTGACTTGCTCAACCAGACTGATGGGCATTGAGAACAAAGTGTTGGATTTGGCCCAGCGTTGTTCATCGCGCGTGGTGGTGCCCGATGAGGTGGGGTGCTGTGGATTTGCCGGAGACAAGGGATTCACTCATCCAGAACTCAATGCCTATGCTCTGCGCAAGTTGAGACCTGTAATTGAGCGCGAAGGCATTAAGCGCGGTTTCTCCAATAGTCGCACATGTGAGGTGGGACTCACCACCCATAGCGGCGTGCCATACCAGTCGCTGGTGTATCTCATTGATGAATGTACAACAAAGAAATAGTTTTATATATAAAAAGGATGAAAGAAAGCAAACGTTTACTGGCCGTGGACATCCTGCGTGGAATCACTATAGCAGGGATGCTTCTGGTTAATAACCCTGGTTCGTGGAGTCATCTGTATCGACCGCTGGAACATGCCGAATGGATAGGTCTCACGCCGACCGACTTGGTGTTCCCGTTTTTCATATTTGTAATGGGAGTATCCATGTATTTCTCATTGCGAAAATTCTCGTTTAGGCTGAGTAAAGACTTGCTGTTCAAGATAGTGCGCCGCACGGTAGTATTGTTCCTCATTGGCTGGGCCGTACAGTGGTTTGGAATGTGGTTGCGTGGATTGTATAATCCCGATGCGCATTTCTGGACCGATATGTTCGGGCGTTTGCGCATCTTGGGCGTTTTCCAGCGTTTAGCTCTTGTTTACTTTTTCGGGTCATTAATTGTGGTTTTGTTTAATCAGCGGTTGATTCCCTGGCTCATAGCTGGCTTACTCATTGTATATGCCTTTGTCTTGGGTATGGGCAATGGTTATGAGTTCTCGCTCGATAACATATTGTCGCGTGTGGATATAGCTGTGCTAGGAGAAAATCACATGTATCACGAGAGTGCTTTTGGCGAAAAACTAGCTCTTGATCCCGAAGGATTGCTCAGCACTTTGCCCTGCATCGCGCATGTGCTGATAGGATTCATGGTGGGTAAATGCCTGACATCGATTCACGACAATCGTGACCGAATTGTGCAGATAGCCGTGTGGGGAAGTGTGATGTTGCTGGTGGGCTGGCTGTTGCAATATGGTATTCCATGTGGCAAAAAAGCCTGGACATCGACCTATGTCTTGATCACGTGTGGCATGGCATCGTGCATCCTTGCCATGCTGATCTATTTTATCGACATCAAAGGCCATAAACGTTGGTGCCGGTTTTTCCAGTCATTCGGCGTGAATCCCTTGTTCTGCTATCTGGTGGGAACAATACTCGCCATAGCCTTTGGCGCTGTGCGATTCGGCATGGATGCCGAGGGGAACCCCGTTACGGTACATTCGATCTTGTATCAAGCCTGGGAAGCCGTAATGCCAACAGCCGAGGCCGCTTCGTGCATGTATGCCATCACTTTTGTGCTGATTACATGGGGCTTCGGATATATTCTCTATAAGAAAAAGATTTACATTAAGTTATAAACCGAAACATCAACTAATAATTCAAAGATATGATTCTAATTGCTGATTGCGGATCGACCAAGATAGATTGGTGTCTGCTGAATGGAAGTGAAAAAGTGGCTCAGATTTTCACCACAGGAATGAATGCGCTCATGCTTACTCAAGAAGAGATGTCGCTATGCATACACAACGAATTGTTGCCTCATATTGTAAGTTACAAAGTAGATGAAATTTTCTATTATGGTGCAGGCATCATCAGTGACGAAATTAAAGAGCATGTGCAAGGTGCACTTAAGGAAAACATCCCCAGTGCAACAAAGATAGAGGTGAATAGCGACCTGCTGGCAGCTGCTCGTGCTTTGTGTGGCCGCAACCCTGGCATCGCTTGCATTTTGGGTACCGGATCCAATTCATGTTACTACGATGGTGAAAATGTGGTGGACAATGTGTCGCCTCTGGGCTACATTCTCGGAGACGAAGGCAGTGGCGCCGTGATGGGAAAACTGCTGGTGGGCGATGTGCTCAAAAAACAGTTGCCCGAACATCTGTGCGAAAAATTCCTCAAAGAATATGACTTGGACCGTAACAAAATCATCACAGCGGTCTATCGTCAGCCGGCAGCCAATCGCTTTCTGGCTCACTTCGCGCCGTTTTTGCAAAAGAATATCAACGAGCCGGCTATCCATGACCTGGTGCTGCGCTCTTTCATTTCTTTCTTTGTGCGCAATGTGGAAAACTATCCCAATTATAAGGAACTGCCCGTCAACTTTGTGGGTTCCATCGCCTATGTGCAGAAAAACGTACTCATGGAGGCCGCTCAAACTCGCGGAATTACCGTGGGTGCAATCATGCAGAATCCCATGGAGGGCTTGATTCGTTATCACAGTGTGAGTTGTTAAAAACATAAACAGGAATTAGACTAAATACATAACCATGCCATTTGTAAAAATTAGTGAGCAACCATCGCTCTACGACGATCTTGAGAAAAAAACGGTTCATGAGTTGCTTGTTGATATTAATCAAGAAGACCACAGAGTGGCCGATGCAGTAGAAAAGACCATTCCACAGATTGAAAAACTGGTGGAAGGCATCGTAGTGCGCATGAAACGTGGTGGCCGCATCTTCTATATGGGAGCGGGCACCTCTGGCCGTCTGGGAGTGCTCGATGCCAGTGAGATTCCTCCCACATTCGGGATGGACCCCGGATGGATTATCGGCATAATTGCCGGTGGCGACACGGCCTTGCGCAATGCGGTAGAAAATGCCGAGGACGATACCGAGCAGGGCTGGAAAGATCTGCAGCAGTATCATGTGAATGAAAAAGACACGGTAATAGGTATAGCGGCATCGGGCACAACCCCCTATGTGATAGGCGCATTGCGTGATGCTCGTGCCCATGGGTGCCTCACGGCTGCCATCACCAGTAATCCCGATGCGCCAGTGAGCCATGTGGCCGAGATTCCTATCGAGATGGTGGTAGGGCCGGAATTTGTTACCGGAAGTTCGCGCATGAAAAGCGGCACAGGACAGAAATTGATTTGTAACATGATTTCTACAACGGTCATGATTAAGATGGGGCGTGTGAAAGGCAATAAAATGGTGAATATGCAACTCACTAACCAGAAGCTGGTTGACCGAGGAACGCGCTGGCTGGTGGAAATGCTGGGTGTCCCTTACGATGAAGCCAAGCGCTTGTTGCTCCTTCATGGCTCGGTCAAAAAAGCCGAGGACGCTTACCGTAGGCATGGTTAAGTATGATTAGTGAAAATGACAATGAAATATCGAGTATTGACCTTGTGGGCGTTACTGCTCATGCTGTTGCCTGTTGAAATACTGGCGCAGGCTAATCAAGACGTTTATTATGTGAGACGGGCCTCACTGTTTGAGCAATTGCCGGTTGGCAAAAAAGACATCATCATGCTGGGCAATAGTCTCACCGATGGGGCCGAATGGAATGAGTTGCTCAATAACCGCCACGTGAAGAATCGTGGCATCGTGGGTGATATCGTGCAGGGCTGTTATGAACGCATGGATCCCATTCTTAAAGGACAACCCAAAAAGATTTTTATCTTAAGCGGTGTAAATGATGTGTCGCATGGGGTGACGGGCGATAGCATTGCCCGTGCTATGGAAAAACTCATTGTGCTCATCAAGCAACGCAGCCCTCGCACCAAGATATACCTGCAGTCGATGCTGCCCTTCAACAACGATGTGCGCGAATGGAAACTGCTGAAGGGGCGCGAGCAGGTGGTGGTTGACGGCAACCGTGCCCTTGAAGCGGTTGCGCGCCGCCAACAAGTGACCTGGATCAATCTGTATCCGCTTTTTGTGGATGATGACGGCAAACTCAAGGCAGAATATACTAACGATGGTCTGCACCTCATGGGGCCTGCCTATCTCATTTGGGCCGACGCAATAAGACAATACGTAAAATAACAGAAACACTACTGATTCTCAATCAGTTTATCAATGTGCGAGCAACACCTTCCCTGACTTTTGGAGGAGGAAGATGTTGTGAATCAACGAGTGTATTTCATAGAGTACACGATTTAAATGCGCAATCTATGGAGTTGATTAACTTGGCATTTATGTGTTAAAAGTTTGTTATAATGGAATTTTTATTGTACATTTGCAATAATAATTATTAATGATGTAGAAAACTACCGGAATACTAACATAAAACTATAAGAATATGATGCGACAAATACTTTTCTCACTGTTTTTCTCCATGATGTGCGCCATGAGTGCCGCAGCAGCTAAGGCCTATGCCGTAACAAACTGGTTTACGCCCGACAGCATCACCATGACGTTCTATTATGATGATCTGTCCAATAATTATGAACAACGCCCGGGAGAACACTGGTTTTTTTTTGAAAGCCACACTCAACCATCTTGGTATCAGAAAGCCCAAGTTGCACAAACTACAAAGGTTATATTTGATGCTTCGTTTGCGAATGCACGACCCACTACCACTGCTTTCTGGTTCCATAATATGACTCACCTCACCTCGATTACAGGCTTACAATACCTGAACACGAGCGAGGTGACCAGCATGAGCGAAATGTTCTATAATTGCAAAAGCCTGACAAGCCTTGACCTGAGTCACTTTAATACCGCTAATGTGACCAACATGCGCGAAATGTTCCACGGTTGCACGAGCCTGACAAGCCTTGACCTGAGTCACTTTAATACCGCTAATGTGATCAGCATGTACAATATGTTCTGCAGTTGCAGGAGCCTGACAAGCCTTGACCTGAGCAGCTTCAACACCGCCAATGTAACTAACATGTACCAAATGTTCGGATGGTGCAATAAGCTTTCAAGCCTCGATTTGAGTAGCTTTAACACAGCCAAGGTGGCCATTATGAGTAATATGTTCTGGTTGTGCCCGAAGCTGACAAGCCTCGACCTGAGCAGCTTCAACACAGCCAATGTGACCGATATGGACTATATGTTCTACGGCAGCGACAACCTCACCACAATCTATGTGGGTGATACATGGAGTACAGCTGCAGTAACCGAATCAATGAGTATGTTCGGCGGTTGCAAATCTCTTGTTGGCGGTTTAGGCACCACCTACGACTCAAACCATAGTGACAAAGAATATGCTCATGTCGACGGCGGTATTGACAATCCTGGTTACCTTTCGTGCTACGACAGTAATCTCTTCTACCACGCAGGGTTGTGGTACAAAATCGAGAAAAAAAATACTAACCATAACGAACTGACCGTCGTCAGACCGCAACTTGGTCATGCCTATTCGGGAGAAGTCGATATCCCCGATGCCTTCTCTCGCAACGGTACCGTATGTGTCGTGACCGGCATTGGCCAGGGCGCATTCACCAGGACAGCGGTGACGTCAGTTACTTTGCCGGCGACAGTTACACGCATTGAGAGCAGGGCATTCTATGGGGCTCAAAACCTGAAATCGTTAATACTTACCACTGAGGAGGGACCCAACAAGCACACCCTCGGCACCGACTTCGTTGGTGATAACGCCTCCGGTTTTGCTTGCTATGTGAAAAACAACCTACTGCCTGCATGGCAGTTGCGCTATCCATCGTTCAACTTCCTGCCGTGGGAAGTGACACGTGAAAACGGCTTTTTGACGTTCTCGTGTGTCCGGGATGTCGCTTTGCCAGAGGGACTCAGTGCCTACACCGTAACGGGCTTCAATACTGCGCAACGCATGGCCACGTCAACCAAGTTGACCGATCGGAATATACCCGCCAATAATGGTGTTGTCCTGAAGGGATCCCCGTCCACTCGATACCTGTTTTTGCCTCCTACTTCGACCCCTTCCATGGAGTTCAACATGCTGATGCCGTTAAATGTGATCGAAGACATTCCTTACGCACCGTTCGCAGCTAATCCCGACGACAGCAAGGCATACTTTCTCGACAACAACTGCGATGAGTGGCGCCAGTTCCAAAATTCCATTGACCTGTTCATGAAACTTAACACCGGCATTGCCTATCTGGCTGTGGACAAGAGCCTGCTCGGTGAAGACTACACCTCACCCGTGCAACTCGACCTGTGGTGCACACCTGAGTACCCCGTGGGCGATGTGGACGGCGACACCAAAGTGGACGTGACCGACGTGAACGCAGTGATTAACATCATCCTCAAGGTCAAGCACGCCAGCGACTATCCCGGCAATCCCGACGTGGACGGCGACACTAAAGTGGATGTGAGCGATGTGAACGCCATCATCAACATCATCCTGAAGGTGGTCTGAAAATAGCTCGATAAGGCAATTGATTAGAACCGGCGGATTTGGTATTCCGCCGGTTTTGCTCTAATGCGTGATGTGGTTAATGATGTGTGTGCGGGCTGACGCAGCGGCTTTCTGACGGTTACTCGCTCTGCTCGTTTATGTGAAAAAATGTTGATTGGCGAGAGATTTTGTGCTTTTGATTTTGAGCAATCGGCGTTTTGGAGTAATTTCGTTTTTTAATTGTAAAGACTACGAAATTGAAATGAGAAAATTGTTGAATATCTTCGCTTTGGCCGCGATGGCGATGACGGGTGGTCACTCAGTGGCGCAAGAAGCACCGAAGCCATTGTTCGACTACCCGCTGGCTCCTGATACTTGCTCCACACTGGAGAGCCGTTCTAATTATGTGATTACACATTTTTGGGACAGTTTTGACTTGACAAAACCTATAAGCGACGACTTGTCGCTCATCAAGACATTTCGCGATTATGCCGACCTTTTCAAGTATGGCCATCGCACGGTGGTGATGTCCGGAATACGCGACTTCATGTTTAAATTACGTGGTAATGCTACCAACCTGAGCAAAGTGGGCCGTGTGGCCGAAGCAGTGCTATATGGTCCCATGGCCGATTACTGGAGCGACGAGGTGTATGTGGAGTTTGCCAAGTCGCTGGCAGCAGCCACTGTCCTGAAAAAAGAGGAACGAGAGTATTACCAGCGCCAGATAGGTCTGATCAGTCTTTGCCAGGAGGGGATGCCACTCAATATAGAGTTTACCGATGCGACCAGTGGAGCCAAAACTAAACTGGCCGATGTGCCCGGCAAGCTGTTCCTTGTTGTTTTTATGAATGATGGCGTCGATAGCAGTATCGACCGCACGCGACTTGTGACCGATGTCACACTGGAGCAGATTGTAAACGAAGGTCAAATTACCGTGGTTTGCCTCAATGAGGGGCAACCAGCTGGCGACTGGGCGGCATCCATGCCTGAAAAGTGGGTGAAAGGCTACGGAACCAAATGGGCCTCTCAATTGGATTTGCGGGCAATACCAGGATGCTATATGCTTGATGGAGAGCACAAAATTATGCACAAAAACATTACTGTGGCCGATTTCAAGGCCGCGTTAGAATAAACTGTATTGACTTATGTGGAAGAAATTGTTTCTTTATAGTGTTGGTTACACCTATAGCAACTTGTCGCGGCTATTCCTGCGCCTGTTTACTGGCGTGATGTTCTTGCAATTATGCATCCGTCAGATGCTGCATTTTGAGGAAATCGTGCCGGCGTTTCATGGCTTTTTAGGCCTGTCACCTGAAAGTTCCATGTCGCTATTGCTGGTGTTGGAACTGCTGTGCGCCACGTTCATTATTTTGGGCTTGCTCATGCGTCTGGCGCTATTGCCGCCACTGGTGATCATGTGTGTGGCCGAAAGTGTTATCATGACATCGGCTGCAGGTGCAGGCGACCAGTTCTTTAATTTTGAGCCGGGTTATCCAGTTATGTTTATAGGAGTATTTATTTATTTGCTGCTGGCTGGCCCTGGGAAAATTTCATTAGACTATATCATCGGTGTGCATCTTATTGAGGACAACGCCGAGGACGAGGTGCTGGAAAATGCATAGAACCGATGGCAATTGCAGTTTTAATCTCGGGTGGAGTAGATAGCGCGGTAACCGTGCATCGGCTGGTGGAGCAGGGCAAGGATTTGCATCTGTTCTATATCCGCATTGGCATGGATAATGGTGAGGGCGACTGCTCGGCCGATGAAGACATCGAGATGTGTACTCTCATTGCACGCAAATACGGACTGCCATTTGACGTGGTGTCGCTCCACGAGGAATATTGGGACAACGTGATGGCCTATGCATTGCGCACGGTGAAAGCCGGGTTGACTCCCAATCCCGATATGATGTGTAATCGCATGATTAAATTTGGCTACTTCGAGCAACGCTGGGGAAAGGACTTCGAAATGACAGCAACCGGGCATTATGCAACGACCGACGTGGTGAATGGTCGCAAGTATCTGGCCACTGCTGTGGATCCGGTGAAGGATCAGACCGATTTTTTGGCTCAGATTACCTATGAGCAATTGGAGCACCTCATGTTTCCCATTGGCGATTTGCCCAAGGAAGAAGTGCGCCGCATCGCAGCCGAGGTGCGAATGCCCAATGCTACGCGTAAAGATAGTCAGGGCATCTGTTTTTTGGGCCAAATTAATTATAACGATTTTATTCGTAGGCATTTGGGCGTTAAACGTGGGCCCATCATCGAAATCGAAACAGGTAAGAAACTGGGCGAGCATAATGGATATTGGTTCCATACTATAGGCCAGCGTAAGGGGCTGGGTCTGAGTGGCGGGCCATGGTATGTGGTGAAAAAGAATGTAGACGACAACATCATCTATGTTTCCGGAGGTTATGGAACCAGCAAGCAATATGGCCGTGTGCTCCATCTCGACGAGATGCACTTCATTAGCGGAAACCCTTGGACTTCGGTCGAGGGACCAGTAAATGTGACCTTTAAAAATAGGCACACACCTGTACTGATGAAAGCACAATTCACCCATGTCGACCGAATGGAGTGGGTACTTCATAGTGAACAAGACGTTCAAGGTATAGCTCCAGGACAATATGCGGTTATTTACGACGAAAAAGGCCACTTGTGTTACGGGAGTGGAATGATTGTGGGATCTGCCGCGAAAGATGAGTAATATATGGAACCGATCATGAATAACGATACCATTGAACTGGAAGTGATGGGAATCACCCGCAATGCTTATGCAAGCAACGCCTATGCGCTGCTGCTAAAAGAGAAAAACGGGAATCGCATAATACCGGTGGTGGTGGGCATGGCCGAAGCTCAATCCATAGCGATGCATCTTGAGCACGTTATGCCTCCCCGCCCGGTGACACACGACTTGTTCTCAAGTGTCATGCATGCATTTCGCATCATGCCCGAGCAGGTGGAGATTTATCATTTCGAGAAAGGAATCTTTTATTCTCGCATATATCTGAGCAATGGTACCGAATCCACTGCTCTAGACTGTCGCACCAGTGATGCGGTGGCTATAGCCCTGCGCACCGGTATGCGCATATATGCTCAGCGTGAGATAGTTGACAAAACTGCCTATGTGGCGACTGAATCTGGCAAGCCCAAGCGCGAGTCGGAACAAACACCGCTTGAGGAGATGTCGGTAGAGCGTCTTCAAGAACGTCTGCAGCATTATGTGGAAACCGAAGAATATGAACGAGCGGCCGAAATTCAAAAAATAATTGCCACAAAAATGGCAAATCAATAATAAAATGATTACCTTTGTGGCGAAATTGCATTGATTGTATGTAATAGTGTGGATTATTATACAAAAATAAAGAGATATGAACAACATTAAACTGAGACTGATCGTGATGAACTTCCTGGAATTTGCCGTCTGGGGAGCTTATCTGACATCAATGGGTGGTTATCTTGCTACGCATGGTCTGGCCGATAACATCGGTTGGTTCTATGCAGTGCAAGGTATTGTTTCTCTGTTTATGCCTGCTCTGCTGGGTATCGTAGCCGACCGCTGGATCCCGGCTCAAAAGGTGTTGAGTTTGGCTCATCTGATAGCTGGTCTGTTTATGGCAGCCGCAGGCTATTATGCAATGAGTGCAGGCGATGCAGTTCAGTTTGCGCCATTGTTCACACTCTATACGATTAGCGTCGCATTTTTTATGCCTACCATCGGATTGGCCAATTCGGTCGCATTTAATGCGCTGACCAAAGCCGGAATGGACACAATTAAAGATTTTCCTCCTATCCGTGTGTTTGGTACCATAGGCTTTATCTGCTCGATGCTTACTGTAGATTTCACCGGACTTCAACACACCTTCGGCCAGTTCTTCGTGTCGGGCGGATTGAGTGTGGTTTTGGCTGCCTATGCGCTATCACTGCCCAACTGCCCAATCTCGAAAGAAGAAAAGAGTCAGTCGTGGGTGGATATTTTCGGACTGCGTGCCTTCACGCTGTTCAAGGATTCTAAAATGGCAATTTTCTTTATCTTTTCGATGCTGCTCGGTGTCTCACTGCAAATCACCAATGGTTTTGCCAATCCGTTCCTTACGGCATTTGGAGGCATAGAGCAATATGCCGACACATTTGCAGCCCAGCATGCTAATGCCCTGATTTCGCTTTCGCAAATCAGTGAAACGCTGTGCATTTTGCTCATCCCATTCTGCATGAAACGTTTTGGCATTAAGAATGTGATGTTGATTGCCATGTTTGCTTGGGTGTTCCGTTTCGGTTTCTTCGGAATGGGTAACCCTGGCATGCCTGGAGTGATTCTGTTTATTTTGTCATGCATCGTCTATGGTGTTGCATTTGACTTCTTTAATATTTCCGGTGCACTATATGTCGATCAACAGACCGATGAATCTATCCGCAGCAGTGCGCAAGGCCTTTTCATGATTATGACCAACGGCATCGGAGCCACTATCGGCACACTCAGTGCGCAGGCGGTGGTCACCAAGTTTGTAAATTCGCAAGTGGATCCAGCGGCAATCATTGACGGGTGGAGCACTTCGTGGTATATTTTTGCCGGGTATGCACTGGTCGTGGCTGTGGCGTTCATGATCATATTCAAGAACCCAGAGCAGGCCGATGCGCCTATTAAAAAATAATAGTATAACGACGATATAATTGCATCGCTTTTATTGTCCTGATATTGCTTCAACACACTTGCTGACCGAGGAAGAGTCTAGGCATTGTGTGCGCGTGTTACGCTTGGGTGAGGGTGACACGCTTGAAGTTGTTGACGGGCGCGGTGTTTTGTATGGGTGCCGCATTACATTGGCTCATCCCAAGAAGTGTGCGGTGGAAATTGTCCGGTCGCAAGCAGAAGCACCACACTGGCATCATTTCATCACGCTGGCGGTAGCCCCTACCAAGCATCTCGACCGCATGGAATGGATGGTGGAGAAGTGTGTGGAAATGGGTGTGGATCGCATAATCCCATTAAGATGCCGCAACAGTGAGCGCACTGAGCTCAAAACGGAGCGGTTAAGTAAAATAATGGTAGCCGCGATGAAGCAATCGCTTAAGGCAACGTTGCCTCAACTTGATGAGATGACGCCATTCAGCGAGTTGATGAAGCATCAACCTTCTGGTGACCGACTGATTGCTTATTGCGACCAGGAACTGCCTAGGGACCAGCGTGTGACTCTGGCTGGCGCCTATAATCCCGGCCATGATGTGACGGTGCTCATAGGTCCGGAAGGTGACTTTAGTCCCGAAGAAGTGGAAATGGCTCTCGCGGCCGGTTTTAAACCTGTAACCCTGGGGATGAGTCGTTTGCGCACCGAAACGGCGGCTGTAATGGCGTGCGCAGCCATTCACACACTGGATGACTGCCATAAAATGAATAGGATATAATGAAACTGATAGATAAGTTGACATCATCGCCCTCGGGGCAATTCTTCTTGCTGGCAGGTCCATGCGTGATTGAAGGTGAGGAGATGGCCATGCGCATTGCTGAACATGTGTTGAGCATTACGCAACGACTGGGTGTCCCCTATGTGTTCAAGGGTAGCTACCGCAAGGCTAACCGTTCACGCATAGACTCGTTCACGGGCATCGGCGATGAGAAGGCTCTGCGCATTCTTCGCAAAGTGGGTGAAACTTACCACGTACCGGTGGTTACTGACATACACACCCCCGACGAAGCCGACATGGCTGCACAATACGTTGATGTGCTGCAAATTCCTGCGTTTCTGTGTAGGCAAACCGACTTGTTGGTAGCAGCAGCGCACACAGGAAGAATGGTGAATATCAAAAAAGGTCAGTTTTTATCACCACAAGTCATGCAACATGCAGTGCAGAAGGTGCGTGATGCAGGTAATGACGACGTGGCCATAACAGAGCGTGGCACGACATTTGGGTATCAGGACCTGCTGGTGGATTTCCGCGGTATCAAAGTGATGCAGCACTATGCGCCAGTGATTATGGACGTGACACACTCGCTGCAACAGCCTAATCAAACCGCTGGCGTGACGGGCGGGCGGCCCGAGTTCATTGAGTTGATGGCTCGTGCAGCCGTTGCAGTGGGTGCCGATGGACTGTTTATGGAAACTCATGAGAATCCCTCGGTAGCAAAAAGCGACGGGGCAAATATGTTGAGACTGGATTTGCTGGCAGACTTGCTGCAACGCTTGACTCAAATTAAATCGACAATAAATAAAATAGATAAAAGATGATGAGAACACAGATGACTATGAAGTGCTTGGTGCTTTTGCTGCTGGCACTGACTCCGATGATTTCGTCGGCTCAATTGACCGATGAAGACATCCGGATCAGGAACCGTATCAATGAAGCGGTGATGGGTGTTTATAACTCGGCCTTAGACAAGGATCCCAGTGATTACAACACCCGGTTTGCCCGTGCCAACCAACTGTATTACAATGGTGAATATGACTTGGCTATTGCTGATGTCAAACAGGTGATTGACGCCATTCCCAACAAGGAGAAAGAATTGCGTTTCGACAGTTACCTGCTGCTGGCAACGCTTTATGATGCTAAAGGCGAGTATGACCATGAGATTGATGCGCTGAAAGAGGCTTCGGCCATTAACGCCACTTCGATGCCTTGCATCGATATGCTGGCAAAAGTGAGCTACAAAGTGGGAGATCTGGATGCAGCCGAACGCAATTATGCTACCATTCTGCGCGACAACCCACTCAGTTACGATGCCATGTATGGTATGGCCAAGATTGAGGCCAAGCGAGGCAACTTTGAGAAGGCGGCAGGATATGTCGACCGAGCTGTGAATTTGTTCACGGCCGAGCCTCAAGTATATATCAATCGTTCGGATGTGCTCATGATGATGGAGCAATATGAACCTGCTGCGCAAGACTTGATTTCGGCACTGAGTGTGGGGTCGGACAGTGGTAGTGCTATCGAAGCCTTGGTGAAGATGAGCGACACAAAGTATGATGCAGTGATGAACGCTTTGGCCAACAGCTATGAGAAAGCTCCTCGCGTGGGTACGTTCTACTATGTACGTGCCATGATAGCCATTCGTCATTTCCATTATGGGCAGGCACTGAAAGACCTCAAGTCGATTATTGATAATAATCTCTATGATTATCACTCAATCTATTATAATGCTGCATTGTGCCAGCGCGAACTCACGCAATGGGATGATGCGCTGGGTAATGTGAACAAAGCCATAGCGCTGGCTCCCGACGAGTTGAGCTACTACGTGCTCAAGGCCAGTATTGTTCAATACCGTGGCAAGGGCAACAATTACGATGCCGCCATTGAAGTCTTGAACCAGGCACTGGCTAAGAATGGACAATATCTTGACGCGCTCAAAGCCAAAGCACGCGTACAACTGGCTCAGCGTAAAGACAAGGAAGCCCTAGCAACTGTGAACACTGCACTGAGTACTAGTTCGACCGATGCCGATGCACTGATGTTGCGTGGGTGGATATATAAATATAGACTCAATAATGCCGCTCAAGCAAAAGCCGACTTTGAGAGAGTTGCACAGATGGACAATGACATTCACCATCTAAAGGGTTTTGCGCTGCATGAGTTAGGACAGGAAGACGATGCGCGTGCGTGGGCAAAGAAGATTGTGGAAGATGGTATTCTCCCCGGCGGTGAATCCTATTTCTATGCCGCAGCTTTGCATAGTGATATTGGCGAATATGAGATGGGTGACAAAGTCATCTGTCTCGACAACTTGCGTAGTGCGCTCGCTAACGGTTATGGCAGTCTTTACGAGATGAAGGTTAATGAGAATCCTTATGTGAACCTGAAGCTTGTGCGCCGCTATCCGGAATTCAATACAATTCTTGAACAGAATCAAACTAACTTCCAGGAACGTCGTTAAGAATGCGATGGGTAATGAGATATAGCCGTCACACCGCTACACGTGTGGCGGCTATTGTGGCTGTTGGGGGACTTCTGCTGGCTGTTTCGGCTTGCAGCAGTACTCGTCATGTGCCCCCAGGCAAATTATTGCTTGATAAAGTAAGAATCAATGTGCCCGATACTGCCCGCAATGTCACTAAGGCCTCTCTGGCCAATTACCTGCGTCAGACCGAGAATCATAAGGTGCTCGGTGGACTCAAGCTGCAATTGGCATTGTATAACATGAGTGGAAAAGATTCAACGAAGTGGATCAACCGCTGGATAAGGCGGCTGGGCACCGCGCCGGTCATCTACGACTCTGCTTTGACAGAATCAAGTGCACATCAACTGCATGCTGCTCTTCGCAACCGTGGCTATATGAATAATGAGGTGACCTATTCTGTGGATTTAGACAGTGTGCACCGCAAGGCCCGTGTTGATTATAACATTACACTGGGTGAGCCATACTTTATCTCTTCCATTACCTATAATATTCCAGATGACTCGCTCAATAGCGTCGTTATGGCCGACACGGCCAATGCCCCCATCAAAGTGGGCGATTTGCTCGACCATAACATGCTCGACACTTGGCGCCAATCCATCACCGACCATCTTCGCAACCATGGCTATTACGCTTTTAGCAAGGAATATATTACGTTCACTGCCGATACTGCGGCCGGGAGTAAAGCCGTAGATCTTACTCTCGACCTGCGAGAGCCATACCACAGCGAGCGCATGCCATATTACACAGCGCATAGGCCCTTCTATGTGCGCAATGTTGTATATGTAACCAATTACGACCCGGTGTCGATGCATGAGTCCTATTTTGCTACCGACACCACAAGGGTGGGTAACATCACATTGCTCAGTGACCCCAATGAGCACTACCTGAATCATGAGGTGATAGATGATTGCAACTACATTGAGCCGGGAAAGATGTATAGCGCAGATGACGTGAACCGCACTTATCGTGCGCTGGGACGGTTGGGAATAATCAAGTTCATCAACATTGATGTGCAACCGGTGGGCGAGGTGGACGGAAAGATATGGTTGGATGCCTTCGTTCTGCTCCAGCGCGACCGTTCGCAGGCCTTGAGCGTGTCGCTTGAGGGTACAAATAGCGAAGGTGACCTCGGTTTTGGAGTTGGACTTGACTACAAACACCGCAACTTGTTTAAGGGCTCGGAATTGCTTAATGCTAAATTCAAGATGAGTTATGAGAGTCTTTCAGGTGACTTGAACGGACTTATCAACAATAATTATTCGGAATATGCTGCCGATGTGGGAATAACATTCCCAAAATTTAAATTTCCATTCCTCAAAAAAGATTTTAAGAAGAAGATTTTGGCCAGTACGGAACTAGCCACAAGTTTCAACTTTCAGCAACGCCCTGAATACACTCGCATCATAGCTGGTGCTGCATGGCGTTATGTGTGGAGCGAGCGCCAGAGTTCTATGCGCCACACATTCAATCTGCTGGATATGAACTATGTGTATTTGCCAAAGAGCAAGTCAAATTTTTTAGATAGTATCACCAACCCCCTGTTGAGATACTCTTATGAAAACCACTTCATTATGCGCATGGGGTATAGCTTCTACAAAACCAACAAGCGCACTGGTTCCTTGCTGAACAATGGTTTCCAGCAGAATGTCTATACATGGCGAGCTTCGGCCGAAACTGCAGGTAATTTACTGTATGCCATCTCTAAGATGACGGGGCAGAAGCATGATGCCGACGATAGTTATAAGGTTTTCGGCATTCGTTATTCACAATACGTGAAGGCCGAAGGCGACTATGCTTTTACACATTATTTCGATTCGCGCAATTCGCTCGCTATCCATGTGGGAGCTGGCATTGCTGTGCCCTATGGCAATAGTACCGTGCTCCCATTCGAGAAACGCTTTTATGCTGGCGGTGCCAATGGAGTGCGTGGTTGGGGTGTGCGTTCACTCGGGCCGGGTAGTTTCAATGCCGCTTCATCGGTAAACCGTTTTATTTACCAGTGCGGTGATATTCGTTTCGATGCCAGCATTGAGTATCGAGCCAAGTTGTTCTGGGTGATTGAAATGGGACTGTTTATCGATGTGGGTAATATATGGACTATTCGAGACTATGAGGATCAGCCTGGGGGCGTTTTCAAATTCAATAAATTCTATGAGCAGTTGGCTGCAGCCTATGGCATCGGGTTGCGTCTGGATTTTACCTATTTTCTTATACGTTTAGACATGGGTATGAAAGCGCATAATCCGGCTAGTGGGCAAGAGCACTGGCCGCTGGTTCATCCTAAATTTTCACGAGACCGTGAGTTTCATTTCTCAGTAGGATATCCCTTCTAATAGATATTGATAGAATGAAAAAATTAGTCATATTTGACCTTGATGGCACCTTGCTTAACACCATTGAAGACTTGGGGCATGCCGCCAATTATGCGCTGGAGAAAAACGGATTCCCCACGCACACGATAGCGAGTTATCGTTTTTTTGTGGGTAATGGTGTGCGCAGACTCATCACGCGCGTGCTTCCCGAGGAGCATCGCAACGAGGAGACAATAGATGCACTATTGCGTGATTTCCAGGATTTCTATGATGTGCATAATTGCGATTTCACAAAGCCCTATGATGGAATACCCGAACTGCTGGCCGACCTTCAGGATCAAGACATCCGCATTGCCGTAGCCACTAATAAATATCAGGCCGCGACCGAAACAGTCATTGGGCATTATTTTCCCGACGTGAATTTTATCGCTGTTGAGGGCCAACGCGATGGTGTCAACGTCAAGCCCGATCCATCGATTGTGTTCTCTATCTTGTTCAAAGCCCGAGTGCCAAAAGCCGAAGTGCTTTTTGTTGGAGATTCTGGTGTAGATATGGAAACGGCTCGTCGGGCTTGTGTCGACTCAGCCGGCGTTACATGGGGATTCCGCTCCGAAAAAGAACTTGTAGAGCATTATGCTGGAACGATAATCCATCGCCCGATGGATATACTTGAATTGATTCAGTAATATTTGTATTTTCTTTTGTGGTTCCAGTTATTTAGTGTAATTTTGCACGTGATTTTACGTTGAGGCAATACGAGTTCGGTGCGTGGCGCCTCTCGTTGTTTTATAGATTGTATTAGCAATGGAATGGTTGATTGAATTAATCTCTGGCAGTGGAGTGGCTCATGCGATTTTCATCTATTCACTTGTGATTGCACTGGGCGTGATTTTAGGAAAAACTAAAGTTGGTGGCATCTCGCTGGGTGCTACATTTGTTTTGTTTGTAGGAATTCTGGCAGGTCATCTGGGCTTGACAGTTGATTCCAGCATTATAAAGTTTATTCAAGAGTTCGGACTCATTCTTTTCATCTTCTCAATTGGATTGCAGGTGGGACCTGCATTTTTCTCATCGTTTAAAGAAGGTGGATTGACATTGAATGGCCTTGCTGTTTTGCTCATCGTGTTGAATATAGCTGTAGCATTAGGAATTTATTTTGCTGTTGATGATGTCTCGATAACAGATATGGTCGGCATTTTGTCGGGTGCAGTGACCAATACGCCTGGTCTGGGTGCAGCCCAGCAGACGCTGCTTGAGACCCAAGGCGAACCTGCACGTGCGCTCAATGAGTCCATGTCGATGGGATATGCGGCGGCCTATCCGTTGGGAGTGGTGGGCATTATACTGTCGATGATTGTGGTAAAAGCAATTTTCAAGATTAATACTGAGAGTGAGGCTAAGACTATTGAAGACGATAATGCCCAATCGTTGTTGCAGCCACATGTGGTGACCTATCAGGTGACCAATAAGTTGATTTTTGATCGCACGATTCAAAGATTACACTCCATTATCGACCATAATTTTGTGATTTCGCGTATAAAAAAGGTCGGTGGCGAGGTGGTCATTCCTAAAAGTGATACGATAATTGAGGAGAACGACTTATTGCTTATTGTCATGTCGGCTCAAGACGAGGAAGTCTTTGATGCGTTCATAGGACCTCAAGTGGAGATGAACTGGGAGGCCGACCCCGCACCGGTTGTCAGCCGTCGCATAGTAGTCACTAAAAGTGAACTTTCGGGTCGTAAACTGGGTTCGCTGCGATTGCGCAAAGGCTTTAAGCTAAATGTGACTCGTGTTAATCGTGCTGGAGTGGATCTGATGGCAAGTCCTAATCTGAGTCTGCAAGTGGGAGACCGCATCACCGTGGTGGGCAACATTGATGACATTAATCGCTTGGCCGAAAAGCTGGGTAATTCAATGAAGCGACTGAACGAGCCAAACATGTTTACCATGTTCATTGGTATTTTCTTGGGTATATTGGTAGGTAGTATTCCATTGATGCTGCCGGGCATGACTGTCCCCATGAAATTGGGCTTGGCTGGAGGACCGCTCATCGTGGCCATTTTGCTCGGTCGGTATGGTTATAAAATCAAGCTGATAACTTATACGAGTTCAAGCGCTAATCTGTTGTTGCGCGAACTTGGCATTTGCCTCTTCCTCGCTTCGGTGGGACTTGCGGCAGGTGGAAATTTTGCAGAAACCGTGTTTAATGCCCGCGGCTTGAGATGGGTGTTGTATGGTTTCGCTATCACTTTTGTGCCGCTTATGTTTGTGGTTGTGCTAGGCAGAGGAAAGTTCAAGCTCAATTACTGCACTCTCATGGGACTGGTAGCAGGTGCAACAACCGATCCTCCCGCGCTGGCTTATGCCAACAAAACTGCTGGTAACGATGCTCCGGCCGTAGCCTATTCAACGGTTTATCCGCTCACCATGTTCTTGCGTGTGATTACGGCTCAAATCCTGATTTTGGCATTAGCCTAAAACAAAAGAGTCTTACCCGCATGGCAAGACTCTTTTGTTTTAGTTTTTGTTTCAGCTAGACTGAAATGCGGTCAGAAATGTCCAGTACCATCTTTTCTACAGTTGAAGACTCAAACCCCAACGAAATGGCATATAACTTGCACATGGCCAGTTCCTGGTCGTTGAGCTCGCCGTCTATCATCATCAGCACCACCATGTCTTCAAGGTAGCGCAATTTCTCAGCTTCTTCTTCGGGCAACTCAATATGCACACAATCGGGATGCTCAATCAAGTTGTCAAGTTCATTTTGGGTTAATTCTTCGCGAGATGCGACAGCGGCTATTAGAGCCAGTTCACTCTCGCTGGCTTTGCCGTCGGATAAGGCCAGCATAATCAGGTTCTTGATTTGTCCCAGTCGTTTATTATCCATATGTTTCTTTTGTTTTTATTGCAAATTTAGAAATAATTTTTGATTTGTGGGAATGTCGCCATGAAAAGATGGGGCTAATTCCATTGTTTTTCGTAATTTTGTGGCAAATTTTTAGCATAATATGAAAAATCTACAAGAAATTAAGGTATTGCTGGAGAATAGTGAGTCGGAACAAGTGGTTACAGCGGTCGATGAGTTGTTGCGTCACTCTACCGATAAAAATACGATTGCGCAGGCCTATTACATCCGTGGCAATGCTTATCGGCAACAGGGCAACATGCGCCAGGCCATGAATAGTTATCTGGAATCAATGGAACTGGATCCCGACGGGCCAGCAGCACAAGCATATCGAGCCATACAAGAAATCCTTAATTTCTATAATCACGACCTCTATAACCCCTAGGGCTGCAAAGTGGCATGTCGTGCTTCGACCGGCATCCCTGTAAACACGCTGGCTGTGCAGGAGAAACGGTTGGCATCTTCTGTTGTGAGATACTCACATGTGTGGCCCCGGGTGAGCCGAGTTTCCATTTCAGGATGACGGGTTAGATAATTCTTTAAGCTATCGGCAACGATGCCCCCTTGCGCCACTATGTTCACACCGGGTGGCATGTACTTTCTAATCTTGTCCAGCATGAGAGGGTAGTGCGTGCATCCCAGTATCACAGTGTCTATTTGGTCGTCAAGTGCCAGAAGGGCATTGATGTCCTTTTGAACAAAATAATCGGCTCCATCGCCGTCGCTCTCCCTATTCTCTACTAGTGGAACCCACATGGGGCAAGCGTGGCCGTGAACCTGAAAGGTGGGAAATAATTTCTTGATCTCTATGTCGTACGACCCGCTTTGAATGGTGCCTGGTGTGCCAAATACGCCTATATGCCCCGTTCTTGATAGTTCACCCACTTTTTCGACCGTGGGCCTAATCACGCCCAAAACCCGCCGGCTGGCGTCAAGTTGTGGCAAATCTCGCTGCTGGATACTGCGCAGAGCTTTTGCGCTTGCTGTGTTGCAGGCCAGTATCACGAGCGGGCATCCTTGCGCAAACAAATATTTTACAGCTTCAAGCGTAAATTCATATACCAGCTGGAATGAGCGCACTCCGTATGGAGCTCGCGCATTGTCACCCAGAAAAACGTAATCATATTGCGGAAGTACCTTGCGGATTTCACGCAAGATTGATAAACCTCCAAATCCAGAATCAAAGACCCCTATGGGGGTCCTTTTGTGTATATTGTTATCGGGATTCATATTTCTGTAGTGTGATTTTATAATGCAAAATTACAAAATATTCAGTAATTAATGGAATCCTCTTTCAATATTGAGCAAAAAAAATCCTCGACATCAACGTCGGGGATTGCTTAACTAATTAACCTTCTAATACCATTAACATAAACCTTAACAAATTCCAGAATTCATGCAATCGTCTCACGACGCTTGAGAATCCTCTTCCTTAATAAATCTATTACTATGAAAACCGATGCAAATTTATAACGCATTTGTATGATTACAAAAAAATATAATAAAAAAAACAGCCCTGTTAACATTTATTAGTTGAAATCGGCCGTTATTGCATAAATTTGTAGGAAAATGCACTACAATTCTTTCACTTTGTAATCCATATTATATATTATAATAATGTGTATGAAGTGCAATAGTGATTTTGTCATTATAGCCTTGCGTGAGAATAGGATACTAGTGATGAGCAATTCAATCTTTAGATGATTTCAAAATCATTATGAGGGGGGCAAAAAGTTACTTTTTGGGGTAGGCGAGCCGCGTTCCCCAGTTTGCTGGTTCGCTTTACGTCGTTTCTACGGCGACATCCTGTTGCACCCAGATTATACGTTTCAGCGCGAGTTTTCTTGCCGGATTTCCGTTGTCGGCGCTGCCGCACGCGTGTATGGGGCGCCTTGTGGCAGTCTCCGTGCGTGAGCATCGGCGCGTCGTGCCGCGTCCGGGCGTTCCGGGGCGTGTTTTGTGGTTCTCTGCGTCGCCTCTGAATTTAAACACAATTTAACGTTTCTCATTTCATTGGTTTACAGCTTGTTGTGAAAAACGCTCAAAATTTGTATTGATTTTTTTGTTGAAAAATTTGGCCGGTAACGTAAAAGGCAGTAATTTTGCACCGCTTTTCGCCACTGAG
>JAGAYZ010000104.1 GCA_017940245.1 Muribaculaceae bacterium | reverse complement strand
ATGTGTACCTTTGTTCATCTTTGTTCAAGTTACCTGGTTTTTGTGACGAAAACAAAGGTAACGAAAAAGGCTGAACCTCGGCAACGGGATTCAGCCTGATTTTTTCAGCCGCTAAAAAAGTTTTAGCGGACACCAATAGTTTAATTTAAAAGATTTGTTCTTATGAAAACATTCTACGCAATTATTGTGACCCTGTTGGTGAGCATGACCACCACAGCGGTCACGGCACAGGCTTTACCGGGTAGAGCCGTGAAGAAAGTTCCTATCGGGAACGCCATGAATAGTTTGGTCACAGTTGACAAGCAGGCGACACGACCGTTGAGCTTCACCGAAGCCGTAGGGAACAAAGTGATGGCTCCTGAGGGTAAATCGGCCGGCAAGAAGGCCCCTCGCAAGGCTACTCCGCTCATCACCATGCCTCCCGAAGGTACAGTGAAGTATTACAAACGTTCAGGCAGTGCCTATCAAGCACGCAACTACGGCAATACGCCACAAGCGCAAACCGGCATGATGACCATTGTGTTCTGCGACAACAACGAGGTATATATGCTTAACCCATTGTGCTATGCCACTACCGACACTTACGTCAAGGGCACGCTTGAAGGCAACACCATCACCGTGCCATTGCCCCAAACGATTTACAACTTCACGGGCTACAACCTTGAGCTTGGATGGCTCGACGTCACGCCATTCCTTAGCGGCGTAAACTATTACAACGAAGCCATCAAAGTTGACCGCACCAACACCTCGGCCGTGTTCACCATTGGTGACGACGGCTCGATTTCGCTGCAAGGCAGCTCCAGCAGCTATGTGCTGGCTGGCGTGTATGACGACGATGACATGTGGTATGGCGCCGCCGACTTCGAGACCGTCTACACCGAGACCACACTCGAAGAGACCATCACTCCTCCCGACGGCATCACCCCCGTCTCCTACTACTACAAGGGCAGCAGTTACTATTCAAGTGAAAGTCACGATTTCACCTCAACAGTGAATGTGGTGAAAGATGGCAACGACATCTATTTCCAGGGTCTGACCTATGGCGACCCTAATAATCCGATTCTTCCCCAAGCTTGGGCCAAAGGTACCCTTAGCGACAACAAGGTCACCATCCCCATGGGACAATACATGGGCTTGGATAACGGTTCGCCCATCTATCTGGTGGGATACGTCAACAATGCCGCCGGCGACATCACCTTCACCTACGATGCCGAAGCCGAAACCTTTACCCTCGACAACATCTTCTTTGTCAATGGCAAGAATGACGCCGTCTACTACTACACCTACACCCAGCCTGGTGCCTTGATTACCCTGACCGAGCCCGAGCCCGAACCCGAACCCGAACTCGTGGTTGTTCCCGAGACTGCAACCATCGAAGACGACTGGACCATTGAGGCCACATTCAACACCAACGGTGGTGCCAACCAGGTGAACAAGGCCACCCAAGTAGCATTCGACGGCAACGATGTGTACATCCAAGGCATACCCTACTACTTTGCCAGCGCTTGGATGAAGGGCACCATCAGCGGCAACACCGCCACCTTTGCTTCTGGACAATTTGTGGGTTCCGACAGTTATGGCAACGAATTCATGGTGGGCTACGACGGCTCGGCACTTTGCGACATTGTGTTCAACTACGACAGCGACGCTAAGGTGTTTACCCTCGTCACGCCTTATATCGCAGAGAACCAAGAGGTCAATACTCTCTCCATGTGGGGCTACTATAACACCATGACCGTTTATAAGGGTGCTCCCGAGGTGCCCGAAGTGGTGGAAGTGCCCGAAGGACTGGAGACCCAGATTTACATCTGGACCGGCAAAGGCGTGACTTTCGACTCAAATACAAACGAACCTGTTTACACCGATTTCACCAAACAGATCAACATCGGCTTCGACGGCAACGATGTGTATGTGCAGGGTCTGAGCACCGATTTGTCCGAGGCATGGGTCAAGGGAACCGTCAACGGCACCACCGCCACCTTCGCCACCGGCCAGTACTTTGGAACTGATGATCGTTTAGCTTCGTGGGGCTACACCTACCCGCACTACTTTACGGGATACGGCAACGGCTTTGAGGATGTGGTGTTCACCTTCAATCCCGAAACCGGCGTGTTCACTTACACCGAAGGCAACTGGATAATCGACAATGAGTACAAAAACACGCTCAGTTATTACCTCATCTTCGCAGAAAATGTGTGGACTCCCTATGTGGAGGAAGCCGGCAAGCCCGCCACTCCCGAAATCCTGGCCGTGAACTTGACTTCCTCATACCCCAGCATCCAACTCAGCATCCCCCTGGAGACCACCGACGGCAAGATTATGAATGCCAACAAGGTGTTCTATCGCCTGTTCACCGACGTCGAACATGATATCCTACCGCTGGCCTTCACTCCCGACGATTATGAAAACATTAGCGAGACTATGTATGAGATTCCTTACACGTTCGATGATGACTGGGATATCTATGAAGGCGGCAGCAGAGTGTATCTGAACCAGGATCGCGAATTCCTGAACACGGTGAACCGCATAGGCGTGCAGGTGGTGTACTACGGTGGCATGAATGGCCCCGCAGGCCTCAAGCGTGAGCCTGCCGACAACGAGAGCGAGGTGATCTGGTTCACGGTGAAGGATTATAATATCTCAACCGGTATTACCGATGCCATCGCCACCGGCGAGGTGAAGAGTGTGCGCTACTACAACGCAGCCGGCTTGTCGAGCACGAAGCCCTTCGACGGCATGAATATCGTGGTCAAGAAGATGAGCGACGGAACTACCGCAGTTGAGAAAGTGATGAAGTAAATCCTCATCATTACACATTCTCCCCCTGACCGGCCAACGGTCAAATGAAAGGAGCGTCAAGATTTGGCGCTCCTTTCTTTGGCATTAACCGAATGGGTTTAAGCGGGTGGAGGAAGGGCGGCGCGGCCCCATTCCGTCATCAAGCCGCGGGATTCGAGATCGTGGCAGCGGCGGCGGTTGAGGTCGCTTGGATTTGGCTGGCGAATTCCCGCCAAAAAAGTATCAAAGAGGTAGGACAAATTGTAAAAAAATAGTAATTTTGCAATGTCGCCACTCAATTGTGGTGAGGATGGATGATGGTCATTCGGATAACGACATACTTTTTACCTTATTGGATGGCGTTGCTTTGTGCTTTTTCTGCCATTGCACACACTCAACCGGATTATTACTTCAATTTGCGGCATATTGCCGACGAAGAGTTGCTGCAAAAGGGCCTCAATTATGAGATGGACGAGCATATCGACAGCGCGGCGCATTGTTTTACTGTAATTATCAATCGTCCTGAGTCGGCCGACTCGGTGCGTGATCAGGCACATGTGCATATGGCCAAGATATACCTCTTTTATTATTTTGACTATCCCAATGCACTGAATCACCTGCAGCGCGCTCAGCACATTGAGATGCAGTTAAATATCGAGAATCCACAGACCTTCCTCACTTTGCAGAGTCTGTACCAGAATATCAACAACGATTTAGAGGACCCCGTCTACACACACCTTATCCTGGATTACGGGCGCAAAGCCCTGCACTCAGCCATCACGCAGCATGATGAATTGGCTGCAGGTATCGCTTTCATCAACTCCGTGTCCAGTGCGCTTAGTGTGCACATGATGGATTCAGTGGCCGACATGTGGTCGGCCTACGCATCCCATCAGCCGCTTCAACTCGACACTCTCCATGCCATCAGCAGCCATTTCTACCATGCCGCCATGGCCATGAACCGCCAGCAATGGGACACGGCTATCGATGCTTTTGATCAGATGCGGAAATCAATTCCACAGCATTTCGAGGGATACAGCAGAGAACGCATCCTGCTCATGATTTTAGACAACCTGAGCGGCATATACATGGAAACCGGACAATTGGCTCAGGCTTTGGCTACAGTGCGTGAAATGGAACGTGTCTCGCTTCAGGAGGATTTCAAGGATGCCCTACTGCTTGTTTATGACCGGTATGCCAACATTTTTGAACTCACCGGCGACAGAAACCAATATCTGGAATATGCCATACGACACACGGCGTTGAAGGATAGTCTGCTCGGACAGCAGCAAACCATGAGATTAAGTAAGATCACTTTTGACCAGCAAGTGAGCGAAATAGAGTTGCAACTCGAGCAATTGCGGCACCGTCACCAACTTCAAACGGTCTATTTGGTTGTGGGTGCCACGTTTCTGCTTATCGTTTTAGCGTTTACTGCTTTCATGGTGCGTAAGAACCGGCAGTTGAACCAGCGCAATCTGGCACTGTATGAGAAAAACGTGGTTCTTATGGAGTCGGAGCGCACCGAGCGTTTATCGCGCGCAAGGCTTGAACAACTGCTCGAAGAATCCCGCATGAAGCAAGAGCAGACCGATACCGGACAAGATGAAAAGTATAAGGACTCACCGCTCACCGATGAAGACAAACTTCGCCTGCAAGGTCTCATTCAAAATGTGCTGGATACACCCGACGTGATTTGCCGCAGCGGTTTTACCGTCGACCAACTGGCTCAGATCATAGGCTCGCAACAAAAGTTCGTCTCACAAGTAATCAGTGAGTGCTTCGGCAGTAATTTCAACATCCTGCTCAACGACCACCGTGCCAAGGAAGCCTGCAGGCGCATCAGCGAGGAACCATATTTTCTTCAACTCACCGTCGATGGAATGGCAAAAGATGTGGGCATACGTTCGCGCAATACCTTCACCGCGGCTTTCCGTCGTGTGACGGGCCTAACTCCGTCGGAGTATATCCGCCAGGCACGGCAAGCTCATCATCAATAACTTTTTTGAGCAAACAGCAACAAGTTCATCATACTTAACCCAAGTCGGTCGATAATGATTCGGGTTAATCGCTCGTCTGAGTATTGAAGATGGCCAACTATCGCCTGCCGCTGAGCAAAAGCCGTGGCCTGCCGTTCATTGTTCCATATAAGGTAACTGGTAATCCCCGAAAGATTGCTGAGTAATGCACAAATTCTATATTTTCCGCACAGCGGATATGTTTTGGGCAGGGTCATCCAGCTAAAATTTGAACGTCATGGATGAACGTTGTAATTTTGCGGTAGATAACACAGGCATCATAGGCAACGTGTCCCGGTCTATGGCGCGTGTAATTCCCCGGGGCCAACCTAAAACCTTCACACTATGAACAGATTTACCTCTCTCATGATTCAGCGACTACTATTGGTCGCATTGTGTGTGCTCGGCACTGCCGCCGCAGCACAAGAAGTGTATGACAACAACGGCATTAAATATTGTCTTGATGCCAGCAATCACACGGCAGAAGTGGTCTTAAAAAATAAACCGGAAGGACGCTTGCCCGATGCGAACCAATATTCAGGAGATATTGTAATACCTTCCCAAATCACCTATAATGATGAAGATTACACAGTAACTACTATCGGCAATTGGGCATTCTTCAAATGTCCCGGGATTACATCGATTGAATTACCGAACACAATCAAAAAAATTAAAGCACAAGCATTTTATATGTGCTCTGGAATTTCTGAGCTTATTTTACCCGAAGGACTCGAAGAAACGGAATTCGGAGCATTTGAAGGATGTGAAGGCATTGAGTCTCTGCGTATTCCAAATTCAATGCAAAAGATTGATATGCTTATGTGCAGTAAGTGCACAAACCTAAAATATATTGATTTTCAGTCATCAACCCCTGAAATTGTAATGCCACAATTTTCGTCTGACGATAAATCCTTATATCAACTCACAGCTTTTCGAGTCGACGACAATAATTCGAAGTATGCTCAAATAGATGGAGTGCTCTGTAATAAAGCGCAGACAGAACTAATCTTGTATCCGCCCGCACATGGCGAACACTACACGATACCTTCATCTATTAATACGATTAAAGCATGCTCATTCATGGGCTGTACATTATTAAAGACAGTTGATATCCCCAATACGGTAACCGTCATCGAGGAAGAAGCATTCCGTGGAAGTGGGCTTGTTTCGGTCTCCATCCCCAATTCCGTCTCCGTGATTGAGACAAAGTGCTTTAACAACTGCCCGGCTCTTCAATCAGTCGATTTGGGTAGCGTGACAACCTTGAAACAGGAAGCATTCAGTTATTGCAATGCATTGAACTCGATTGAGATTCCTTCTACTTTAATATCTATCGGCAAGTTTGCATTCCAAAATTGTGGCTTTACCGAAATTGACATTCCATCTACAGTGCAAGATATCGGTGATTATGCATTTGGGCATAATATCCAACTTAAAACCGTTAAATGCGTCGTGCCGAATGAGAGTCAGGGGATGTTTGCAGAATGTGTCAATCTTGAATCTGCCGACTTGTCGAATAGTGCCATTATTCCCCAAAGCTGTTTCGACAATTGCACTCAATTAAATAGCGTGACGTTAGATAATCATTTAAAGACAATCAGCAAAGCGGCTTTTTATTTTTGTAGTAACCTAAAGGAAATCTCTCTTCCCGAAGGATTAGAGTACATTGGCGTTAACGCTTTCGCTCTATCTGGGTTGGAATCCATCGAAATCCCCAACACCGTAACCACCATTATGCAGGGTGCATTTAGCCAATGCAAAAGTTTGGAATCGGTCCAATTGCCCAATCAACTGGAAATACTGCCACCGATGATTTTCGCTCAATGCGAACTTCTTGAAAGCATCGAAATCCCCAATTCCGTGAAATACTTTGATGATGGCACGATGGGGACGCAAGATGAAGGGGGTTATGCACATGCTGGCTTGCAGTTTGCAGGTTGTGTCAGCTTGAACTCCGTTATCTTACCCAATCAACTTAAGAATATAGCCCCTAGTGCATTCATGGGAACAGCCATATCTGAGATTGAAATTCCCAATTCTGTCGAAATTATTGACCAACAAGCCTTTATGAACTCGCCCCTTGAACACATAGAGCTGCCGTTCAATCTGAAGCAGACACCGGGTGACAATGCTTTCTGCATGACAAATCTATCATACATGAAAACGTACTTGCAGGAACCCGAAGTGGGTTCCTTCATGGGTGGTTGGCTTGACGATGGCACATTATATGTACCCAAAGATATGACCGACATTTACTTCGAAATTGCTGATTGGTATTATTTCCCGAACATCGTAGAGGCGACCCCCGTTGAGCTGGAAGGCGAGTACACCACATTCTGCAGTCTGGATGACCTAGACTTCGGCGAGGTGGAAGACCTGGAGGCGTATGTGGCGGTGAAACAAGTGAACGGCACTCTCACGATGCGGCGTGTGCGTCGCGTGGCCGCCGGCACGGGAGTGGTGCTGAAAGGCACCCCCGGATTCTATGAGATTCCGTACGCCGACGAAACAGAGACAATCGGCACCAACCTGCTGGTCGGAATCAACGATGGCGCCCGCATCCCGGCAACAGATGGCGACAAAACCAACTGGCTGATGGATGACGAGGGCGATTGGGCAGCAGCCGACAGCAGCCGCTTGGCATTCCACCACGCTTACCTGCAGTTGCCTGCTGATGCCGAAGGGGTGACCGAGGTGAAGTGGGTCGACAACGCAAGCTACGACCTCACTGGCGACGGTAAAGTGGATGTGAGCGACGTGAACGCCGTGATCAACATCATTCTGAAGGTAAAAACGGCCAGCTCTTATCCCGGCAACGCCGATGTGACCGGCGATGGCAAGATCGACGTTGAGGACGTGAACGCCATCATCAACATCATCCTGAAAGTGGGCTAATTAATAATTAACAATGAACAATGAATGATTTCTTGCCTCGGTAAATTCTGAGAGTTCCTGCTACTCAGTGGACTCTGAGAGTCGTGAGGAATAATAGGGGCTGCGCAAATTCGACGGGATTTGCGCAGCCCTATTTTCGTGGATTATTTGCGCCGTGACCGGTGTTACTCGTAGGTGACGGTGTGAGTGTCGAGCAAGTTGATGTGCTCGTCGTTCCACTCGCTGATTAAATAAACGGGTGTGAGTCCCTGGTAGTCGCGTGGAATGATGATATGATCCACGCGGCTCCATTGTGGCGGGCCGTAATCGTAGGATGCGTGTTCGAGCACGAGCCTAAGCGTGTGGGTGTCGAAACGGAAGAATCCGCCACCTATGCAGTGATCTTCGGGCTCAATGAGCTCGCGATGCAGATGCACCATGCCCAGTCGCAGGTGCCCGTCGGCCGTGAGAATGAATTTTGGGTGAAGGCTCATAGTGTGTGATGGGTTTAAAAACAAAGGCGGATTGCGAGGAATCTGCCTTTGTTGAGTGTAAGAATCACTGGTTTATTTTCTCTTGCGGTTGCGCACCGACTTCACAGCTGTGCTGCCTCCACCGCCGCCATTACGGCTCTTGATTTTGGCTTTGCGTTGCTTGATGCGGTTTTCGCGCTGACGCTCTTTCTTGACCTTCTCTTTGGTCTTAGCGCCTCGCACGGTGGTGAGATCGCCCTTCTCCTCACCCTCGGTATTCTCGTCGGTTACGGTTTCTCCGGCTTCTTCGGCCGCTTTTTCTTTGGCGGCCTTGATGCGAGCTTGAAGCTCTTCGCGGTCGGGCACCCACAGGTCTTTATTGAATGCTTGCAGGCGGTTTTCAATGCTGTCTTGGGCCGTTTTGTAGGCTTCGTCCTCGGGAAATTGCTGGCGCAGCGAGAGGTTGCGCAAGTTCTTGGTCTTATAGATTTCGCCCGTGTACATGCCCAGTTTGAAGAAGTCGTCGAGGCTGTAGCGCGACAGGTTGTTGTCGTCGTCGGTGAAGACGTACTGGTTGGCGATGTAGGGGCGAATGTCGTTGAGCTTGACCCAGAACATGGGGTACTTGATAGCTTCGCCACCAAACTCGTCGGTGCGGTGCAACACGGGGCATAGAGCCTCAACGCGCGTCTTCATCTGATTGGAGCGCGTGTCAAACTCCCATCGTTCGATGATGTAGTAGGAGAGAATCTCGTTGCCCGGAATGTCGGCGTCTTCAATCACATATTTCGGGTGCTTCTCGTTGCTGCCTTTTGCCTCTGAGAACATCACATGGAAGCGGTCGAGCATTTCCGACACCTTGATTTTATACTCATCGGTGAACATTTCGCGGCCGTCGAGGTATTCATAGGCGGTGATTTGGTCGTTGGCCAGCAGTCGCATGATGATGAAGAACAGACTCTGTCCGTCTTCGTTAGGTTCTTCGGGATAATAGAGAGCCGGGTTCTTTCCCACGGTGAGGTCGAGCTGGCGGTAGATGACCTTCATCCACTGCAAGTCGGCATCGCTGGGAGTTTTCACCTCGTAGAAGGCCTGTTGACGGTCGGTGATGGTCACACCGCTGTCGTCTTTCTTCTTGCGGTCGTTGCCGTCTTTTTTCACCACTTGCGCACTGGCAGTGCTGGTGGCCAGTGCCACAAGCAAGAGTGCCGCTATGATTTTGAACGTTTTCATTACGCTATATTTTAAGTGTGTGTGGTTAATGTCAGTTTACAATCACCTCCATGGGCGAGATGTCGCGAGTGATGCCATCGGGGCCGGTTGCTTTCACCTTGCTGATGTAGAATCGCTTTCCGTGTTGCAGGCGCTTGATGGCTGCTTTCTGGCGCTCACTAAAGTTGGCTCCGGCCGAGATTTCGGGTATGGCGTTGCCCATCTGGTCAAACATCACGGTCTCGAAGCTCACCACGCGGTAGTCGATGTTGAGGATGTCGTCGTCGATAGCGGCATCGAGTCCCTTAGCGGCCAATAGCGATGCCTTGGGGAAGGGACGTCCGCCCTTGTAGCGGCTGGGGTTGCCCTTGGCGTCGGTGGTGGAGATGAATGGAGCGGGATCGGGCAGCTTGCGCACGCGGAATGAGGTGGTGCCCACGTTGGTGCGCTGACCGTCCATTTCGGCAGTGACGGTAATCACACATTCGGCCCCCACCTGTGTGGGGTGTGCAATCCATCCACCATTAGCTCCCTTGACGAGCGAGCCGTTGGTCATGGAGGCTGAGATGGAATTTTCGGGCACTCCCGGCACGGCAATCGACACGGGGTTGTTGATACCGGCGTAGAACACATTCATCATGGTGGCGCTCACGGTGGCAAGCGGGTCGATGACGGTGTAGTCGCTCTTGAAGTCACGGCGAGTGATGCTGCCGTCACGTCCCAGCACCTCGATGTAGCCCGAGTATTCGTGCTTGCCGGCCGAGGTGGCACCCACTTCGTAGAGTCCTCGGTCGTTGCCTAGTCGCACGCCGTTGACATATACTACAGGTCGCTGAGTGGTGTCGACGGCTGCCAGCACGATGTTGGCGCTATACTTTGTGCCTCGCATCACGATGCGCGATTGTGGCACCACGAATGCGTTGACCAGGTTCACACGCAGGTCGCCCAGGTCGACGTTGGTGATGAGCTGGTTGAGAACCTCGCCCTCGGCATAGCGGATGTCGTTCTGTAGTTTCGACAGCAGTGTGACGGCTGCGATGGTGGGCATGCTCTCAAACATGATTTCTTCCCACTGTTTTTTGTTGCCTTCGCCGCCTTCCTTGGTCTTGCGGGGGGTGGTAGAGAGCGCCTGTCGCAAGTTGTCGGCCCTTTGCGGGTCGTCGATAAACGAGGTGATATAGTCGCGATACTGGTCGATAAGCAGTCGCAGTTGTTTGCCCTTCTTGCCGGTGGGGGGCAGCATCACCTGCGAAGCTGCGTCGAGGTTATCGTCGTTTATGATGTTGCGCACGTCGGCACCTTCGCCGTCGGCAGCGCGCACGATTTCATATTTCAGAGAATCGATGTAACTGTAAAGTTTGTCGGTAGCCGCACGCACTTCGGTGGCCTTGTCAAGCCATACCTTTCCCTTGTCGGGATTCTTTTGGTTGAATTCCTGCAGTTGGGCATACAGCGCCTGGTTGCGCGCCGTGATGGTACGGTTGAAACGTGAAAGGCCGTCTTCTACCTGACTGAAGCCGTTGAGCACGTCGCTCGACACATTGAGTGCCAGCATGGCGGTGAGGACGATATACATGAGGTTTATCATCTTCTGTCGCGGAGACATGCGACTGACCGATTGGTTTCTTCCTGCCACGTTATTATCTGGTTAGATGTATATATTAATTCAGTTCAGTTATCACGTTGCGTTTTGATTACGCGTTCTCGTCCTGATTGTCGTCGAGGCCGGGCATTCCGGGCATGGGACGGTACATGTTCACGGTCATGGCCTTGATCATCTTCTCGTAGACGCTGTTGAGCTGCTTCATGTAGCGAGCCATCTTTTCGGTCTCATCGCAATAGTGTGCGCTTTCGGCGGCCGATTTCTCATACATGTCGCGGATGTCCTTCATGCTGCGGTTCACGCGGTCGATGCTATCGAGCTGCGAGCTGATGCTCTTGAGCTGAATCTCGTAGATGGTGTTCAGGCCGCTGATGTTGCGGTTCAGTGCATCCATCTGCTGCACGTATCCGGTAGAGCTCTCGCTGATGCCGCCGCTGTTGTCGGTGATGGCCTTGTAGCTCGAGAGCAGGGTCTCGCTCACCTGGTTGAGCGCAGTGGTGGTGGCTGCGAGTCGTTCCATCTGCTCGCTGATGCCGGCCATCTGGCTGAGGTATTGCTGTGTGGCGTCGGTGAGCTCGGCCATGCGGCTGAGTTGGTCGCTTGCAGCGGCCATCTTGGCGATGCTCTCGCTGAGCGAGAGCGTGTCTTCGGGACTGAGGTCGACGGCCGATCCGATGCCTACGGCCCCCTTGGCTTGTGCTCCGGTCACGGTCATGGCGCTAGCGGCTGTTCCCTCACCGGTGTATTCACCTTCCACGGCACTACCTCCGGCACCGCCTATGATGACTGTGCCTCCACCGCCACCCATCGTGGCGTTGAGGTCTACCTGGTCCTCGGGGTCGTGTGTGGCCAGCACAGGGAATACTTCTTCCCACTTATATTGCTTCTCGGGGCGGTCGAAGGCCGTCAGCAAGAACATGAGCACCTCGGTGCCCATACCGATACTGAGCAGTGTGTTGCCACCGGTTAAGTGCAGAATTTTGAACAGGGCACCCCAGATGACCACTGCGGCACCAATACTATATGCGAAGTTAAAGAAACGCTGTCCGGCATCGCCAGAGAGAAATTTCGTGATTTGATTCTTACTCATTGTAGTATATTTTAAGATGCAAGATGCGAAAGACGCGATGCAACGTTAATTCAATTATTTTTTACGTTTAACTTTACCGAATCCCACTTTGGATCGCACGCAGCGGAAACCGATGTAGCTGCGTTGCTCGTTCTGGTATTCCCACATGCGTATGTCGCTGCGGATGTTGTGGGCCACGTCTTTCCAAGAGCCTCCGCGCACAATCTTGCGCGACATCTTGTAGGGGTCTTCCTGTGCCACGTAGTAGCGGTACTCGGGGTTGAGGTCGCTGGTCATCTTGTCGATGCTCTCGGTATAAGCAGTGCTGGTCCATTCACTCACGTTGCCGGCCATGTCGTAGAGTCCGAAGTCGTTGGGCTCGTAGGTCTGCACGGGTGCTGTGATGATGCTTCCGTCTTTCACATAGTTGCCTTCCATGGGCTTGAAGTTGGCATAGAAGCACCCATCTTCTTCGGTGATGGGCAGGTCGCCCTCCCAGGGATACTTGTTCTGGTCATATCCGGCACGCGCTGCAAATTCCCATTCAGCTTCGGTGGGCAAGCGGAAAGGCTCCACATAGACACCTTCCTTGCCCAGTGATTTCTTGAGGAACTCGGTGCGCCACATGCAGAAGGCATTGGCCTGTTCCCAGCTCACGCCCACCACGGGGTGGTTGTTGTAGTTGCCGTTGGCAAAGTACATGCGCACGTAAGGCTCGTTGTAGGCATTGTCGAAGTCGTTTACCCAGCAAGTGGTGTCGGGGTAGATGTTCACGATATAGGTGTTTACGAAGTCGAACTCGCTCTGCAGCGGGCGTGTGATGGTCTGGCGCACGATGCGTCCATCGTCGTCGATAAATGCCGTGTCCTTGCTGATGGTGGGCGCGGTGAAGTCGGTTTCGTGGTCGGTGTTGTAGTCGCGTCGAGTGGCATCGAAGCGGTGCTTGCGCTTGGCCGCCTCGGTGAGGTTGTAGATTTCATACCGATAGTTCATCTGCGAGGCATCCAGCTCTTTCTTTCCTGTGATGGGATTGATGCGGTAGACGCTCTCGATGGCGCGTTCCTCGTCCTCGCTGGGGTTCTTCCAGGGAATGTTTTTACTCCAGTCGAGATGCGGAGTGACGGGATTTCCTTCCTTGTCCTCCTCGATTTTGAAGTCTTCGTTACCGCCATAGGCGGGGTCGGCCAGGCGCTCACGGATGATGGAGTCGCGCACCCAGTAGACAAACTGCTTGTACTTAGAGTTGGTGATTTCGGTTTCATCCATCCAGAAGGCGTCAACCGAAATGCCGTGGGCCGTGGAGTCGATGCCCCACACCGAATCGCGTTGCGACGGTCCTTCACGCATGGAACCCACATCCACGAGCACCATGCCGTAGGGCACGGGTTCGCTGAACGAGGCAGCGCCCACGCCGGTCACTTCACCACCGGCGGTGTTGCCCTTGCGCACGGCTCCACATGAAACCATCACAATACCAATCGCAATTATCAACAAAATCTTTTTCATATTCTTTGTTTGTTGGCTCATCGCAGCGGGCGATGAACTAGTTTGTTCTCATTTACATAATTCTGATGCTCTTGTGGCTGTTGCGGTTTTTCTCACCCATGTCCAGCTTCACATTATATTGCAAGAACACCTCATGACTGCCACCGCTGGTGCGAATGGCGCTGGTGGTGTAGTCGTAACTGTAGCCGAAGAAGAAATTCTTGTAGTCGGCTCCCACCATGACCGAAACAGCGTCGTTGTAGCGGTAACCCACGCCCAGGCTCAAGAACTTGTTGTATCGCACACGGGCGGTGGCTTCGGCCTGCCAGAACTGTAAATCGCTCTTGACCATGACCGATGGCATCACTTCAAATAACGTATTTTTTATGGGAATATTGCTGCCGGCCATAAAATAAAATACTCTTCCGGCATCAAACTCATATTGTTTCTCCTCGTCGTTTTCCACTTTCATGGTGATGGTGGGAGCCGTGATGTGTGCCACCGAAGCGCTGGCCCAGAACCACTTGTGGGTAAACATCACGCCGCCCGAGATGTCGAATGCCGTGCCACCCACCGTGCCGGTGGGGATGGCATCGTCGGTGCCTTGATGCTCTTCGTCGCCCTCGGGCATAATCACCTTGGTGCCGTCGAAGGTCTCATTGATCATTCCCGGTTGCAAGCCCACGCTCAGAGTGCCACCCAGCATCTGTTTTTTCCATGCCAGCTGCGCATGTGCATGCACGCTCTTGTACAAGCCCATGCTCTCTTGTTGTAGCACCACACCGGTGCCCCAGCGTCGTCCCAGGAACTTGAACGGCATGTCGGCCATGGCCATGAACGTCATGGGCGCGTGTCGCACTCCCACCCATTGCAGGCGTGCGCCGGCGCTGATGTGGATGAAGTCGATGTTGCCCGTGGCGGCGGGGTTGTAATAAGCCGGCACGGCCCAGTATTGTGTGAGCTGAGCATCTACCTGCGCCAGTGCGGTGAAGTGCGTGATCACCAGCAGTGTGGTAATGATGATTATGTGCTTAACTGCTTTCATTCGAAATAAAAGGTGACCACCACCATATTATTAGTTATCTTGTCGACGCTGTCGGTGAAGCGCAACAACTCGGGGTTGTCCTGAAGGTCGGGACGATTTTTTTGCAAAATGTTTCTCAGTCCGAAACAGAATTTCACCTCGGGGCACAGCTTGAAGTAGGGCAGGTAGAAGTCGCAGCCCAACCCCACGGTGAGCATGGCATCGAAGCTCTTGATTCGGTACTGCTCGCTGCGGTCCTTGCCCACATTGAAAATGGGCATCACGCCGGTGGTGAAATAGGGACGCATGTTATGGTAGCGGCGCGACGAAATCTTGAGGTCAATGGGTGCCACAATGTAGGTGGTCTTCACATTCTGCTGCTGGATGTAGTGTGAGCGCTCGGGAGCATCGGGGTCGCCCAGGCTGTTACGGAATTTCACCACTTTGTTGCCGAAGTACATGCCCGGTGCCAGACGCAGGTTGAAGTGTGTGCCCAGTCGCCAGTCGGCCATCACATTGACGCAGAAACCTGGAGAGTGGTTAGGGATGTCGGCCCACCACTGCTCGCCGTCGTCGGTGATGAAACCATTGTTGACGATGTGCAGATCCTGGAAATTCACGCCAAACGAGAAGCCAAAGTGAATGGGCTTCATGTCGGCATATTGCCGGTTGAGAATCTTGTCGTTATCTTGTGCCATTGCGGGTGAGCAGCATAAAGCGGCAAGCACAACCAGTATGATATTTATTGCGATAAATCTAGACATTGTAAAATCTATAACGCAATTTTTGTGGCAATATTGCAAAGCCCGCAAGTTTTTTTATTGAGTAAATGAATTTTTTGGCCGAAATGATTTTGAATAATGATGTCAAAAATAGTAATTTTGTGCTCTAAAAGCTGCTGTGCGGAGAAAAACAGGCCCGGCTCTGCGCGAGTGCTTGTGTATGAGAGAAAGAATCTGGGCTGTAACGCTATAAATTTAGCAAGTATGAGAAAAGTGTCTTTGTTTTTGCTGACGGCACTGTTGAGTATCACGGTAAGCGCGAGCGTGGTTTCGCCCTACACCGTCGATTTCAACACCGCCGTAGATGTGAGCGCAACCGATTTTCGTGCCGCTCTGGGATGGGGTCACCTGGTGAATGTGGGTGCCTATCCAGCTCAAAAAGTGACTTACACCTATGTGGCCGATGGCGGCGTAGGAGGCTCTGGTTGCATCCAAGCCGGCAATCAGTATTATCAAGACTGGTGGACTGGTGATGGAACTGAAGTTGAACTGAACGACCTGCTGGTGACTCCCGCTGTGAGCGGCACGGCAACCCTGCAGGTGAAGTTGGCCAATACTAGCGGAAACATCCGCTTTTATGTGGTGACAAAAGAGGGCAACACCTATGTGCGTGGTGCACTCATCCCCTTTGAGGATCCCGGTCTGGTCTCGTTTGACTATACCGAGGTGGAACTCACCGGTTTTGAAGACGGAACCATGATTGGCATCCGCGCCGAGAATGTGCTCATTGATGATTTTTCGGCTACCAGTGCCGATGTGATACCGGCTAAGGGCCTGACGGTGACCAGCGTCACGCCGGCCGTGAATGACCTGTTTATCGACTGCAATGAGAACAATCAGTTCACCATCTCAGCTACTGTGAAAGTGAAGAACACCGGTGAGGTGACGCTCAGCAGCGGTGATGAAGGTTACAACGTGAGTATCGCACTCATGAAGCCCGGCGAAGGCATGGACTATGTGGTTGACCGCCTGCTCACTACTCAGCCTATTGAGACCGCCCTGGCACCCGGTGAGGAGAGCGAGGAATTTACTGTTACCGCAGTGGTTGACGAGGCCAGCATCGAAGCCCTGGAAGGCAACGACACAAAGGCTCGTCGCTACGATATGCAGGAAGGCATCACCATGACCACGAAGGCCATTCATAATTACACTCCTATTCCTTACCAACCAATCCCATACATTTATGGTCACGACAGCAAGGCGCTTGATAATGGTGGGACGCAGCAATTTGGACTGGTCACGTCATCGGTAACCCGCACCATTACCATCTCCAACGATGGCGCAGCGCCGCTGAATGTGACCGAAATCACCGTGGAAGGCGAGGGCTTCACAACCACAGCTACCGCTCCTGTCACCATCGCTAAGCATGAGTCGCTCGACATCGACGTGACGTTGGCCTCTGAAGTTGTCGGTGCTAAGACCGGCAAGCTCACCGTGAAGGGTGAGGGTGTTGAAGATCAGGTGGTGAACCTGGTGGGCGAGGTGCTCGATCCCAGCAAGTGGTATGTGGACTTTGAAGATGGTCAAATTCCTGCCAACATGGTCAACATGGGTGGCTGGGCCGCCAAGAACAACCTCGTTACCGGCGACAACAAGTATTATGCCGAGAGCACTGAAAATGGTAAGCTCATTTCACCACGTCTGAAAGTGGAAGAGGGCGAGACCCTGAGCTTTGATGCTGCTCGCAACTATACGACTCCATGCACTGTGGAAGTTTATTATTCGACCGACCGCAGCGAGTGGACTCTGTTGCGCACGCTTTCTAACGATGCTCAGGATGAGGCCGACCAGCTTACTAGCGAATACACCGGATCAGCCTGGGGAACTAACACGAAGTATAACTTCACCCGCTTTACTGTAGACAATGTTCCTGTAGGCGAAGGTTATATCGCTTTTGCCACCACTAATGCCCGCATCGACAACATCTTGGGATTCAGTGTGGTGGATGTGGAGCACGATGTGTTCATCACGGCCATGAACATTCCTGCAGTGGGTACAGCCAACAATGCCATGCAGGCAACCGCTACGCTCAAGAACTTGACCGCCAATACTGAGGCCGAGGGTGTTTACACCGCTCGCCTCTACTTCGATGACGAACTCATGGCCGAGGCCGAAGCTGTGGAACTTGCCGCCAATGGTGAGAACACTTATACCTTCGACCTGATGCCCATCGAAGTGGGTACGTTCCAGGCACGCGTGGAATTTGTGGGTGAGAACTTTAGCGCAGTCAGCGACAATGTGCAAGTGACCATCACCGAGGAACTGGCTTCCCGCGACGTGGTGGTAGGCACCAGCAACGATGGCGAGAACCGCAATGCCGCTCCGCTGAACTTGTATTATGGCAAGAGTGAGAGTGAGACTGTTTATACGGCTGGTTTGCTGGGTATCGCAGCCGGCACCAAAATCACCCGCATTGCCTTCAAGGGACATGGTTCAAGTGCGAAGACAATCTCAGGCAACCTGAAAGTGTGGCTGGAGAATACCGACGACGCCACTCCACAAAATGTACTGCTCGATGCCGACAAGACTGCTGCCATGACCAGTGTCTATGATGGTTCTTATACCTACAACGTGACTAAGACCGACGATGAAATCGTTGTGGTTGAACTGGCCACTCCGTTTGAGTACACAGGTAAGAATCTGCGCGTGTGCCTCCACAGCGAGAGCAATAGCTGGGCAACTGTCTATTTCCAGCACGACAAGACCGTGACCGGCCAGAGTGTGTATCGTGCGAGCGACTCATCACTGCCCGGCAGTTTCACAGCCAGTTCGCTGCCCGTGATGTACTTGACCGTATCGACCGAAGCACTCACTTATAGCGGCCATGTCTATGATCAGGATGGCAACGCCATTGAGGGCGCTGTGGTGACTGTGACTGCAGCCGATGAGCAGCAGCCCGAGCAGCCCGCAGGCATGCGTGGCGCGCTGGGTGCCAAGGTGACCTACACAGGCACTACCGATGCCGATGGTAAGTATGAAATCTCTGTGATTCAATCTGAGCGCAACTATGATGTGACTGTCGCAGCAACTGGCTACAAGACAGCAACCGGCACGCTCACCTTCGTGGATGGCGAGCCTCAGACTGCCGACTACACGCTGGAACCTGATACCCACACAGGTGTTGCCGACGTGAAGTCATTCACCATCGATGAGAATGCTCCCATCTACGATGTGATGGGTCGCCAAGTGAAAGATGCCACCATCCCCGGTATCTACATCCAGAATGGCCACAAGTTCATCGTGAAATAACCAGGGAATAGATTCATCTATACAAAAAAGAACTGGCGGAATGGGTCCGTCAGTTCTTTTTTTGACATTGCTGGGCCTGTGGGTGGCCAGACGCTAGAAAGCGATGACCGCACGCACACGGTTGGTGTAAATAAGGATACCGCTACTTGCTAGGATGAAAATAAATTGCAAAATATGCCGAGTTGACTTATAAAATATAGTTGCGGCACAATAAACATATATTTATTTTGCCGTAAGTGATATTTTTTATATCTTTGCGGCAGAATATAAATATTGTTTTATGAAAATGAGTGCTATTATTGGAAGAAAGCAAGAGCAAGAAGAACTACAAAATCTTTATCGAAGCAATCGCCCTGAATTTGTTGCAATATATGGTCGTCGGCGAGTGGGGAAGACCTTTCTCATTAAACATGTCTTGAAAGATTATATTACATTTCAGCATACGGGCGTGTCGCCGGTTGATCAAGTTGGATCCAAAAATAGGATGAAAACTCAACTTGAAAGTTTTTACTATTCATTGTTGAGCCATGGTCTTGAAGGTTTTAAGCAGCCTAAATCGTGGATTGAAGCATTTTACCAGTTGGAGCAGTTGCTCTCTCACCTTGACGACGGGAGTAGGCAGGTGGTGTTCATAGATGAGTTGCCATGGATGGACACACCTCGCTCTAATTTTCTTCCAGCCTTTGAAAATTTTTGGAACAATTGGTGCTCGGGAAGAGACAACATGATGCTTGTCGTTTGTGGCAGTGCCACTTCTTGGATTCTTGGAAACTTGTCTCGAAGTAAAGGCGGCCTTTATGGCCGCTTGACCGCCGAGTTGAAACTCCTGCCTTTTACGTTGAAAGAGTGTGAAGAGTTTTTCTCCAGTAGTGGCATAGAAATGTCACGTTATGACATAGTGCAGAGCTATATGGTGTTTGGTGGAATCCCATATTATCTGAGCAATTTTCAGAAGGGATTAAGCTTTGAAGGTAATACCGACCGAATACTCTTCGGACGTAACCCGCGTTTGCGAGATGAGTTCAATCGATTGTTCAATGCTATCTTTGGAAATCCTGATGATTGCAAAAAAATAGTGCGGTTATTGGCCACCAGGCATCAAGGGTTCACGCGCGAAGAAATAGCCCATGTCACGCATTTGCCTCTGGGAGGAGGTCTGTCGAGTACACTGGCTGCATTGGTCGAGAGCGATTTCATTCTTCGTTACACGCCCTATGGCGAGAATGGCCATGTGGAGCGTTATAAACTGATCGACAATTTTTGCTTATTCTGGTTGAAATATGTCGAACCGAATAATTCGGATGCCACGTTTCTTGTTGACAACATCACATCCGATGTGATGCGAGCATGGCGGGGGATAGCTTTCGAGGAAGTTTGTTGGCAGCATGTGAGACAGATAAAAAAGGCGCTAGAAATAGGTGGAGTCAAGACTTCGGTTTCGGCCTATAGCGTGCTTGCCGATGACGAGAAAAATGGTGCGCAGATAGATCTTCTCATCAATAGGGCCGATAATGTGGTAAACCTTTGTGAAATAAAATTTGCAAGTGGCGAGTATGTTGTAACTAAAGATGAAGAAAGTAAACTGAGAAATCGAATTGAAACATTGAAACGTACACTGAGTTCAAGACAGACATCCATCTCACAATGATTACAACCTACGGGGTGGCCTATGGAAAACATAGTGGCATTGTGCAGAAACAAGTGAGGATGGATGATTTATTTCTCAGTTAATGTGGGGTATTATCTTTGTATTGACAATAGATAAGCCTAATATCCGATTTGAATCAAAAAAAAGAACTGGCGGAATGGGTCCGTCAGTTCTTTTTTTGACATTGCTGGGCCTGTGGGTGGCCAGACGCTAGAAAGCGATGACCGCACGCACACGGTTGGTGCTGAAAGCGTAGGTCTTGAAGTAGGGCGCAATTTCCACCACTAGTTGGTCCTGATCGAAGAAGACGGCGTAGGCCTGCTCGTTGCCGCTCTCCGACGAGCACCAGTACCAGCGGTAGTCGCCACTGGCCACGGTGATAGGTTCATAATTGTCCTTGCCTGCAATGCTCATGTGCTCGTTGAGCAGCGAGAGGGTGTTGCTCACGATTTGCGGGGTGTTCCAGTAGCCTTCGTAGGTGCCCTGCACGTTCATGATGGAGTCGGCTCCGCCTAGGTTCACGCAGATGTCGTACCACTGCCCTGAGCTGGGCAGGTACCATCCGCTGGAGCGTGCCGGGGCGGTCACCGTGTAATCTAATGCCGCTGCAACGGCCGGATGACGGTCCTTGTTCATGGCCAGTGTGTCGGTGTGGCTGTAGCCGTCTTTGTCGGTGATAAAGCCCTGTGCTGTAGCCGAGGTGTAGATGGCGCCAGCTTGGTTCTCACCGATGGTGGTGGCCCAGGCAATTTGCTGTGCGGCATCGCGCAAGGCGATGGCATAGCCTAGTTTCCATCCGCGCTCTTGGTCGGCCTGGCTGGTCGTGGTGGAGAAGATGATGCCGATGGGGGTGCGGGTCTTGTCGAGGCGGCGACTCCACGAACCGTCGGCGTAGAGGATGTAGCCCACCTTGGGCTTCTCGGCATCGGTGGCCTGAACGGTGCTCACGTCTAACGAAGAGATGCCGCTCACCATGCCGTAGGCATCGTAGGCCAGCGAATAGACAGTGTAGTTGCTCTCGGGTTGTAGTCCGCCCAGTTCCAGGTCTTTTGTGGCGTTGGCGGTGACGGCGGCGTTGTTGATGATATAGTTCACCAGGTCGGCCGGTTGTTCACCGGCAGGAATGGTTGCAAGCAGATATTGTGAGCAACCCTGTGGCATGGTAGCGTGCACTTTCACGCTATAGCCGGCGGCACTCACCAGTGTGAGAGGCACACTCACGGGAGTCACTTCGTCGAACGTTACGCGGCTCACGCGGCTGGCATCATAGACGCGTGTAGTGCCATCGGCAGTTTTAATGATCATTCGCCGGTTGGCGGTGGTCTGTGCCATGGTGCTCATGGCCACCACGGCCAGTAATGTAACAAAAGGAAATATATGTTTCATTGTTTTGTCGGTTAAGTGGTGATTAGAATGCGATAGCAGGACGCACGGTAAACTGGTTGTCCTTGTAATAGGTCTGCAGGCTCATGTAATATTGAGTGTTGATGTAGATGTAATAGGCCGAGGCTACACTGCGTTCGCTCGAGGTCCAGTAGTAACTTTGGTTTAATGCAGTGTAATTGCCGTTGCCGGCGGCGGCAAGCCGTGCGTTGATGGCGGCTACGCACGATGCGGTGATTTCTTTGTTCCAACTGGGAATTCCATTACTGTCGCGGGTCACCGCGGTCAAGTCCAGTCCGCCCAGGTTATGGCAGATGTCAAGCCATTGTCCTGTAGAAGGAATAAACCAGCCGCTGGTTCCCTGTGGTGTTGTGCTAAAGGCACCGGCCATGACTGCTGCGGGGTGAATATCGGGAGTGGCGAGCAGAGTGGCGGTGTGAGTGCGTCCCTCGCGGTCGTTAAGGTCGGCATCGTTCTCGCTGCTGATGCTGATGCCCGACTCATTTTCACTTCCTTGTGTACTCCATGCGGCGGTGCCGGCATCGTGCAAGGCGATGGCGTAGCCGTGGGTGAATCCTTGTGCCTGGTCGGCTTCGGTGGGTGTGGTAGAGAACACAATGCCAATGGGAGTTTTATTGGTTTTCAGTTCTGTGCTCCATGTGCCGTCGCGGTAGAAGTAATCGCCCACTTGTGCTGCCGGCAGTTGACCTATGGCATCGGTGGTGAAATTGAGTGTGGTGATTTCGCAGGGCAGGTTGTACTCGTCATAGGCCAGTGTGGCCAGTACATAATCGGTTTCGGGCAAGAGATCGATGAATTCCACACTGCCATTGGCTTTGCGGTCGAATTTCTTGTTCTCCTGGATGTAGGTTTCAAGTGCATCGGCGCTGGGCGCTTCGTTGGCGGGGTAGCAAGCCACCTGATAGCGTTTGCAGTCGCCGTTGCGCGTGATGCGTGCGCGCACCGAGGCTTCGTCGGCATTGATGAGTGTGATGGTGGTGGTTACATCATTCACAGTGGTAAAAGTGACATTGGCAATATCGCTGGTGGCAAACACGTCGGTATTGCCCGAGTTGTTGTATACGAGCATGCGTCCGGCTGCAGCGTTGTGCTCGGTGGAGCCGGTTTTAAGAATCATGTTGATGATTTCGTTCACATCGCTCACATCGATTTTGTTGTCGTTGTTCAGGTCGGCATTGCCGATGTAATCGTCGGACGTTTTCGTCTTGAGGATAATGTTAATCACGGCATTGACGTCGGCCACATCAACCTTACCGTCGGCTGTGACATCACCCGCCATGCCTTCGGCAAACGTGAGACTGGTGATGCCGTCGTAAGCATAGTTGAATACATCGGTGGCATGGATAGAAATGCCGTTGTCTCCCAGGGTGATCAACTCAATGTTTTTGATGGGGTAACTGAAATCGTTACCGTCGGTGTGCACCACTAGCGAGTTCTGTCCGGCCGCAGGTAGGACAGCCATCGCAATGGTGGCGCAGGTGTTCATGATTTTCGTTCTCATACTCTTTTTAGATTATAGTGATATTATAAAAGTTAAATTGCTGGTTACAGGTGCTGCCGTTTTATCCATCGTGCCACTGGTACCGTAAAGTAGCGCCGTGTGCCCCAAGCCATGAGAAGGAGTAATGGCACTTGAAACCACACGTTTTTATCGTAAATCATGATACCGAAGTGTCCGAATAGGGGAGCCACATAGTAGTTGACAATCAGTGCAGCAAGGTTCTGTAAAATATACACTTCCATGCTGATGTCACCCAGCCACTGCAGCGGACGTGCGCAGAGCAACTGTCCCGGCCACCCTTCGTGCCGGTCGAGCATGGCGGCGGTGAACACGATAAATGTCGCAGGTAGCCACCATAACAAGTAATGGTCCCAGGTGTTGAGCAATAATGTGTTGCGGTTGATGGCTAGCACTTCCAGGGCAATGCCTATGGTGGCCAACTCAATCATAGTGGCTTTTGTCTTGCTGTAGGTCAAGCGGTTTGACCTGCAAATGAGATATAGGTTCCCGGCCGTTACGCCCATCAGGAAATCGCCCAAGCGGATGGCTGGGCACACATAGGTGAATGTGCGTTGCTGGCCGGTGAGCAGTGGCAACCACCACCACAACGCTGCTATGATGAGTATCATCGCCAGCAGTTGCCATCGCAGTCGCAGGGAAGAAAAATATCGGTTGATGAGCGGGAAGCAAGCATAGCAGAAAAGTAATGCACCTAAGAACCAACTCACACCGTTATAGCCGAAATAGAAATTCTTGGTGGGAAACCAGCAGTGAACCAGTGCAAACTGGGTGAAGAACTCGGCCGGGGCAAGGGGCTTGTGCTCGGGAACGATGAAAAACCAGCTGATTAACAGCAAGGCCAGCCAGTGGATAGGGTAGATCAGACGTGCGCGTTGCCACCAGAATCGCCACCATGCAGCGGGAGTGGTGAGTTGTTGGCCGTGATGCCGCACAGTCAGCAAAAAGCCGCTGCCGACGAAAAAGAAACTCACGCCCAGCGAAACGGCCTGATCCATGAGATGCACCTTGCTGTGAAATAACACAATAACGAGTGCGAAGATGCCGCGCCATGCATTGATTGCCTTGATTCGAGATGCTCCGGCCATGCGAGTTCGCTAGATGTAGGTGGTGTAATTGGTCTTCTTGTGGCGCAATTCGCGGAAGCGATAGTTGGCGTTAATCAGCGGGCGTGCCAGTGTAAGTGCTGGCACGGTGAGTCGCAGCGGTGGAGCCTGCAGCAGGCGGCAGTCGTGCCGTGTGGCCACGGTCACGGTCACCCACAAACCGATAAGTGCCACCACAGCGGCGATGAGTACGGCGGCATTGGGCCAGGCAAGGATAGCGGCAGTGATGAACGCGGCATGCGCCAGCCACAGCAACCAGCTCATGGCGGCATGCTCAATGAAAGCGCGCCGGGGCACTAGGCGCGAGGTGAAGTCGCGGCGGGTGCGCAGCAGTCGATGGGCGCGGAATATGTTTTCGTAATACACGCTCAACTGGCTCTCTGCTGCCAGTTCGACGCGGGTGTTGTCGCCACGGGCTATTTGGCATAGGAACACATCGTCTTCGCCCCAGGTGAGGTTCATGGTGCGGGCAAAGCCGTTCACATCGAAAAACAGTTGCTTGCGGTAGGCCAAATTGTCGGTTGTGCCTCGATAGGGGCGGCCCGCAATGGCACTGCCCAGCCACTGAGTGGCTGTGGTCACAGTGTCCAAAATGCGCCAGCGGCGTGCCCAGCGCTTGTCGCGGTGATAGCGGTAGTGTGAGTAGCCCAGCACCACGTCGATGCCCGGCACGAAGTTGCGCGCCATCAGCCGTAGCCATTGGTCGCTGGTGGGGCGGCAGTTGGCGTTGGTGGTGAGCACGATATCGTGCTTGGCGGCCTTGATGCCTATCATCAGTGCCAGTTTCTTGCGCGAGAGCGAGCGTGTGCCATGCGGGGTGAAAGTGGTGTGCAGATTGGGGTGCTGGGACTTCATCTCGCTCAGCATGTCGCTGGTGGCTTCGGCAGCACTGTCGGTAATCACAATCACTTCATATTCGGGATATTCCTGATTTAGTACTAGCGGCAGAAAGCGTACCAGCTGGTCGGTTTCGTTGCACGCGTCCACAATAATCGACACCGGCGGCAACTCATCGAGGTATTCACGCGAAACCTCGTCTTCAGTAACAAACTTCGACAACTGCTGCGTGCGTAGCCATCGCCACACTACGTAGGTCAGTCCCAGCAGGAATCCTACGGCCAGCAGTGTCCACACCAGCGGAGATATATTGAAACTAAAACTCATCATACTGAATAAATTCAAACTGCAAAATTAGTAATTAATTATGAATTAAGAATGATGAATTAAGAATTATTTGGCGTGACCATTCTGGAGGTCAATTTTAAGAGGTCTGCAATGCTGCATTGTTTATGCTAGGTGGGAGTAATTAAGGCCGCCGGCCATCAATCGACTGCATGCATGATATTGGTCGGCATGTGTGCCAATCTGCCTCAACGTTGTGCCGATTTGGATTTGCGTAGTATTTTTTGCGTGAAATGTAGGATGGTGTCACATATTATTACTAATTTTGCATCACTTTTAGAAAAAAAATTTCATGACTGACAAAAAGTTTAAACTCCTTGCGGGGCCTTGCGTGATTGAATCGCAAGACAATGTCATGTTTCTTGCCGAAGCTCTAAGAGACATTGCCTCACATTACGACGTGGACTTCTATTTCAAGGCTTCGTGGGACAAGGCCAACCGCACCAAGGCTACCAACTATCGTGGCCCCGGCTTGGAAGAGGGACTGCGAATTTTGGAAAAAGCTAAGACTGAACTCGGAGTCAAGATAGTGACCGATATTCACGAGCCCTGGCAAGCGCAGCCTGTGGCCCAGGTGGCCGACATCATTCAGATTCCTGCCTTTCTGTGTCGACAGACCGACCTGCTGAAAGCCGCCGCCCAGGCTGGAAAGACTGTCAACATCAAGAAGGCGCAGTTTTCCAGCCCCGAGGAGATGAACAATGTGGTGAGCAAAATGGAGCACTACGGTTGTCATGATTTCATGCTGTGCGAGCGCGGCAGCTGTTTCGGCTACAACAACCTGGTGGTGGACATGACAGGGTTGGTGCGCCTCTCACGGCTGGGCTATCCGGTGCTGTTCGATGCCACCCACAGCGTGCAGATTAGCGGAGGCGGATTCAACTACGGCAACAGTGGCAAGAGCGAGTTTGTACCCTATCTGGCCAAGGCAGCCGTGGCCACTGGTGTGCTGGCAGGCCTGTTCATGGAGGTACACAACGACCCTGCATCGGCCCTTTGCGACGGCAGCTGCATGCTGCGGCTCGACCAGGTTGATAGCCTGCTGGACAAACTCATGAGAATCAGGCAAATCGCTATGGAATAAGTTTACTTATCGCCACCACAATGCTTTTACTTAAACGAATCGTACACAACACCATTTGGGGAGGTCCCAAGATAAGCCAGTTGACAGGAGTGGAAGGTGACCAGATAGGTCATCTCTACTCGCTTTACTGCCGTGAGGGAATTTCCAACGAGATCCTGAACGGCCAGTGGAAAGGACACTGCTTGAACGATGTGTTTCCACTGTTCAAGGACGAGTTCGGCATGTCGCAATATGCTTTCTTTCCCCTCACACTGGCTCTTACCGAGGCACATGAGAACTTGAGTATTCAGGTTCACCCCACCGATACAATGGCGCAAGCCATGAACCCCCTGACGCGCGGTAAGCGCGAATCGTGGTATTTCATCGACCCGCCCGCCTCGGGTTCTATCATTAACGGATGCACCTGCAGCGACACCGACCAAGAGCTGCGCATGATTCACGAAAAACGCTTCATGGAGATGGCCGACACACTGCCTGTTAAAGCAGGCCAATATGTGTTTGTCGAGCCCGGCACGCTGCATGCCATCACTGCCGGCAGCCTGGTGTTTGAAATTGAGGAAGGCTCCGATTACACCTACCGCTTCTACGACTACGACCGCACCGATGCCAACGGCAACAAGCGTGAACTACACGTGGAGCAGGCCAGGCAGGCACTGCGCATCGAGCTCAAGTCCACCCCCAAGACCTATCCTCAAGGCGGAGAAATTAGTGAAAAGACCTATAGTACTAAACTCATAAACGGAACCGCAACCTATAGCAACGAGACCCGCACGCTTGAGTGCTTCACTCATGTGCTGGGCACGCTCAATGCCGACGGAATGCCTGTGGCGCCGGGCAGCACGGTCGTGCTGTGGCCCGGAGAGCAACTCGACACGCATCAGGTTGAACTGGCTTTCGTTTCGAAAATTCGTATCAACGACAACCTATGATATATTCACCTTCATTAATGTGTGCCAACTTCGACAACCTCAAACACGTGGTCCTGAAGTTGGAAGCGGCGGGAGCCACTCGCCTGCACCTGGACGTGATGGACGGGCAGTATGTGCCAAATTTTGCCCTGGGACTTGGCGACGTGAACTCGGTGTGCCGCCACACGTCGCTGCTTACAGAACTTCATCTCATGATTATGGAGCCGGGACGCTACATCAAGCTCTTTGCCGATGCCGGCGTCGATATTATTTATTTCCACCCCGACTCCGACACTCACCCCAAGAAGGTGATTCAGAAAATCAAGGAGGTGGGAAAACGACCCGGAATCGTTATCAATCCCGAAACCACCATTGAGAGTCTGCAGGACTACTACGAACTGGTCGATACCATTCTGGTCATGGGCGTTAAGCCCGGTCATGCCGGACACGTCTATCTGCCACATGTGGATCAGAAAGTGGAAAAACTGGTCAAAATCAAGGACAAGTACAATCTGGAAATCATTATGGACGGTGCTTGCACGCTGGAGCGCATGAAGCGATGGAGCATGCACGGCGTGGACGGCTTTGTGCTGGGCACCTCATCGCTCTTTGGACACAATGATTCCTACAAGAACATTATAGAGAATATTAAACGCGAATGCGGAGAGTGATGCCTTATGAAACAAGACGCTATTAAACTGCTGGTGATGGACGTTGACGGTACACTCACCGACGGCAAAATCAACATGGGACAGGATGGTGAACTCTTCAAGTCGTTCAACATTCGCGACGGTTACGGTATCAATGAGATGCTGCCGGCTCACAACATCGTTCCGGCCATCATCACCGGGCGCACCTCGCACATTGTGGAAAACCGCGCCCGCGAACTGCACATCACCGAGTTGCATCAGGGCAAGCACGACAAACTCGACACGCTCAAGGCGATAATGAAAAAGTATGATTGCCAGCCATGCAACGTGGCCTACATAGGCGACGACATCCTCGACATCGTGTGCATGAAAAATTGCGGACTTACCGCCTGTCCGGCCGATGCCTGCCGGCAAGTGAAGGAACTCGTTAGCTACATTTGCAGTGCCAATGGCGGCGATGGTGCAGTGCGAGAATTTATTGAGTACATTATTGAATACAACCAGTGCCGTTGAGCCATGCTCGGCGGCAACACACCTTCACTACTCACTAGAGGAACAAAATCCAATATTTTATTGATGTATTCCAGTAGGTCTGTTCTACAACCTGCTGGGGTTGTCTGTGTCTAATCCCACTCTCGACATCGATATCCACAATGGCCAAACAGTGATAATGAGAATTGGATAAAGGTGCGATGCTCCATTTGCTGCATGTGGGATTTGAACTGTCGGTTCAAATCTGGCGGCATTACGGAAAATCAAGGTAAACTTTGCATTTTCGCTCGCTTATTCGTAATGTTGGCCTAGCGGCTCTAATTACTCCCGCCTAGCTTAAACAATGCAGCATTGCAGACCTCTTAATAATTGACCTCCAGGATGGTCATGCCAAATAATTCTTAATTCATAATTCTTAATTCATAATTAATTAGTAATTTTGCAGTTTGAATATAAAGGAATAATCAAAAACGAAGAATTTATGAACACTTTAGCGACCAAATACGACCCTAAAGCGGTAGAGAACAAATGGTATGAGTACTGGGAAAGTCATGGCCTGTTCAAGTCGGTCCCCGACGAGCGTGAACCTTACACCATCGTGATTCCGCCCCCCAACGTGACGGGTGTGCTGCACATGGGCCACATGCTCAACAATACCATCCAGGACATCCTTATCCGCCATGCGCGCATGGAGGGTAAGAACGCACTGTGGGTGCCCGGCACCGACCATGCCAGCATTGCTACCGAAGCCAAGGTCGTCAAGCGCCTGGCCGAGCAAGGCATCAAGAAGCGTGACCTGACGCGAGAGCAGTTCCTGGAGCATGCTTGGGCCTGGACGCATGAGCACGGCGGCATCATTCTGCAGCAGTTGCGCAAGCTAGGAGCTTCGTGCGACTGGAGTCGCACTTCGTTCACCATGGACGAGAAGCGCAGCCAGAGTGTGATGAAAGTGTTCGTCGACCTCTACGACAAGGGTTACATCTATCGTGGTTTGCGCATGGTGAACTGGGACCCAAAAGCCCAGACGGCCCTGAGCAACGAGGAGGTGATATATCACGATGAAAAGAGCAAGTTATACTACTTGAAATATTATGTGGCCAACGACGACATGACCGGTGAAACTGGTGCCGAGGGTGAAATCGTGCATCGCGATGAGCAGGGCCGCCGCTATGCGGTGGTGGCTACCACGCGACCCGAGACCATCATGGGCGACACGGCCATGTGTATCAATCCCAAGGATCCTAAGAACCAGTGGCTGCGTGGCAAACGCGTGATTGTGCCGCTTGTGGGCCGCGAGATTCCCGTTATTGAAGACCACTATGTGGACATTGAGTTCGGTACGGGTTGCCTAAAAGTGACTCCGGCTCACGATCCCAACGACTACATGCTGGGCAAGACTCACAATCTGGATAGTATCGACATTTTCAACCCCGATGGCACGGTGAGCGCCGAGTCGCCGCTCTACGTCGGCATGGACCGCATGGAGTGCCGCAAGGTGATTGCCAAAGACTTGCAGGATGCAGGCTTGATGGAGAAGATTGAGGATTACGAGAACAAGGTGGGCTACAGCGAGCGCAACCCCGACACCGCTGTTGAACCCCGCTTGTGCAAACAGTGGTACTTAAAGATGAAGCATTTTGCCGAAATTGCCCTGCCGCCCGTGATGAACGATGAACTCAAATTCTTCCCGCCCAAATACAAAAGCACCTATAAGGTGTGGCTCGAAGGCATTCAAGACTGGTGCATCTCACGCCAGTTGTGGTGGGGACACCGCATCCCGGCCTATTTCCTACCTACTGAGAATCCCGAAGATGAAGTCTTTGTGGTGGCACTCACCGAGCAGGAAGCACTGGAGAAAGCACACAAAATTGCGGGCTATGAAAACATCCAAGTTGCCGATCTGCGTCGCGACGAGAATGCGCTCGACACTTGGTTCTCCAGTTGGTTGTGGCCCATCTCGCTCTTTGATGGCATCAATAACCCCGGCAACGAGGAAATCAACTATTATTATCCCACCAGCGACTTGGTGACAGGCCCCGATATCATCTTCTTCTGGGTGGCGCGCATGATCATGGCCGGATATGAATATGTGGGCAAGATGCCGTTCCGCAACGTGTATTTCACTGGCATTGTGCGCGACAAGCTGGGCCGCAAGATGTCGAAGTCTCTTGGCAACAGCCCCGACCCGCTGATGCTCATCGACAAGTTTGGCGCCGATGGTGTGCGCATGGGCATGATGCTCAGTGCTCCCGCCGGCAACGACATCCTTTTCGACGAGGCACTGTGTGAACAAGGACGAAATTTCAAGAACAAGATATGGAACGCCTTCCGCCTGGTGAAGGGCTGGGAGGTGGCCGACGTGGAGCAACCCGAACACAGCCGCCTGGCTGTGCACTGGTTCCACTCGGTGCTCGATGCCACACTGGCCGAGGTGAAAGACCTGTTTGGCAAATTCCGCCTCAATGAGGCTCTGATGGCCATCTATCGCCTGTTCTGGGAGGAATTCTCGGCTTGGTATCTTGAAATCGTGAAGCCAGCCTACCAGCAGCCCATCGACAAGGCCACCATGGATGCCACACTCTACTTCTTTGACACGCTGCTGCGCCTGCTGCACCCGTTCATGCCGTTCATTACCGAGGAATTGTGGCAGCACATCGCCGAGCGCAAGGATGGAGAGAGTATCATGTATGCCCGCATTCCCGAACCGGGACAGCCCGACGAGGCATTGCTGGCTGCCATGGCACAAGCTAAGGAAATCATCAGCGGTGTGCGCAACGTGCGCAAGTCGAAAAACTTGCCCAATAAGGAGGAACTCACGTTGCAGGTGGTGGGAGAGTTCAGCAGCCCGTTGGCCAGCATCATCAGCAAGGTGGGTGGCTTGTCGTCGATCGACAGCGTAAGTACAAAAGATGCCGCTGCAGCTGCGTTCCTGGTGGGAACCACCGAGTTTGCCGTGCCGCTGGGCAGCAACATCAATGTCGATGAGGAAATAGCCAAACTGGAAGCCGATTTGAAGTATGCGCAAGGATTCTTGGCAACGGTGGAGAAGAAACTGAGCAACGAGCGCTTTGTGGCTAACGCACCTGAGGCTGTTGTCGCTGCCGAACGTAAGAAAAAGGCCGATGCCCAGAGTAAGATTGCTACGCTCACCGAGGCCATCGCCGCACTGCGCAAATAGTTTAGTAATTATTAAATATCAATCAATTATGACTACCGCACAACTGGAACTCAACGAGGAATTGTTCAGCACGCTGGCCGAAATTTCGCAGGATGAGAACCTGATGCGCAAAGCCGTCAAGTCGCTCAAACGCATCCTTTCCAAGGCTCAGAAGGACGACCCCACCTTGATGACCAAGGAAGAATTCTTTGCCCGCATTGAAGAAGCTAGCAAAGGCCCATCATTGCGATTTGACAGTGTTGATGAACTGGATAAATACATCCGTAGTTTATGAAGTTTTACATTGATTTTAAGAAACAGGCTCAGAAAGACTTAAATAAACTACTGAAAGATGAGCCGTCTGCGTATAAGAAAGCGCTTAAATTGATTGCAGAACTTTATGATCACCCCCGCACCGGTGCGGGTCGGCCCGAACAACTCAAGGGAGAACCGCACGGGCACTGGAGCCGCCGCATAACAGCCCGCCATCGTCTCGTCTACGAGATTCACGATAACGAAGTGATTGTGATTGTACTGGCATCCTATGGACATTACATTGACAAATAATGTGTGGCGTGCGTAAAGAAATTAATGAGAGTTTAACTAATTAGCCTTATGATATTAAAAGAGAGTGTGCCGGTAGGGTTGTGTTGCGACCATGCCGGATTTGAAACCAAGCAAGCTGTGATGCACTGGCTCGACGAGCAGGGCATTGCTTACAAGGATTTCGGTACGTATAGCACCGATAGTTGCGACTATCCCGACTTTGCGCATCCCTGCGCGCTGGCGGTGGAGAGTGGTGAATGCTATCCCGGCATTGCCGTGTGTGGCAGTGGCGAGGGTATCAATATCACCCTAAACAAGCACCAGGGCATCCGCTCGGCTTTGTGCTGGATTCCCGAGGTGGCGCGACTGGCGCGACAGCACAACGATGCCAACGTGCTGGCCATGCCCGGCCGCTTTGTGAGCAACGAGGAGGCCATCGCTATGGTAGAGGCTTTTCTGAACACAGATTTTGAAGGTGGTCGGCATCAGCGTCGCATCGACAAGATTCCTGTGAAGGATTAATCCAAATCTTATACAGCAACAGTGGCGCGAACCTCATTGAAGGGATTCGCGCCACTGTTGTAATTTAGCTACAAGTATCGCATTGCGCCATTATTCATTATTAATTATTCATTATTAATTCTTAAGGATGATGTTGATGAGGGAGTTCACGTCGCTCACATCCACCTTGCCGTCGCCTGTGAGGTCGGCCAATGCTTTCAACTGCTCATTGTCGGTACCACCCAAGATGATGTTGATGGCGATGTTCACGTCGCTCACATCCACTTTGCCGTCGTCGTTCAGGTCGCCAAGCACCGGCTCGTCGCCGGGTTCCTCACCGGTGTCGATGCCCTCGATATTTTGAAATTTCTGCCACACCTCGGCAGCTTTGTAGGCATCGAGCGAGCGCATGGGCACGTAGAGCGTGGCGGTGGCATAGACATTATCTTCAAAGTCGCTTTCAACCGTTGGAGGATTGATGGCCATGCAGGTTACACGGGTCAATGCGCTAGAACTGCTGAATGCGCTTGATGCTAATGTCTGGGTAGATGAGGGCATCCACACCTCGGTCATAGCCACTTCGCGCACAGCTTGGCGACCTATCTCGGTTACCCCTTCGGGCACGATGAGCACCTTGTTGTCGCGTGCTGATGGAACTGCCACCAGACGGAAGGGATTGCCGTTCTCGTCAATCTGGTAGAGGCAGCTGTCAAGTTCAGCGAAGTGAGTGCTGCCCTCGGCCACTTGCACACGCTTCACTGCGGTACATCCCACAATGGGCGTGAAGTCAATTTCCTCCACAGTGCTGGGGATGGTGATGGTCTGCAGTGAGGTGGTGCGGAAGAACACGTTGCCGAGCATAGTTTTCACACCTTCGGGCAACTGAGCATCAACCAATGCAGTGCGGCAGAATGCACTAGACCCGATTTTCTCTAGTTGACCATTGCAGCTATAGGTTTTCAGACCGGTACAACCCATGAAAGCGAATTGGTCCATCTGTTTTACATTCTTGAGGTTGACACTGACAAGCTCCGTGTTGTTCTGGAAGCAGCAACTGTCGATGAGTTCCAGCGTGCTGGGCAGGTTGATGGTTTTGATGTTGTTGCTGGCAAATGCCATGAACCCAATGCTTTTCATGCCTTCGGGAAGCGTGATGCTTTCCAGTCCGCACATGTAGAATGAATGGCGAGCCAGTTTTTCCATGCCTTGTGGCAGACTTAGAGAGGTGAGTGCCGAGCAGCCGCTCCACACCGAAAGACCCAGTTCCACATTGGGATTAGGCAGCGAAACGCTGGTGATTTTCTCGCATCCGTAAAATGCGGCATCACCAATCTTTGTTACCGAAGCTGGAATGGTCACATTTGTGAAATTAGGGTGCTTGTAGAATGCGTAATCGCCAATCTCGGTGATGGTGCTAGGGATGCTGAATTGCGTGACATAGGCGGTGTTGTCTCCATCAAAGCTGATGACCATTGACCCCGCAACTGCGATAATCTTGTTACCCTCCTTGTTGACGATGGTCGATACATCGCGTCCTTGTGTTGTCACTGCAATGCGTTTAAATTCAGGATTATTGTCATCCACAGCAAGGAAGCGGAATTTGTTGCCGCCCAGTGCCATGGGAGCGAGCATGGTGAGAGTGGAAGGCAGGCGAAGCGAGATGCCACTACATCCGTCAAAGGCACCATTGTCGATGTAGAGGAATCCTTCGGGCAGGCGGGTGACGGTGTTTTCGGAAAGCGATCCCTTGGTAAACGCGCCAGGTCCCACACCCAGTACCGTGTATTCCACACCGCCGTTAGTGACCGTGGCCGAGAAATCGGCAGTGGCTATATTTTGATAGGCATCGTCAGGATTGCTCGCATTTTTTTCTACGATGCGCACCCACTTGTTGGTTTCGTCCACTACTTCGTAGCGCAATTTGCCTGAGGTGAAAAACGTCTGTGCGCTCAAAGCCAGTGACATCAGCGACAGACCGAGGATGGTAAATAATTTTTTCATTTGAATTTTGGGATTTGGTTACAAATTATTGCACAAAGTTATTATATATTTCTCAATTATCAAAATTATTAAATAAATAATAACAATTGCCGAAAAAAAAGGCTGCGCAGTCCATTCCGCACAGCCCTTTTTAGTCATCTGAAGGTCTCCGAGTCCGTAGATCTCGTAATTCTCAGGAGTTGTCGGAGAATAACCGAGTCAAAGAATTCATAATTCAAAATTCTTAATTCATAATTGCCTTGTAGGTCTTGTCACCGTCGATAACGATGTTGATGCCCTGGAACGGTGTGTTGCTCACGCGTCCGTTCACGTCGATGTAGCGCACAGAGCCGTCGGTTGCGGTGCGCACATCATCGATGGCGGTCACAATTTCGCCGTTCATGCCGATGCGCAGGCGCTTCGGTGCTCCGGCAGGAGCCTGAGCCTTGGGCAGGTAGCAGCGGTGGGCTGCCAGCGTGCCGTTCCCAGTAAGCACGAAACCATCGTTGTAGAGCACATATCCGTTGTCGATAGTCGTATCCTCAAGATAGCCCTGGAGCATGCTGGCCACCTCGGCGGTCTCGCCCGTGTAGGGAACCGTGGTCACCACGTCGGCGGGGGTGGTGCTGTAGAGCAGCACGCCCACACCAGCGGGGAGGTAGTTGACTTCCTCGATGACGGTCACATCGTTCTCGATGCCAGTCACCACATAGGCGGTCACATTCTCAGGAATAGCCAGATTCTGGTTTCCGTACCAGGTGGCGTAGGTGTTGTTGGCGAACACCACTCCGTCGAGCACCACAGGAATCAGATTGAACGTGGCGTTGATGGTCACGTTGGCGGCGGGCATCACAAACTGGTTGTTCTCGATGGCCACTGGCTCGTCTTCTCCAACGGTGTAGGTCAGCTCGGTCAGCTCATAGCCTTCGGCGGGAGTGACGGTGAGCGTCACGGTCTCGCCAAAGTTGGCGGTGGCGGGAGCGGTCACAGAACCATTTTCGGTCTCAGCTACGGTGATGGTGTAGTCGATGGCCGTGAAGGTGGCGTTGATGGTGACGTTGGCGGCGGGCATCGTGAACTGGTTGTTCTCGATGTCCACAGGCTCATCCTCACCAGCGGTGTAGGTCAGCTCAGTCAGTTCATATCCCTCGGCGGGGGTGACGGTCAGGGTCACGGTCTCGCCATAGTTGGCGGCCTCCTTGTCAGCCACCACGGTGCCGTTTTCGGTCTCGGCCACGGTGATGGTGTAGCCAATGGCTGTGAATGTGGCGTTGATAGTCACGTTGGCTGCGGGCATGGTGAACTGTCCGTTCTCGATGGTCACGGGTTCAGCGCCCTCGGCGGTGTAGGTCAGCTCAGTCAGCTCGTAGCCGGCAGCGGGAGTGGCGGTCACGGTCACGGTCTCACCAATGTTGGCGGTCGCTTTGTCGGCCTCCACGGTTCCGTGTGCAGTCTCGGCCACGGTGATGGTGTAGTCGATGGCCGTGAAGGTGGCGTTGATGGTGACGCTGGCAGCGGGCATGGTGAACTGTCCGTTCTCGATGGCCACAGGCTCATCCTCACTAACGGTATAGGTCAGCTCGGTCAGCTCATAACCTTCGGCGGGAGTGACGGTGAGCGTTACGGTCTCGCCATAGTTGGCAGTGGCGGGAGCGGTCACGGTACCGTTCTCGGTGTCGGCTACGGTGATGGTGTAGTCGATGGCCGTGAAGGTGGCGTTGATGGTGACGTCGGCGGCCGGCATGGTGAACTGTCCGTTCTCGATGGCCACAGGCTCGTCCTCTCCAATGGTGTAGGTCAAGGTTCCCAGCTCATAGCCTTCGGCGGGAGTAGTGGTCACGGTCACGGTCTCACCATAGTTGGCAGTGGCGGGAGCCTCGACAGTACCGTTTTCGGTCTCTGCCACGGTGATGGTGTAGTCTGTGGCCTTGAAGGTGGCATTGATGGTCACATTGCCGGCGGGCATGGTGAATGTGCCGTTCTCGATGGCCACGGGCTCAGCGCCCTCAACGGTGTAAGTCAAATTCTCCAGCTCATAGCCTTCGGCGGGAGTGGTGGTCACGGTCACAGTTTCGCCATAGTTGGCGGTCTGCTTGTCGGCCACCACGGTGCCGTTCTCGATTCCGTCGGCCACGGTGATGGTGTAGTCGGCCAGTGCGAACTCAGGCGTTACCAGCACCTCGTAGGGTGCGTCGGGCATCACGAAGGTGTAGGTCTGTCCTTCGACCACGGTGGTCAGTTCCACGTTGAGTCCCACGCCAGGACCTGCGATTCGGTGAGGTGCCTGGGCGTTGCCCGGATCGATAACGGCCTCGGCATTGATGTTCTCCAGCTTGTAGCCGGCTGCGGGGTTCACGGTCAGCGTGACCGTTGCACCGTCGGCGGGATTCAGGTTGTCGGCCGTCACCTCGCCATTCTCAGCCTCGGCGAAATGCACCCTCGTTTCAGCGGGTGCCGGCGGAGTCTCAGACCAGAACTTGTACCAGTTCGGGTCGGCTTGATAGGCTTCGAGTGCGTCGGCAGGCACGGTGATGTTGCCACTCTCACGGATGCGTGCATAGACGGCATCGTCAAATACACCACCGGTGGGAGGCGTTGCGGCGTTGCAAGTGATGCTGGCAATAGTGGTGGTGCCATCAAATGCGCCCTCAGCGATTTCGGTGAGAGTAGCGGGCAAGTTGAGCGTGGTGAGTGCGGTCATGTTCTTCATTGCCTCTACACCAATCTTGGTGGCATTCTGAATGGTAACAGTTTGCAATTTGCTGTTGCCATATAATGCATAGTCGCCAATCTCATCGTAGTTGAATGTCCACGTTGTAGTGTAGGAGCGATCGAGGGTCGGTCCCGAAATGTGTCGTATCCAAGCATGCTTGCGGCGGTCACCGCCCCAAGCCCAAAGGATCTTTTTCCCCTCAACGGTCTTAACGAGGTCGCCGCCTTGGGCTTGTCCGGAGTACGTGCCTGCGGTATTATCCTCAGTAATCGAGAATGGATAACGTCCATCAATGTACTGGATTCTGTTGATCTTATTGTTGCGGAATGCTTTTGAGTCAACGTCACCATAAACACCGACCATATTGGAGGTCCAATTATCAAAAGCATCGTCTTCGATAGTTGTCAGACTGCTTGGCAGCCACAACATGTTTGTATATTGATTCCCACCATATACGGTAGCATCACGAAATGCACCGGATGCAATAGTCGTAATGGTGTAAGTAACACCGTCATGGGTCACTTCTGTTGGGAAATCCCATTGAAATTGTCCTACATAAGGGCCAAGGTTGGGGTCATATTCACTGGGGTGAATAATAGCCACCTCAGTGGCACTGATGGGGCGGAAGTAGAACACGTAGTCGTTCTCAATTGCATAGGCAAATTCGCCTTCGGCTTGCGCCACTCCCACGAAGCCTGCAAGCAACATCATTAGGAATAGAAATTTCTTTTTCATAATCACTAAAATTTTGGTTATTATAATTAGGGGAATTTATTATTTAATTCTTGAGGATGATGTTGATGAGGGAGTTCACGTCGCTCACATCAGTTTTGCCATCGCCTGTGAGGTCACTTTTCGCACGTTGTTCATCGGTGGCGTCTGCTCCCAGGATGATGTTGATGGCGATGTTCACGTCGCTTACATCCACCTTGCCATCGCCATTAAGGTCGCCGGTCACACCGGGATTATAACCAGTGTAGAACTTGCCCCAGTTGCGGTCGGCTTTATAAGCGTCCTCACTGCCGGCAGGAACCACCAGGCGGTCTTTAAGAGCTTCGTAAACAGCGTCTTCAAATACACCGCCCGTGGGAGGCATAGTGGCGTTCACGGTGAGGCTGGTGAGCGTGGTCACACCCTTGAACGCATCTTCTCCGATTTCAGTGAGGGTGGCGGGAAGGGTGAGTGTCTGCAAGTTGGTCATGTCGGCAAGCGCTTCTTGGCCAATTTTGGTCGCACCTTCAATAGTGACCGTGGTCAGGTTTTCGTTGCCGGCCAGTGCATAAGCACCGATTTCATCGTAGTTGAACGTCCACGCTGTAGTGACCGACATGTTACCGTTCAGCCAAGAATTGGTGCGCCGGTCGCCACCCCATCCCCACAGGATTTTTTTGCCATCTACGGTCTTGTAGATGTCGCCGCTCATGCCATTGCCGTTGTAGCTGCCGCTATTGTCGGCCGAGTGTGCGAATACGTTGCCGAACACCGACATGCGGTTAATCTTATTGCCGCGGAAAGCTGTGGGGTCGATGTCGCTGACAGCGTTGAGCCCCAGCCAGTTGATGTGCCAGCCATTGAACGCATCGGCCTTCACTTTCTGCACACCGTTGAGCCACAGTAGGTTAGTCATAGAGTTGTCGCCATGGATGGTTGCATCCCTGAACGCGCCTTCGCCCACGGTGGTCACGCGGTAGGTCTTGTCGTTGTATTCCACTGTTTCGGGAGTGTCCCAACGGAATGAACCGCTGTAGGGCCCCAAGTCGGGATCATAGTCGGTGGGCGAAATGTATTCCACTTCATCGTCGCCGATTACGCGGAAGTACAGAGTGTAGTCATTTTCCACCAGATAGGGGAACTTGGTGGTGCTATCTACCGGCACGATGTCTGATTCCAGATCCTGGATATTCTGGAACCTACCCCAGATGGCATGGTTGCGGTATTTCTCGATGGAAGCCTGCGGCACAAAGAGTGTGGCACCGGCAAACACCTCGTCGGTGAAGCAGTAATCCTCATTATCCGTATTTCCCGCAGTGGGAGGATTCTGTGCTTTGCAGGTGATTTTTTTGAGATTATACACATCGCCGAAAGCAAACTCGCGAATGGTGGTAAGGGTGCTGGGCAGAGTAACGCGGGTGAGTTCTACTTCGCGGAGCGACTGCACGCCCAGAGTGGTAACACCTTCAGGAATGTCGAGGGCTCTCTTGGGAGTGGCCGATGCTACAGCCACAAGCACGGTAGGCTGGTCGGGGTCGCCGTTGGCGTTAGGTTCCTGTCCCACTACAGTGGCACCTGTGGTGGCATAGAGTGCGCCATCGATTGCCTTGAAGTAGCGGCTGCCAGCCGTCACGGTGAGGCTGGAAAGCTGTTCGCAGCCGGTAACAGGGTTCACACCGACGCATTGCAACGATGTGGGCAAGTTGAGACTACGCAACTCGGCGCAACGGAAGAAAGTGTTGCCGAAGAGCGTTTTCACGCCTTCGGGGAAGTTGACCGCAGTGAGCGCGTCACAGCGCACAAAGGCTGCGTTATCAATAAATTCCAGTTGTCCTCCTCCGGTGATGGTAGTAAGGCTTTCGCAGCGACCGAAACTCATGTAGGCGATGCGTTTCAAGTTTTTGAGGTCAATGCTGCGGATGGGGTCTCCCATGAAGCAGCTTTGTCCGATTTCCTCAACAGTGCTGGACAGGTTCACAGTGCTCAATTGCTCGCAGCTGGCGAATGCGTTGTCACCGATGGTTTTCACACCCTCTGGAATGGTGACGCTGGTGAGCGACACCATGGCGAAAAAGGCATTGTTGGGAATCTCGGTGAGCTGACGCGTGTTGATGGTGAGGCGCGTGCAGTTCACACATCCCTGGAAAGCATTTGCACCCAGTGTGGTGACCGATGCAGGAATGGT
>JAGAYZ010000103.1 GCA_017940245.1 Muribaculaceae bacterium | reverse complement strand
GCGCCACGCCCTCGGGCTGCGGGTCGGGCGGCGTCACACTGCCTCCGCTGGCTGTAACCATGCAGGTGGTGGCGGGCAACTGGTGCTCGATGCCCTGCGGCGTGGTGGCCACCACGTTGCGCAGCTCGATGGTCTTCGTGCCACTCAGCGAGGCGTCGGCGATGATGTTGAACGTGACCAGCGCGCCGCTGTTGCCACTGATTTCCTTCACCGTCTGCGAGGCGATGAGGATGCGCACGGCCCCGCTCGAGAGCAGCGTGCTTGAGTTGGTGTGGTTGCGTGCCTTGCGGTCGGTGAGGTCGAACAGGTATTCGCCGTCCTCCTGCTCGATGCTCAGTCCTTCGGGCAGGTAGATGTCGGCCTGCAGGGCGGTGAAGGAGGTAGCGTTGTCGAGCTGGATTTCGACCGCCTTGGTCTCGCCGGCGGCGATGCTGAAGTCGTTGATGTAGAGCCGGTCAGGCTCATTGGCCTGGGGTTGCTCACCCCCTTTTATAATGGAAATGTTGCTAACAAAAACTACTGGAAACTATTATCACTTAATATGCAAATTTCATCAAAATTCTTGAAACGAACAAGAATTTAGCGCCAGATTCGCGTAAAACAGCAAGGGAAAAGGCCGCTCGTCATGGAGTGTTTCAATCGGGGTGATTTGCGTGGTGTAGATTAATTTGCTACCTTTGCACGGCAAAAATGGTTGCACGGCTTGACTGAAATTTGCATTAGCCTGCTTGTTTACTCGTTTACTTGTAGCTCGCAACTCGTAGCTAAAAAGAACATGAATAGGAAAGACTTTGAAATCATGGCGCCCGTGGGGTCGTGGGATTCGCTCACGGCTGCCTGGCAGAGCGGCGCCGATGCCATCTACTTCGGCATAGAGAACCTGAATATGCGCTCGAAGTCGAGCGTGAATTTCACGCTTGACGACCTGCGCACCATTGTGGCCTGGTGCCGCGAGCGCAACATGAAGACCTACCTGACGGTGAACACCATCATCTATGATGAAGATATCGACTACATGCACCGCATCGTGGATGCCGCCCACGACGCGGGCGTGACGGCCATCATAGCCAGCGACATGGCCACCATCGTCTATGCGCGCTCTATCGACGTGGAGGTGCACATCTCCACGCAGGTGAACGTGAGCAACACCGAGGCGGTGCGCTTCTATGCCCAGTGGGCCGACGTGATGGTGATGGCGCGTGAGCTGAATCTGGAGCAAGTCTATCAGATTCACGAAGCCATCAAGCGCGACGACATCCGCGGGCCGCACGGCGAGCTCGTGCGCATCGAGATGTTCTGCCACGGCGCGCTGTGCATGGCCGTGAGCGGCAAGTGCTACATGAGCCTGCACGAGGCCTGGTCGAGCGCCAACCGCGGTGCCTGCCGCCAGATTTGCCGCCGGGGCTACACCGTTACCGACCGCGAGACGGGCTATGAGCTGGCCGTGCAGGACAAGTACATCATGTCGCCTAAGGACTTGAAGACCATTCATTTCCTCAACAAGATGGTGGATGCCGGCGTGACGGTGTTCAAGATTGAAGGCCGGGCTCGCGGACCCGAATATGTGAACATGGTGGTGAGCTGCTATAACGAGGCACTGAACGCCATCGTGGAGGGCACCTACGACGACGCGCTCATCGCACGGCTCGACGAGCGACTGGCGCAAGTGTTCAACCGCGGATTCTGGGACGGATATTACCTGGGCCAGCGGCTGGGAGAGTGGAACAACAAGTATGGCTCCAGCGCCACTCGCGTGAAAGAATATGTGGCCAAGGGGGTGCGGTACTTCAGCAACATCGGTGTGGCCGAGTTTCTGCTCGAAGCCGGCGAGCTGCATGTGGGCGACGACATTGTGATCACCGGTCCCACGACGGGCGCGCTGTTCCTCACCGTGGAGGAGATTCGCGTGGGTCTGCAACCTGTTGAAAAAGCGGTGAAAGGCGACAGTTTCTCCATCAAAACGGGCACGAAAATCCGCCCGAGCGACAAACTCTTCTTGTGGAAGAAAGTGCAGCCCACCACCCAGGTGCAACACCCCATCCGGTAATGCACTAATTGTTCATTACCGAATCATAGTCTAGCGTATTGAACACAATGCGAGGTGTAGGTTGAAAAGCATCAGAAATAGGGTTAAAACGCTCAACACGTTGTGACGATCTGATTTCCCCCAGGTCCAGCAATATCTGCACAAGGTCTGTATTCATGAACGGTCTATCTACAGACTTTTTTAACCGCATCACAACTTGCGGGTGACTTTTCATGTATTTATCACTGCACCACACCATGAAAGGGACTTCATTTTGTGCGCGCAGATAATTCTTAGTCTTTATGCGCGAATGGCTTCGGCCTATTGAATACCGATAATCATATACTTCTTCTCCATGATCACTGAAATATAACAATACCGCGTTATCATCTCGGAAAATTTCGATAATTTGAGCCATCACAGCATCATTATATCGCGTGGCATTATCATACTGCGCAATCTGCACTCGTGCTGCATCATCGATATAGGATGCCTGCATGATTACACTGTCGGGCGTAAAGTGATTGTATTTGTCTTCATTGGGATATCTATTGACAGCCATCAAGTGTTGACCGAGCAGGTGGAAAACCAAGAGTCGCTTCGCACTGGTAGATTTTTGCAGATAATGCGAATTGAGGAAATCGTCAACGAGTTGATGATCATACTCAAATGATTGTTCATTGCGCAACGTGTAACAACTTTCAATGATTTTTTTATTGAAAAAAATAGAATTCAATGAAAATGCAAACACATTCTTTTTATTTTCGTCCCCCAACTGATTGTCCCACCACACCACATCATAGCCAGCACGCTTGAATGTTGACATTATCAACGGTTTATTTTTCCACTCCTCATGCTTTGAACGGGAACAACACGATAACGCATTTTTAAGTGTTAAGCTAGTGGTATTGTAGGGAGATACCACATTCTTAAACACGGTGAGATTTCCACGTTGCATCTCGGCCAGTAAGTTGGGGGTTGTTTCAAGAGAATACCCGTAGATAGATGCATGTCGTTTATTATATGACTCACCAATGACAAGAATAACGTTGGTTGTATCGTTAGTCTCACATCTTGCATCTCCACTCTCGGCCTCACGCACTGTGGCCATAACAACTGCATTGGCATCGCTTGATGCCAAATGCAAAGCGTGCATCGAATAGAGTGATGATGTAACATTATCCATTCCACGCTCACCAACATCTACAATAAACGCCTCGACCTGAGCCATTGATTTACATGAAAACAATTGAGCATAGGTCACCACACATGGTGCACAGATAGCCAATAACGCAATCAATAAAACTTGGAATGAGATATGAAACTTTAAACGATGACCTCGATAATACCTCTCGGCACTATAAATAATAAGACATAACAATATAGTCACCGTCAATGCTTTCAATGTACCTTTGGAGAAAGCATAATTCCTAAGGAATTCGCTCGATTCATTAATATTAGTTTCGGCTATAAGAGACAACATATTGGGGGAGAAACCGGTCTGAAACAGGGATCGCTGGGCGAGATAAATAAAAAAAACAGCTAGCGAGAAAACGTACAACACGCACTTCCCCCCCCCTCCTCATTTTCAGTAGGTTAACTACACTTGTGACAATGTAGGTATAAACGAAGGCAATTCCCAAGAAATGTAAATAAGGCGGAATTCGGTCAAATTGTGAAGAAACTATAGAGTCTTTTATTTCAATGAGGGTATCGGGAGTCCATAGCACAAACAGAGCCATAAAAAATGGCAATTGATTCTCTATGGGAGCTGACAATACCCTAATTAATGCCTTCAACTTCTTTGGCACATTCTCTTCTCTGAATGTCATACCCTAACGCTTCGCCTTATTTCACCACCAGGAACTTAGACACGATAGAGCCGCTGGAGCCGTCGCCACTGTTGGAGGCTAGCACATAATAGACACCCGAGGCCACACGATTGCCGTCGCTGTCGCAGCAGTCCCAAGTGGCTGTTCCACCCGAACTCTTGATTTGTTTGATGACATTACCTGCCGAGTCGGCAATCTTGACCAGAGCATTGTCGGTGAGGCCGGCAATGGTGAGCACTCCCAGATAGTCGGGCCGCACAGGATTAGGATAGCAATAGACATTGCTCAGGTCGCCCGAGGCTGCGCCACCGCCACCGGGTTTATATTCCACCAGTCCACAGTCGGTGAGCATAAACACCGAGCCACTGCCGGTACACACGATGGAATAGACGGTGTTGCTGGGCAACATGCTGTTGTCAACGTTAAAGTGCTGCAGAATCTGGCTGCCATCTTCGCTCACTTGATACACACCCGCCACGGCAGTACCTATCCACTTGCGGTTCTGGTTGTCGACGGCTATGCAGTTGATGGTCATTCCCTCGAGCAGATAATCGGCCAGGTCGGTGCCATCGTTGCGCGGCACTTTGATGTGATTCACCGTGCAGCCATCCGACAACGCATCGGCCGGATTCATGCTCACGATGCCCTCGGCGGTGGTGAACCACAGGCGGTCGTTCTTGTCAAGCGCCATGTAGCGCATATAGGTCCACGTGACGCTCTTGCCGTCCTGGTCGGTGAAAGTCTTATAAGAGCGCACGGTGGGCGAGACCGTGTTCATGTTATCTTTCCAGAAAAAGATGGGTCTTTCATAGCCGCCATCACAATAAATTTTCACATCCCCCTTGCTGATGCAAAACGAGGCTCGCTTGAACTCCCCGCTCTCGATGCTGCGCACATCCACTTTTTTCCAGTCGTTTTTGGTCACCTGCGCAGTACTGTTCACCTTGGCGCTAGGCAAAACAATCACATTAGACGCGTCACTGGGTTTTCCCTGGCTATACACCACCCACAGATTGCCTCCGCTGTCAAAAGCGGTGGCACCACGGTAATAGCCACCGGGAGCCGTGGCATTGGTATAGCGGTCGACGGTCTTTCCGTCGCGCACCTTATAGATAGTAGAAGCACCGCCATCTAACACACCTCTTACACTAAACACATAGGTGTGGGGGTCTTTAGGATTCACACAGATGGGATAAGCGCTGTAGTCTTTAGGGTCGGTCCCTAGCTTGTCGGGGGTTTCGTCGACCCATTTCGAGCCATCGTAAGCACTCACCCGCATCACGCGGCAATTAGACGAACTGGTCTTGGCATAATTGTCGGCCGACGTGTGGACATACACTTTATCCAGACTTTCGTTATAAACCATCCAGAACGGTTCGGCCACTGTCACGCCAAATGGTTTGTAGTAATTTGCCGCATCGGCAGCGACGTGCAACCCGTTGGTACCCACAGCCCACAGTGTGCCGTCGCCCTTAGCGTAACTGGAATACAATTCTTTTTTGGCCACCGAACGCCGGGCCGCTCCGCCGTTTTTGTCAAATGTGTAGTAGAAGCCTTCTGCCATAAAATTGGCCAGAAAGCCAGAAGATATCTGCTGCACATTGTCGGCCGTGGCCGCTACTTGCGAAACCAGCATGACCGACGGACTGGCTGAACTGCCCCCCAGCGTTCCCAGGTATAAATTGCCGGAAGTGATGACAAACATCGACGAGCCATTGATGGGGCGCAACGTAGCGTTGTCCACCTCCTTGCCCGTAGAAATGAATGCCGTGGCCACATCGTGGGGCGACGCTACGGGCGAGCACCCTATCACGCCATCGACAACAGCCACCAGCGACGTGCCCACTTGGGCTATCGACGACACATTTTTGTTATAGAGGTGCGATTCTTTGATCACGAAGCGGCTATCGTCGATGACCACATAACCAAATTGTGTGGCCACAAGTATGGCGCCATCGCGCGTGAAAGTGACATCGTTGATGCCCTTGCCCGATGTGATGATGGCATCCTTGATTTCGGTCATGTTCACCACTTGTCCATCTTTGAGGATAATGTCGAGTGCCGAATTGCGGTAAACCACCACCAGGTATTCCTTCTCGTTGTTGAAATAGATATTCTCTACCTGCACATCGTTGAGGTAATTACTCTTGTCGATGGGTTCTGTTTCTTGAGTTTCTTTGTCGAAACAGAAAATGTTGTCGCACGTCAAGTAATACACTTTGTCGCGAGTGTCAATGACATTCTTCAGCTGCGACGCCACAAAAAATGGATGCAGCCTCCACTGACCCGACGCGGCACACAGCGGGGCCACAGCCAGCGAGAACGACATCAGCAGCACAAAAAGGGCTTTTTTTATCATCTTCTTCAATCATTTTCTTGTGAGTATTATTATAACGCAAAACAGGCGCGTAAATTGCTATCAACGCCAAAAATCTTTGCTTTCCACACCCTGTAAAGGCAAAAAATCACCCCAGCCGTGTGCCGGCCAGGGTGATTAAGAAATATCTGCTACACTTATTATTTCACGACAAGGAACTTGGATACGATAGTGTCGGCCGAACCGTCGGTGGAAGCCAGCACATAGTAGACTCCGGTAGGCACTCGGTTGCCATCGCTGCCACAGCAGTCCCAGGTGGCAATGCCGCCGGCATGCCTGAGTTGCTTGAGCACGTTACCCGACGCGTCGGCAATCTTCACGGTCACATTAGCGGTAAGACCAGAAATGGTCAACAGTCCCGTGTAGTCGGGTTCCACAGGATTAGGATAGCACGTCACATTGCTCAGGTCGGCAGCTGTGGGATTGTTGCCGGGCACATATTCCACCAGTCCGCTGTCGGTCAGGATAAACACCGACCCGTTGTCGGCACATGCGATGGAATAAATGGTGTTGCTGGGCAGCATGCTGTTTTCCTTGTTGAATTGCTGCAGAATTTGTGTTCCGTCTTCGCTCACCTGGAAGGCCCCACTAATCGCGGTACCTATCCACTTGCGGTTCTGGCTGTCGACCGTTATGCAATTCACGGTCTCATCTTGCAGCAAGTAGTCGGTGAGGTCGGTGCCATCGTTGCGTGGCACCTTGATGTGATTGGCAATAGGGGTACCCGCCACGGCATCGTCGGCGTTAACGCTCACCACTCCTGTACCGGTAGAGAACCACAGCTGGCCATTCTTATCCATTGCCATGCAGCGCATATAGGACCACGAGACTTTTTGTCCATCCTGGTCGGTGAAGTCAACATAGGTGCGCACGCTGGGGTTGGCCACATCGATGCCGTCTTTCCAGAAGAAGATGGGGCGATACTGGTCGCCATCGGTATAGACTTTCACATCCGACGGCGAGATGCAGAACGAAGCTCGCTTGAATGCTCCATTTTTTTCGATGTTGGGCACATTTATCTTTTTCCAGTCGCTTTTCACCACTGGAGCGGTACTGTTCACCTTGTCGCTGGGCAGTGCCACCACATGCGAGGAGCCACTAGGCAACTCATCGCCGTAACTATACACAATCCACAGATTACCCTGGCTGTCGAAGGCGGTGGCTCCACGATGATATCCTCCGGGGGTGTTGTCATTCGTATAGCGATCCACCGTCTTGCCATCGGTCACTTTGTAAATGAACGATTTCTTTGACCCACGAATGCTGAACATATAGGTGTGAGGATCTTTGGGATTCACGCAGATGGGATATGCGCTAAAGGCTTTACGGTCGGTACCTCCCAGTTCAGGCGTCTCATCCACCCAGTTTACCCCATCGTAAGCACTCACGGCCATCAGCCGGCACGATGAAGAACTGGTAAGCACAGAATTGTCGGCCGAGGTGTGAACATAGAGTTTGTTCAACCCTTGATTATAAACCGCCCAAAAAGGATCGGCCACGGTTATGCTCGACGGCCTATAATAGTTCGTCTCATCGCCCGAGATGTGCAGTCCATTGGCACCCAAGGCCCAAAGCGTGCCGTCGCCGGCTGCATAGCATGAATACATCTCGTTTCCGCCTTCGATGCGCATCAGCTGGTTGCCTTGCCGGTCAAAGGTGTAGTAGCGGCAACTGTCCATAAAATTGACCAGGAAACCCGCGGGTGTCTCCTGCACATTGTTGGCGCAGGCTGTTTCTTGAGCGGTCAGGGTGAGCGTAGGCTTGGCTGCGGTACCTCCCACAACTCCAACAAAGAACTTGGTGGAAGAATTAACGAAAAGCTTCGTGTCGTTGATGGGATAAAGCGTGCAACCGGTGAGATTTTTCCCCGTTGTCACAAACGATGAAATATCAGTATGATTGGCTGCCGCAGGCGAACAATAGATGCTGTTACCAATCACAGCCACCAGTGTGGAACCGACTTGAGCAATCGACGAGAAATTACTATAGTATAGATGTGATTCCTTGACCACAAAGTTAGTGTCGTCGATAACCAAATAGCCAAACTCGGTGGCTACCAGCATGGTGCCATCGGCTGTGAAAGTAATGTCGTTGATGGCTTTGCCCGAAGTGACGACAGCATCTTTTACTTCGGGCATGTTCACGATTTTACCATCGGGCAAAATCACGTCCATATTGGAATTGAGATAGGTCACCACCACATAGCCCTTGTAACTGTTGAAATAGACCTTATTTACAAGCACATCGTTAGCATTGTGACTCTTGTCGATGACGTCGCTGGCATGCGTTTGTTTATTGAAACTAAACAAATTGTTACCAGTATGCATATACACTTTCTCGCCGGCATCTATCACGTTTTTCGCTTGCGACGGGAGGAAACTGGGATGCACCTTCCAGTAGCCGGGCGCATATTGTGCAGCCACAGCCATGGGAAGCAACATAATCAATGAGATAAGAACTTTCTTTATCATAATCTTATATTTTATTCACACTTTTATTCTCTAGTCACACATCGGCAGTCGGTCGATTGCCGCTCCACACGCTTGAGACGAAGCCATCAACGCCTGAGCTCAAACTCCCGCGTGCTGCCTTCGCGATTCACGAAGCTGCCAGTGCACCACTCGCCGGTGAGTTCGCTCTCATAGCGGATGTGAATGCGCTCGGCCGGCAAGAACTTCACCTTTACCTGCCCCTGCACGGGCACCGCATCACCCACTCGAGTGTCGACCCCTCGCTTGGCCACCAACTGGATTTTGTCGTCGATGATGGTGGCAATCAAGTTTACCGTGTCGCCGGGCTTGAGTTCCAGTCCACGGTGGACGATGGTTACCATTCCATCGTCGCCCGACATGAACGTGACCTGGTGAGGAGCCGATTCACTGTCATCGCTCAAATCCATGGCCTCAATATAGGTCTGCGCCGGCGAGCGGTCATATCGGCCGAATATCAAGCCGATGAGCGCAAAAGCCACAAACAGCGCCAACACATAAAACTCTATCGAGTGAATGTCCATGACCGTTTATTTCACCACCTTCACATAGAGTTGCGGCACCGCAGGATACTCACCCTCGGCATTGCTCACATAGATGGCATAAGAGCCCGTTTCCACACGCTCTCCTGCGGCTGTGCATGTGTCCCAGGTGAGAATGGCGGAATCATGCACAAATTCCTTGAGCACCTCGCCCTGGGCATTGCAAATCTTCACTTGCCGTCCACGAGCCACACCATTGATCGTTACCAGACCCGTAAAGTCGGGCAAAACCGGATTGGGATAAACTTCCAGATTGCCCAAATCTACCGGCGCCTCGTAATTTTCCATATATTCCACCACACCATTGCTGGTGATGAACATCACATTTCCGGTATTGCCCATCGCACAAATCGAGTATACATTATCCGATGGCAAGATGCTGTTGCTCGTGTCGAAATGCTTCAAGATTTCGGTGCCGTCGGCACTGAGCAGATACACGCCATGGCTGCTGGTGCCAATCCACTTGCGGTTCAGGTAATCCACTTCGATGTGATTGACAACGCTCGTTCCTTCAAGCACAAATTCACCATTAGCGTTCACAGGGCGCGTCACACGCAACACGTCGCCGAATCCAGTGGTAGGATCGAAATAGAACAAGCACGATGCTCCCACCCAAATCAGTCCGGTAGAGTCGCTGGTGAGATAAGGGTGCACAGCTTTGTCAAACTCAAATTGAGTATTTTTCTGGTCGGTGACCTGAGTGTAACTCTTCGTTTCCTGCTCACCGTTCAAGTCGCCTCGCCATAAAACAATGGGTTTTGTGAAATCACCGGGGCAAAACACCTTCACATCGTCCTTTCCTATAGCAAACGTGTTGTACTTGGAGCCAGCTACCTGCGTGCCCGGAATACTATAAGTGATGAAATCGTCGGCAGTATAAGTCGCATTATTCAATTTGTCGGCTGGCAATGCCATAATCACACCTCTGGCGGGTGCGCCATCATCATTTTGAGCGATCCAAAGATTGCCTTGAGAGTCAAACCCATAAGCCTTAATTGCACAATAATAGCCCGAAGCGGCCGCCACTATGGGAGAATTGCGCTCATCTATGATTGCAGCCAGTGTGTCGTTGACCACTTTATACAAGCCATTAAACCAAGTTCCCACGACATAGGTATTGGGTACGCCGGGAGCAAACTTTATTTGGTACCCACTGCTACTTGTCCTTTTTGGCGTGGGTCCGCCTGAACGCCAGATACAGCCATCTTCAAGCCATTGTTCTCCGTCGTAGGTAAAGGCCGTAAACTTCACGCGCGTCGTCGATGGTGCTGCCAATAGTGTACAGGGACCTGTATTACTCATGTAAAGACGTCCCGTCTGATGGTTATAAGCGCTCCAGTAGGGCAAGGCCAGTGAGTAAGAACTTGCTTTGTAGTAGGTGGTGGCTGCTGTGTTGCGGAACAGGCCATTGGCTCCCAGTCCCCACAATTCGCCGTCACCAGCCGGATTGCAGGAATAAATACCGACACCTTTGCCATTGACCGACTTATAGTTCTCTCCCACTCCATTGGTTGTGTAATAAGCGGCATTGGTGGCCAACAAGTTCCATAGATAACCCGTGGGTGTGGCCTGGAAGCTCAGCAACCCTTGAGTTGAACCAAATCGAGCATATTGGAACTTATTCAACGAGACACTGTCACCTTGCTGATTAATCTCTAGTCGTTTAACATAAGCACTATCCAGATTACACATCACGTACAAAAACAAGCGTGAATCATTGAACCGATCCAACTTTGCGTATGTTACTTTCACCGGCTTTCCCATGTAGGTATAAACACCATTGCTCTGCTGAGTCCACACGCTGGTATCGCGGTTTCCCAGCAAAGAGATGGCTTCGAAACTGCTGAAGCGCTCGGGACTGGTGGTGCGGCTATAATAGAGACTGTCGCCCACGGCAGCGGCAAGACCGCCGCTCACAGGCACCAGCGAGCGAATAGAAACGCCATAATTGCGATATTCTTTAGTCGCAAATGTAGTGTCATCCACCACGAAGTAGCCAAACCCCGTCGCCACATAAATTTTTCCGTCGCCAAAGGTGACGTCGTTCACCGTGCGGTCGCAGCCCTGCAGTAGCATGTCTTTCAAGGCAGGCACATTTACCACGGTGCCGTCGCTCTTGACCACATCCATGTTCAGATTCAGATACAGCACCAGCAAATACTGCTTGTCGTAGTTGTAATAAATCTGCGTGACCGGCACATCCTCGGTCATACCGACGCTTTTTTTCATCATCTGGATGTCGCCCGTGGCCTTTTCGAGCCGCGACAGGTTGTTGTTCACCAGCATATAGACATAGTTGCCTGCATCAATATTGTTTTTGATGCCCGATGCCACGAATTGTGGATGCTGTTTCCAGCCTTCGCCGTGGAGCACGGCCGGCAGGAGCAACATGACGGCGATGAGTAACTTTTTTATCATGACGAATACGACTTCAAATTTCTATATTTTTAAGATAATAACGTGCAGCGATTCAATTTATTGTATATGAACTCGCTGCACGTGAATATTGTCAAGCCTGCGTGGCGGCCTGGGCACGCTCCACCCACTGTTTCACCTCATCGGCCGTGGGGGTCTTGTAACCCAGTTTATATTTCTTGTTGATGTCGAGCAAGTCCTGGAACAATTTCCCGGGACGCTCCAGCGCCGCAAGCGCCTCGACGGTGAGCACGCCAGCCTTCTGGATGGGAGCTACCCACTCGGCCGGTATACCCAGCGCGGTGAAGGCTTCCTCTTTGTCGCGATGAGCCACTTTCTCGGGGCGCATCTGCGGGAACAGGAGCACGTCCTGGATGTAACTGTTGCCGGTCATGAGCATCACCAGGCGATCGATGCCGATGCCGATGCCACTGGTGGGCGGCATGCCATATTGCAACGCACGCAGGAAGTCCTGGTCGATAATCATTGCCTCGTCGTCGCCCTTGTCGGCCAGGCGCATCTGCTCTTTGAAACGCTCTTCCTGGTCAATGGGGTCGTTCAGCTCGCTGTAGGCATTGGCCAGTTCCTTGCCGTTCACCATCAGTTCGAAGCGCTCGGTCAGGCCTGCTTTGCTGCGGTGCATCTTCGTCAGCGGCGACATTTCCACCGGGTAATCGATGATAAACGTGGGCTGGATATAGGTGCCCTCGCAGTATTCTCCAAATATTTCGTCGATGAGCTTGCCCTTGCCCATGGTGTCGTCGATTTCCAGGTTCAGCTCGCGGCACACGCCACGTATCTGGTTCTCGTCCATTCCGTTGAGGTCGTAACCGGTCTTCTCCTTGATGGCATCCAGGATGGGCAGGCGGCGATAGGGCGCCTTGAAACTGATTACCTTGCCATCGATTTCTGTTTCCGGTTTGCCATTGACAGCGATGCAGATGGTTTCGAGCAGTCGCTCGGTGAAGTCCATCATCCAGTTATAATCTTTATACTGCACATACAGTTCCATGCAAGTGAACTCGGGGTTGTGGTTGCGGTCCATGCCCTCGTTGCGGAAGTTCTTGCCTATTTCATACACACCCTCGAAGCCGCCCACGATGAGGCGCTTGAGATAAAGTTCGGTGGCGATGCGCATATACATGTCCACGTTCAGCGCGTTGAAGTGGGTGATGAACGGGCGAGCTGTGGCTCCGCCGGCTATGCTTTGCAGCGTGGGGGTTTCCACCTCGGTGTAGCCGGCTTCGTCCAGCACCTGGCGCATGGTCTTGAGCACTGTGGCACGCTTGAGGAACGTGTCGCGCACGCCATCGTTCACAATCAAGTCCACATAGCGCTGGCGGTAACGCAACTCGGGGTCGTCGAAGGCGTCATAGGTCACACCATCTTTCACCTTCACCACCGGCAGCGGGCGCAGCGACTTGCTCAGCAACTTGAGCGACTGCGCGTGCACACTGATTTCACCCGTCTGCGTGCGGAACACGAAACCCGTGATACCCACAAAGTCGCCCATGTCGAGCAACTTCTTGAACACCACATTGTAGAGGTCTTTGTTCTCATCGGGACACAGGTCGTCGCGGCTGATATACACCTGGATGCGGCCATGAGAGTCCTGCAACTCCATAAACGAAGCCTTGCCCATGATGCGCCGGCTCATGATGCGGCCGGCAATGCTCACCTGGCGCGGCTCACCTTCGTCGGCAAACTGCTCACGGATGTCATCGCTATAGGCATTGACCACATATTCCTCGGCGGGATAGGGATTGATTCCCATTTCGCGCAACTGGTTCAGACTGTTGCGGCGCACTATTTCTTGTTCACTCAGTTCTAGTATGTTCATCGTTTGTTATATCGTTTATCGTGTTGATGTCATTATTGATTCTTTAGCTTTGCGGCCACATCGGTAATGCCAGCGGCCATCTTCTTGCCCACCAGTTGGGCAAACTCTTCGCTCTTGCCCTGCTGGCCGTAGTAGTTCTTGGCTGCCTCCATGAGTTTCTGCAACTTCTGCTGTTCAGCGCCATCGTCATTTCCCTCGGCCATTTTCATCGACTGCTCCATGGTAGCCTTCACTATCATCTCGGCATCCTTTTCCATGTCGCCGCTCAGCCCGCTAGGCACGGCGGCAACTTGTTTCTCGGTCGAATCATCATCGCTGGAGGTCTGCTCTACTACAGGTTGAGAGCCAGTCTTGTTTTCTCCTTGATTTTTGGTGCCATCGCACGAAACCAGGCTCATTGCCAGCACAGCAACGGCCATATAGATAATCTTTTTCATCTTTATTAGGTATAAATAAAGTGCAAACTTACTGCAAATTACGCAAAAATCAAAAAAAAACCTCATTTTTTTCGGACGTGACACGGGGACGGTTCTTTTGTCACGGTCTTTTACTGAGCCTATATATCGATGCGTGACACGGGGACGGTTCTTTTGTCACAGCCTTTTACTGAGCCTATATATCGACATACGTCCGATTCCTGTCAGACGGGCCAATTGCCGGATGCCGATGCCCACCCGCAATGCCCGCAACAAAATCTCGTTTCGCTCAACTTCGGGCAAGGTGGCAAGATCATATGCCTCAACGTGGTGAGGCAGCATATGTTGCAGACTTTCACACGCCTCTTTTTCGGTCATGGTCTCATGGTCTATGGCCGTTTGAATCGGCGATTCGGGATTCAGCACGATTTGACGTAATTGCTCCCATTCAAGGTTATCGAAAGAGTTCCCAATTGAGCAAATACCCTGCGAAGCCTCATGAACGGGTAATTCGTATTCACGCCAACTGCTCCATTTGTATTTATCTGGCCCTGACACAAGCCCGGCCTTGACAGGATTCATGTGAATGTAATGCAACAACGACACAAAGTAGTCGAAGCTGCCGACCGGTTCGCTCTTAAATCGCCCTTGAAAGAGCGGCCCTACACGATTGTTACGCTTGTTGTAGTAACTCACGTATGCCACGCCTATGCGCTTCATTATGCATGCCAAGTTGTCGTTCTGCTCTTCAATAAGCATGTGCAAATGATTGCTCATCATGCAATATGCATAGATTGAGCAGCTCTCCTGATGCGTGCCAGAACAGCTGGTCGATGAAACGCGACGGAGGATTTTCTCCATTTTCATGAAGTCTTGTTCATCGTTAAAGATGAATTGCTTATTGATTCCACGTAGCATAACGTGATAAACGCCGGTTTTGCTTTTTTGTCGAAAATGTCTAGGCATAACGATGAAAAAGAGTTTTAACTGACGCAAAATTACAACGAATGAATGAAACCGCAAAACATTTTACCCCAAAAAGCGTGACAAAAGAACCGTCCCCGTGTCACGCAGATTTTTTTCGACACTTCTTTCGTCGAATTTCGTGTTTTTGCGTCTTATATGGTGGAGGGCCGAATGAGGCTCAGAAACTATGTTTGGCAGCAGACGCAGAAATATCGGCCAAGTTATAGAGGACAACCTTGACTCACTCACGAGGTTTGCCTACTTCCGCACAGGTAACCGCGCCGAGGCAGAGGACATTGTATATGAAGCCGTGGTGCGCCTGCTTGAAAACAGAGAAAAGGTTAACGATGCAAGGTGCTACTTGTTCAAAATCGTTTACAACTTGTGCCGGGACGAGTTCAGGAGAAAGCGTCTCCCAACTGTTCCTCTTGACAACATTGAGTTGGCCGACGAGCCGGATGAGCGACTTGAACAAGAGGAGATTGACCGCATCAACCGCTTGCTGGATGGCTTACCGCCCAATGAGGCCGAGATGGTGAGAATGAACGTGGTTGACGAACTCTCGTTTGTGGAGATAAGCCACATACTCAGTCTGCCACAATCAACAGCAAAATCACGGTTTTATGCGGGAATGAAAAAGCTGCGAGAAAAGTATTTCACCAATAATCAATGACCGATATGGATGAATATCAAGACATAAAAGAATTATTGAGGCCGAGTCGTTCAATCGGTGCGTCACAGGCGCTGCGCCAAAGAGTCCGCGCCGTCTCTGCTCAAAAACACAAGGGCACAATCTGGTTTCGGAGCGCCGCAACAGCCGCTTGCATCGTGCTGATGGGTGGAGCGGCAATGCTTTTCAATGGCAAAGGGGCTGTTGCCACATCGTGCGGCCGCGAGTGCATCGTGTATGTCGCTGGGCAGAAAACCGGAGGCGAAGAAGCCCTAGCGATAGCCGAAGCCGATGTCGCAAGGATGGAGCAATTCATGCTCACTGTGGCTCAGCACAACGATGCCGAGCAAGAGAAAGTAAATCAATTCATGCAACATAAATCCAAACAGTAATGAAGCGTTTAATCATCATAATCACGTGCATAGTTACAGCTTTGGCGGTCTATGCAAACCCACCGAAGCTGAACGTTGAGAGCCTGTTTGATGGCCGATACAACGACAACAAGAGTGTCACCATTTCAATCTACAAAAACAATGGCAACTACTATCGCGGATTGACGGTAAAGAACAACCCGGGTATTGTCAAGAAAATTGCTGAGACCATCTCGAAAGATGCGCCAAAAGCAAAAGAATACTCTGATTACAATGGAGCGGACGGGCAATACACATCGCTCCAGATTGTCAACAACGGCGAACTCATCTACATTGGTCTGCAACGCGACAAGCATGGCGGAGCTTTCTTCTTCATTCAAGGCAAAGAAAAAGCATTCAAATAACTAATCGATAAATCATTATGAACAAACCATTGAAAGCCATCTTGTTGATGGCTATACTTCCTACGTCCCTTTTTGCACAGGAAAACAATGACTCAACAGCCATTGACTCCATTGCCAACTACTGGGATAAAGTGCTGGAATTGAACGAAGTGG
>JAGAYZ010000014.1 GCA_017940245.1 Muribaculaceae bacterium | reverse complement strand
GCGTTTCGGCATAAAAAATGAAAAAATTTCTTTTTCATTTTGTTCTGCGCTCAACTTGCACTACGTTGAGGGCTGCGCGCTCGAAGGTAGGCGGCGTTTCGGCATAAAAAATGAAAAAATTTCTTTTTCATTTTGTTCTGCGCTCAACTTGCACTACCTTTGTCGGAGAAAAAAATTTTGCAAATGAGTATTCGTGAAGGTTTACATAAGATGGTGTCGCTGTGGCAGCGGTTCAAGCACTGGTACAAGGGACTGTATAGAGGTCGCCCATGGTATGTCAAAACACTGGCGGCACTCGCCACTGTTATTGTGCTTTTTGTGTTTTACCTCATTGCGGTAGACATCAATCTGCTGTGGCTGTTCGGCAAGTCGCCCAGCACCTACCGCATCATGCACCCCGACACTGCCGAGGCCAGTTACATCTATAGCGCCGACGGCAAGGAGATAGGCAAGTACTTCGACGAGAACCGCACCCCCGTACCCTACGACTCGATCAACCCCGAGTTTTTCAAGGTGCTCATCGACACCGAAGACGAGCGCTTCTACAAGCATCGCGGCATCGACTTCGGCGGACTCATGGCTGCCGTGAAAGACATGATTCTTTATGGCCGGCCACGCGGTGCCAGCACCATCACCCAGCAACTGGTGAAAAATATGTTCCGCACACGAGTGGACTACTCCACGGGGCTGCTGGGCTACATTCCAGGCGTGAAAATGCTCATCATGAAGAGCAAGGAGTGGATCATCGCCACCAAGCTGGAGATGTTCTACAACAAGCAGCAAATTCTGGAGATGTATGCCAACACGGTTGACTTCGGCAGCAATGCCTACGGCATCAAGACTGCCGCCGCCACCTATTTTTCGACCACTCCCCAGCGGCTCACCATCCAGGAGAGCGCGGTGCTCGTGGGACTGCTCAAAGCCACCAGCACCTATAATCCACGGCTGAATCCCAAGAACAGTCTGCGCCGCCGCAATGTGGTGCTCGATAACATGCGCGTGCGCCACCATCTCACACAGGCGGCCTACGACTCCATCAGCAGGCTGCCCATTGAGCTGCATTTCTCGGCCGAGAATGCCTACGACGGACAGGCACTTTATTTCCGTCAGGCCGTGGCCGACGAACTGGAGCAGTGGTGCCGCGAGACCGGCCACGACCTCTACCGCGACGGATTGCGCGTCTACACCACCATCGACACCCGCATGCAGGCCTATGCCGAGCAGGCTGTGAGCGAGAAAATGCGCATCGTGCAGCAGAACTTCCGCAACCAGTGGGGCGACCGCGACTGCTGGCTCGACGAGGACAACAAACCCATCCCCAACTTCGTTGAGGACAAGGCACGCAACACCGAGGTGTATCGCAGCCTGCTGGCCCGGTTCCCCAACGACCTGGACTCGGTGAACCACTACATGAACATGCCGCACCGCGTGCACCTGTTCGACTACGACAACGACACGCTCTACATGGAAATGAGTTCCATGGACTCCATTCGCTATATGCTCCACTTCATGCACACCGGCTTCATCGCCATGGAACCGGAGAACGGGCACGTCAAGGCATGGGTGGGCGATGTGGATTTCGACACGTGGAAATATGACAAGGTCAAGGCCATGCACCAGCCCGGTAGCACGTTCAAGCTCTTTGTCTACGCTGCCGCCATGGCCCACGGCCTCACCCCCTGCGTGCGCCGCCCCGACCAGTATATCGACACGCTCATCTACGACCGCATCAAGGGCGAAATGGTGCACTGGCGACCCACCAACGCCAACGGCCGCTTCAGCGGCAGCAACATGACCTTGCGGGCTGCTTTTGCACAGAGTATCAATAGTGTGGCCGTGCGTGTGGGCACCGAGGTGGGCATTCCCATCGTGGCACAGACAGCGCGCGACATGGGCATCCACAGCGACCTGGACGAGACCCCGGCCCTGGCTCTGGGTTCCAGCGACGTGAATCTGCTGGAACTGGTCAACGCCTATTGCACCGTGGTGAACGAGGGCATGACACACGAGCCCGTGCTCGTCACACACATTCTGGACCATAATGGCGTGGAAATTTATCGTGCTCCCAGCAAGCAGCGCCGAGCCCTGCCCTACCGGGCCGCCTTCCTCATGCAGCAGATGCTCATGGCCGGACGCACCGATGCCGGTGGCACCTCGTTGGCACTGAACGGATATATAACCAATGCGATGTACGACACCGACTTTGGCGGCAAGACAGGCACCAGTAACCGCCATGCCGACGCATGGTTTGTGGGCGTGAGCCCCCATCTGGTGTGCGGCGCATGGGTAGGTGGAGAGTACAGGCAGATTCATTTCACATCGGGAGCCTATGGCCAAGGAAGCCGCACGGCACTGCCCATCTGCGGAGCTTTCTTGAATAAGGTGTTCAACGACCCGGCCTTCCGCAAGTATCACGGCCGGTTCCAGCAACGGGAATACGTCGACCCGGCTCAGTACAGCCAGTGCATCGACGAGTTGCAGCCCGACAGCATCGACTGGGCCGTAGACAGTCTGGACCTAGACTCCATCCCCGTGGTCAGCACCGAGACAGACACAGCCACCACTGCCCCAGCGCACAACGAGCCGCAGCCTCAGGCGCTATAAAAGACTCACGTCAATGATTGGGGTCGGTTACTTGTAACGATCGCTGATGTTGTAGATAGCGGTGAAAATGTCGCGGTCGGCATCGGTGAGCTGAATGCCGCGTCGTGCCATCACACGCTCGGCGATGGCAAAGAACGACGGCAACGGCACGTTCTTGAAACCCGCAGTGGCACTGCCCTCCTGGAACGAGGCCACAAAGTTGCGCGGGAACCCGGCACCATGCACATTGACACCCACGCCCAGCACGGTGGCCGTGTTGATCATGCAGTTCACGCCCGTCTTGCTGTGGTCGCCCATGATGAGACCGCAGAACTGCAGTCCGGTGCGCAAGAATCGTTGCGCGGGGTAGTTCCACAATTTGATTTCGCTGTAATCGTTTTTCAGGTTGCTGGCTGTGGTGCCTCCGCCCAGATTACACCACTCGCCTATCACAGCATCGCCCAGGAAGCCGTCGTGGGCCTTGTTGCTATAGCCGATAAACACCGTGTTTTCCACCTCGCCGCCTATTTTGCAATGCGGCCCCAGCGTGGTGGCGCCATACACTTTGGCTCCCATGCGCACCTTGGCATCGTGACAGGCGGCAAACGGCGCGCGGATGCATGCTCCTTCCATCACTTCCACATCGCGACCCAGGTAGATGCAACCCTCTTTAGTATTCAGGAACGCGCCTTCTACACTGGCTCCTTCTTCCACGAAGATGCGCGATGCGTCGCCCACCACCACGTTGGTCGATGAGAGCGGCTGCGACTGGCGGCCGGCCGTGAGCCGGTCGAAGTCTTGCTGCATGATTTCGCCATTCAGTTCAAAGATGTCGGGCAAGCTGTGCAGGATGCGCGGCGGTGTGGCGGGAAACACCACACGTGAAAAGTGGCGGTCGTCGAAGTCGTGCGCGCTACCATTGAACGCAATCAGGTCTTCACCCACCATCAGCGCCTCGCCGTGTTGCAGGGCCAGAGCCTGCTGCGCCAGTTCGGGCGTGGGAATCACATGGCCGGCCACCAGCAGATTGTCGCGGCGCGCCGTGAGCGGAAATTTGCCTTTCAGATATGGCACAGTGAGATAACTGTAGGTGGCTTCACCCAGCATCGAGCGCCATTTCTCATCGATGGTGGTGATGCCCACGCGCAACAGCGCTGTGGGGCGTGTATAGGTGAGTGGCAGCAGGTGGCGGCGCACTTGCGTATCGTCGAAGATGATGATGTTGCGTTTCATGTCATGCAAAATTTATCGGCCGCAAAATTACTAATTAAAAGAATACCCGTCACCATTTGTCAGCGACATTTCTTGCTTGAATTGCCTTTTTTTAGTAATTTTGCACCATCATAAAAAACGACACACTACTGCAATGGAATATATCAGTACTGCAATCCAGGGCGTGTGGATTATTCAGCCCAAGCGATTTGGCGATGCACGTGGCTACTTCTGCGAAACCTTCAAGCTCGACGAGTTTCGGGCGCACGTGGGGCCGGTGACTTTTGTGCAGGACAATGAATCGTTTTCCAGTCATGGAGTGTTGCGCGGCCTCCACTTCCAGCGAGGCGAGTGGAGCCAGGCCAAGCTGGTGCGCGTCTCGCAGGGACGCGTGCTCGACGTGGCTGTGGATTTGCGTGGTGGTAGCCCCACCTACGGCCACCACGTGGCTGTAGAACTCACGGCCGAGCAGGGCAACCAGTTTTTCATTCCCCGCGGCTTTGCACACGGATTTGTGGTGCTGAGCGATGTGGCCCAGTTCCAGTACAAGGTAGATAACGTCTATGCACCGCACAGCGAGGCCACCCTGGCCTTCGACGACCCCGCGCTGGGCATCGACTGGCGCATTGCCGCCCACGAGCTGCTGCTCAGCGACAAGGACCGCCGTGGGTTGCCATTGAGCGAAATAACCCCGTTCTGATGTCTCAAACCTTTAAAATACACAGCCTATTGCTGTCCATGGTGCTTGCCATGGCACTCATGGCCTCGGCTCAATCGAGTTCCGACTTTCGTGCCTATATCGAGCGCTATAAAGCCGTGGCACTGCAGCACGAGAGTGCTTTCGGCATTCCGGCCAGCATCACTTTGGCACAAGGGCTGCTCGAGAGCGGTGCCGGGCACAGCGGCCTGGCCATCAACGGAAACAACCACTTCGGCATCAAGGACTTCAGCTGGCACGGCGACGTGGTGTGCTATGGCGACAGTGCACGACGCACTTGCTACCGCAAGTACGGCAGTGCCGAAGATTCTTTTCTCGATCACGCCCGCTTCCTCAAGGGCAAGCGTTACGGCAAGCTCTACGACCTGGACATCACCGACTACCGTGGCTGGGCGCATGGACTGCGCGACTGCGGCTATGCCGAAGACCCGGCCTATCCGCAGAAACTCATCAACATCATCGAGCAATACCGACTGAATGAACTGACGGCACACACACCGCGCACCAGTCCACACTATGCCGACACCGATGGTGCAACCGAAGAGGAACTCGTCACACTCAAGGAACAAGAACGGCTCAAGAAGCAGGCCATCCGTCAGGCACGCGAGGCCGAGCGCCAGTCGCTCGAGCGACGCAAAAAAGAAAAACACGAGCGCGTAAAACGCGAACGCGCACAGCGCTACGCCCAGCACCATGCTGCCGAGCGCAACACCTCCATCCGCTTCGCCAGCGCCGACAATGACTAGCCCCTGCCAGCTACGACTTTAATTCTGAATTAAGAATTAAAAATTATGAATGATGAATTAGCTACTAGCAAGCCATAAACAAAATCTGCGCAAATCTTCTAGTTCGGCTGGATTTTCACGTTCGGCTGGATTCTCACGTTCGGCTGGATTCTCACGTTCGGCTGGATTCTCACGTTCGGCTGGATTTGCAATCCAGCCGCCGGTCGCCCTGCGGATTTGCAATCCGCTAGCCCGAGAGGGCTACCGTGCGCTGTCCCAGTGCGGGGATTACAAATCCCCAACTCAACTCCTGGCGGATTGCAAATCCACCAGAACCGCTCCTAGGGCCTCATAGCCCACAGCTTATGGCCTATAAAGAATCTGCGCAAATCTGCGTAATCTGCGTGAGACTACTCCAATCGAGTCTCATGTTCGGCTGGATTTGCAAATCCACCAGAACGGCGCAAAAATTATTCATTATTCATTGTTCATTATTAATTAAATGTGTACTTTTGTCGGTAATATGAAACATTTGGTTTACATATTGCTAGGGTTGATGCTCGTGGGGGTGTTCTCGTGCCGACGCTCGCCGGGCGGCACCGAGACGCGGCTCGTG
>JAGAYZ010000013.1 GCA_017940245.1 Muribaculaceae bacterium | reverse complement strand
TTTACTTTTCCATTACGGACGACCTTTTCAGAGCCGCAGAAAAAGCATTTTTTGCATACATAAACTTATAAATGCCGCAAATGTAAGCAATAATCGGTACTTTGAAAGATTTTATCCTAAAAAATGACCAATAGGCCAAAAAACCATTTATTAATTCTTCTTATCCTTATCACAGCAACTATTGCCACACTGCTTGCCATCCTTGGCATCGCCCATTTTGCCATCCTTCATGCCATGATGGCCTCTATGAGGACGGAGATCTTTTATCTTGGCAAACTTGGCTTTCTGCTCTGCAGTGAGCACTTGCTCTACCTGAGCATTAACGGCATCTTGATGGGCCTTCATCTGCTCTCGGCGGCTCTTCATTTGTTCACGACTAGGCTTTTCGCCCTGCGCCATCTTCTCACCTTTTTGCGGCATTGCGGCTTTACGGGCCTGAGCATCCTTAGTGAGGATTTCAGTAATGGCCACGCGTTGGTCGGCTGTGAGCGACAATTCCTCGCTGAGGCGATTAACACGCATTTCCACCATCTTGGCAGGGTCCATGTGATCACCATGACCTTTATGGCCACCACGATTGCATGAATCATCTTGTGCTTGCAATCCGATTGCCACACACAGGGCAATCAGCATTGTCATTAATGTCTTTTTCATTGCTTAAATCAATTAAAAATTTAATAAAAAAGTTAGTTAACACTGAGTTGAGAATATCATTTAGCCTAAATTTCCAATCGTGATAATTTTCAACAACACTGAAAATATCGTGATTATTATACTGCAAAATTAATGCGAAAATTACGATTATACAAGCTCACACCACACTGAACAAGACCAATGTGAAGGTAACGCCGACTAATCATTCAATTAAATCGACAAAAACACGACCCGCAAACTAACCAAACAAGCAGCCCACTTGATACACGATGGCAGAGACCACCCAGGCCAGCAGTGTGGTATAGACTGCCGCCCCAATGGCCCATCGCCACGACCCCGTTTCATTCTTAATGGCAACTATGGTAGCCATGCACGGGAAGTATAACAGCACAAAGAGCAGATAGCAATAACCGGCTAGAGGCGTAACGCCATCGGCCAGCATACGGCTACGCAGGCGCGAGTATTTTTCTCCATCTTCGCTGAAACTGTCGTCATCGGCAAAACTATCATCATCGCTATAAATAACACCAATGGTCGACGCCACAATTTCTTTAGCACCCACACCTGCAATTAGGCTCACGTCCAGTTTCCAGTTAAAACCTTGAGGTGAAAAAATAGGCTCTATAGCTTTGCCCATGCGGCCCATGTAACTCTGTTCTTGCTGTTGTTGTCGCGACAGTTGATCTTGATGTGGGAAATATCCCAATGCCCACACGATTATACTGGCCACCAAGATGATTCCACCCATCTTTTTAAGGTATTCTTTACCTTTCTCCCAGGTGTGGCGCGCTATAGCTTTGCCTGTGGGCATGCGATAAGGCGGCAACTCCATCACAAAGGGGGTGTCTTCACCTTTTATCACCATTGTTGATAGCAATTTGCTCACCACAACCGCAACGATGATACCCACCACATAGAGCGAAATCATCACTAAACTGCGATACTGTAGGGCGAAAAAAGTGCCAGTTATCATGATGTAAATAGGCAAACGGGCCGAGCAGCTCATGAAGGGCAATATCATCATCGTAATCAGCCGGCTGCGACGGCTTTCAATGGTGCGTGTGGCCATAACGGCGGGCACATTGCAGCCAAATCCCATAATCAGCGGAATGAACGACTTGCCGTGAAGACCCATGCGGTGCATGAGTTTGTCCATGATAAACGCCGCCCGCGCCATATATCCGCTGTCTTCCATAAACGAGATAAAGAAGTATAATATGAGTATCTGAGGCAGGAACACAATCACAGCCCCTACACCACCTATGATACCTTCTATGGTCAAGTCTTTCAAGGGGCCATCGGGCATCGTGCTGCTCAGCCACTCCCCCAACCATGCCACACCGGCATCTATCCAGTCCATAGGATATTGTCCAAGCGAGAATGTGACTTCAAACATCACAAACAAAATCAAGAAAAAGATGGGAAATCCCACATATTTGTTAGACAATACCCGGTCCAATATATGTGTCGTGCGATATGTGTCGTGATTGCTACCTTCTTTATATTCCGCTTCTTGCAAAGCGCCATTAATGAAAGCATATTTAGCATTCATGATGGCCGTTTCGCTATCTTCTTGCGTGTCTTCCTGAATTTGTGTTGCCGACTTGCTGACCATGGCCTCAATCTCGTGAGCATTAGACAACGATTGCGCTAGTCTATAAGCCTCCTTATCGTTTTCAAGCAACTTTATAGCAAGATATCGTGTTGAATAACGATGCCTTATTTCTACATCCCGCTGGATGACTTGTTTAACAGCATCTATTCCCGCTTCTACATATTGCCCATGGTTCACGTGAATGTGGCGAAAATAGTTCTTCACCGGTTTGTCGCCACTGGCAAAATCTTCCTGATGCTGCAAAGGAGTGCTTGTAGCATAACTGTCGTGCCACTGCTTGATGTCGCGAGCCACCTCGGGGCGCATCATTCCGTTTTCATCGAGAAAGTCCACGCCCTCATACATATTAATGATTACATGGAACAACAAATCCACTCCCATTCCTTTTTTGAACGAAGTGGGAATCATGGGAACTCCAAACAATGTGCTCAGCGTGTCAATGTTCAGCTGGTCGCCTCGTTTCTCAAACTCATCCCAGAAGTTAAGCGCACACACCATGCGCAAGTTCATGTCGATGAGTTGGGTAGTGAGATAGAGATTACGCTCCAGATTACTCGAGTCAATGACATTAATGACCACGTCGGGAGTCTTTTCTATGATTTGCTTGCGCACGTAAAGTTCTTCTGGACTATAGGCCGACAACGAATAGGTGCCAGGCAAGTCCACCAGGTTAAACTCATATCCCTCAAACTGTGCCCGCGCCTCGGTTGCATCAACCGTCACACCACTATAGTTGCCCACACGGGCATGTGCGCCACTGGCAAAATTAAACAACGAGGTTTTACCACAATTAGGATTACCAACTAAAGCCACATTGATTACCCGTCGCCTACGCCGCGCGGCTTCCTGCAACTGTTCGTCACTGATAACGACTTTCTCTACTTGTGATTTCTGCGCATAATCGGCCAAATCTTCTCCGGTATCGGCCTGATGTTTCATTTCATCGGCCGACAGCACCTCAATCATCTCGGCCTCATCGTGTCTGAGCGACACCTCATAACCCATTATACGATACTTGACAGGGTCCTGAAGCGGTGCATTCAAAAGCACCTCTACAGCCTTTCCGCGTATAAAGCCCATTTCTACAATGCGCTTGCGGAATCCTCCATGCCCGGTCACCTTTACAATGACTCCTTTTTCGCCTGTTTTCAGTTCTGACAACCTCATATTTTATTCTATTTTACCGACTGCAAAATTAAGCATAGCAACAGTGACAGACAATCCCCATTTGTAGGGATTTTTTCCTTTTTTACCACACAACAACAAAGACCGGCAACAGGGTCGCCAGTCCTTGGTTAAATGCGTCCTACTTGGAGTTGATTGCCTATTACTTACGGGTTACATTTTCTGGTCTCCACTTATCCTTGGGCGATGGATGCTCATGGGGATAACCAATCAGAATTGTGCACAACGGCACAAGATGATCTTCCAACTTCAGGGCTTCGCGCACATTATTTACACGTTCCTCTATGGGATACACTCCTGTCCACACTGCTCCCAAGCCTATGGCATTGGCCGCAAGCAAAATGTTTTCGGTCGCAGCCGAGGCATCTTGTACCCAGAAGTCTTGCGCCTTACCTTCAAGAGCCTTGGTCATGTCTCCACACACCACAATAGCTAGTGGAGCCTTGCGCACCATGCCTCCTCCGCGCCCAGTGGCCAGCAAGTCGATACTTTCCCGCTTTTCCAGCACCACAAAATGCCACGGCTGACGATTAACCGCTGTGGGGGCTGCCATGCCGGCACGCAACAGCATCTCCACCTTTGCCGGTTCCACGGCCTTATTTTCCCATGAGCGAATGCTGGTGCGCGTCATGATATTGTCGTAGGCCGCCCTTTGGGCTGGAGTTAAATCTACATCTTTTTCACTCTGCGCCGTAGCGTTGCAGGCGCACATTATTGCCACAGTCAACACCAGGGCAAATCTCCTAAAAAACTTTTTCGTCATATTTTAAATATTATCTATGTCATGCGCAAAATTACAAAATATTTCTCAACAAATTATAACACCATATCCATTAATTATTACTAATTTTGCAGTGTTTTTGCAGCGCAAGACGCTACATAGCGTAATCATGTACACAATATCTATCGACAAGGAACAAATCAATGCAATGCCAGTCGCGACTTTCGACCATCAGATTGTCGTGGTTGACACTATGGCCACGGTCAATGCCGCTGTAGCCACTTTGCGCAAGTTTCCCATCGTAGGCTTTGACACTGAAACACGACCCGCATTCAAACGTGGTGTCAAGCACAAGACTGCGCTAATGCAACTGGCCGGTGAAGACATCTGCTTCTTGTTCCGTCTTAATAAAATAGGTCTTCCCGTGAAACTCCATGAGTATCTTGAGGACCCCACTTGTCACAAAGTGGGAATCTCACTGCACGACGACTGGAATGTGCTGCACCGGCAACACGATGTGCATCCGCAAGGATTTACCGACATACAAGACCTTGTTGCTGAACACAACATCTCCGACACCAGCCTGCAAAAACTTTACGCAATCCTGTTCGGGAAGAAAATCAGCAAAAACCAACGCCTCACCAATTGGGAAGCCGACACCTTGACCGAAGCACAGCAACGATATGCCGCCACCGATGCCTGGGCTTGCATCCACTTGCTCAAGCGGCTCACCGACGGCTCGTTCAACCCGGCAACTTCTCCATTCAAAAAACTGATTCCCGATGAAGCATAACTTTTTTACCCGCACCTATATCTTGCCACTGGCCCTACTCATCTATCTGGCCGTGCTGGCATGGATGGCTCGTGGCCGTTTCTATAGTGGTGACTATTTATATTATTTTGGTGTCATTGGTGGTTCTCTCCTCATCATTGCTCTCCTTTTCCTGGTGTTGCGCAAACGCGACCGCTTGCGTCGTGCTCGCGAAGAAGATCAATACACCACCTATGCCGAAGACAACGAGCAAGACTCCGCACAATAAAGTCCCCGTTACTTGCCCCAAGCGACTGCATCTTTTAATTTTAGTTTCACTTTACGCGAGACATAGTCATAGCCAAGCGGAACCAACAATCCCACAAGCATATAGAGTGGGAATAACACATAAGGCGGCGCCTGGTAAATTTGCTCTGCTGGCTGGTGGGTGCACTTCACTATCACATACGACAATAATCTCATGGCAGTCATGTGAAACGTGAGAATCATCAACGTGCGGTTTCCTATATAGGCCATCACTCGCGACAGACGAGGACAATTCATCATAATCTGGTAGGCTATCGCAGCAATCATCCATGCTCCCAGCAGCACTATGACGTAAAACAGCACTGTGGTGCGGGGATATATCCTGTTAAAGTGTCCAGGCACATACAATGAGGCGGTCACCACCACTGCCAGCAACACTGCTATCGTAATCCACGAATGTGACAATGTTTTTCCTCGCACCCAGTAACCGAATGTGTAGAACGACACCGAAAGAAACGTCGTTGCGCGCACACGCAAATGCAGACCAAATTGCGCCATCACTATAGCGACAGCCAGAAAAATTCCGCACCACAGGAGCGGAGCACGTTTAATGAATGGCGACAACGCTATAAAAATGACAGTAGAGAAAAACAATTCTGAAATGAACCAGTACCCACCCAGCATTTCTTCTTGCACATGCATCACCAGAATGTGTGGCACACGCTCCACCATATCACGTAGCGAAAGGCATGGAATAGATGGGCTATAACACCCCATCAACCACAGCACGTTATGCAAAACCAAAAATATCAATGACCATTTCACGAAAGGCCAGTAAAGCGATTTCACACGCCGCCGGGCAAACTGCGCCCGATGCTCCAAATAGTAATCTTTGAAACAATAGCCACTAGCCATGACAAACACGGGCATCCTCAGCATCGACAGCATGTGTGACAACACTGGCACGCCAGTGTGGCCATAAAGCAGCAGTATCATGGCTATAGCCTTGATAATTGACACGTGGTCGTTCAGCCCTTTTTCGTTTTTACGCAGATACATCGCTTCACACACTAAAAATTAAAGTGTAGTTGAATCCGCAGCCCTGAGCGGTTCACTCCAGGTGTGTCACGATAAGAAAGTCGCCACACATAATCCACACGCAAAATGGTGAGAATGTTATCCAGTCCCACCCCTATTTCCATATAGGGACGTGTGCTCATGGGGGCACACAACGCATTCTGGGGAAATTGTATCAAGTCGGTGCGTTTTGCAGGATTGTTACGGTCGCTCAGGCTTCCCCACAAACCACGGAAAGTGAACACCTCCCTTAATTTCAGGTACTTAATCAATGGAATTCTATTGAACAAAGCACCATTGGCCCAGTAAGTAAGATCCCACGACACATACTGGTCATTAACAAATTCCATTGCATCCATCAAAGCATAAGATTCTGGCTGAATCGTATAAGACAAGTTGGCATTCGGTATTAAAAGGTCGGGGTATGCCACTTGACTCCAAATCTTTGCCGCCTTTATAATCACATCGGTATAACCAAAGGCCGAGAACCAGAACCTTTTCTGCAATCCAATTTCGGTTTTATTTAGTTCATGGCGAGAACCCAACCATCCCTTAGGGTGATAAGTCTGGGTCAAGGTGATGATGGGAGCATCCATGTTGATGGGAATCCGATGCGAACGAGTCTGATAGAATTTCTCACCCGGTGCATATCGCAACTGAGCACGAAAACCCGCTTGCGAAAACCGCTTGAGCACAGTGCCATCGGCAAACGAGAAGGGCAACAATCGTGATGCCTCATGCACATGGTGTTCTAGACCGAGCGTTACCGAAAAATGATTGGGCATCTCATATTTCCATTCCAACTCGGTGCTGCGCAAATACAACATTTTATTGTCTCGCTGCCGCTTGAGTTGCAAGAAAACATTGTCGGGATTGGTATACAGATAATTCTGTCCTAGTTTATCGACATCATATTTATGCATCAGCCGGATGCTGTGAATGGGAAATTCTTGCTCCAGTTGTTTTTTCTCATTAAACGAGTAAGTGAGCTGACCCATGTACTTAAATCGCTCATCGCGTGTACCATAAGCCACATAGGCACGCGCAAACCAGTGCCGACTCAGATGCACCGTGGACATGGCGCCCAATCGCAACCTGACTCCTTCCAACGAGTTTCCGCTGATGAGTGTATTAATGGGGCCTATATCCACTTTACTGGAATCTGTCGCCGTGGGAACATATCCTTTTATGAGGGCTACTATCGCCTTTTCACTCCAGTAGAACCATCGCGATTGGCGCAGGCGCGAAAGCATCTGTTTAACCGTGTTTCCACTCGAACGTGATCCGACAGGACGATTGTCGCGCCAGTATTCATCGGGCATATATTCTGCGTCGGCGGCAACAATTTGTTCTCCGCGCTTTGAAAACACCTCCATTTCAGCAGGTTGCGCCATCGAATGCTCGCGATAAGAAGTCTCGCGGCGAGCGAAAAGTCCGGGTGTGCCCTTCACCAACCGAAAATCTACTTCCATGTCGTCGCGCATTTTAATGCGACTACCATCGGCAGCTTTTACATAGTCTTGCTCAATGTAAACACGTTCCACATAATTTAGGTTAATGCGGTGAGGCACGTTCAATTTTACTTTCTTGATGAAACATGCGCTGTCATTCATCACAACATATATTCGCCCCAAAAAACCAAATGTTTCGGGTGTGTGCGGCACAAAACTCAATTCCACACATTGCTCGCCTTCCACGTCAAGCGTGTCGGACAGATAAAACTTATAGAAATCGGATGCGATATTTGATAGCGGACTGACAAAGCGGTTTGACAAAATGGTTACATCGTTGCCGAATATATCAACTTCACGAAAAACATCATCGAGATAACGCTTCACGCTTGCTTGGTCCATAGACTCGTCTATTCCAGTGCTTTTCACACCTTGAACCAGTGTTTTATGTTTTTTTGGAGAACGACAAAAAAACTCTTGAGCGACCTGTTCCTTCACCGATATGGGTAGAACTCGCTTACCTGTCACCTGCGAAGTGTCGGCATAGTCGCCCAAAAACGCAAACCGCTTGAAAATCACATTCTTGTCGGTGAGTTCTGTCACATCATTAAAACCATACATGAGGCGCTCATACTTCTTGAATGAGAAATAATCGTTCTGCAACGGATTCAACTCATCCATGTGCGACCGAATGCGCCGCATCAGTTCAACGGCAGGATTGTTCTTCTTAGAATACTTTTCTTTCGTCCTTCTCACCTCCACCTCAGCCAGCTCGATTGTTGCCTGAACCAGGTCCACGACCACAACCGTCTGCCCCGGGTTAAGCACCACGTCTTTTGTTTTATACCCCATGGCCGATAGCCGTATCGCTGCAATATCCATGTCGGTATCCACCGAGAATCCGCCTTGTTCCGAACCCACAAGTTCCATATCAGCACCCATTAGTTTTATCGTGACCATCGGAATCGCATCACGCGACACCGAGTCACGCACATAACCCACTACATGCGTGCCGCTAATTGTCTGCCCCATGGCAAATAGACTATACAGGACTAAGAATATGTACGATAAGTACAAGCGCACCGTCTCTCTCTTTCGATTTTAGCCCACAAAATTAGCCATAATTCTCCAATTGCCCAAACAATTCAACAACTCGTCCCGAACGAGAAACATTGTTTTCTCAAAAATCAAAGCAAAGCTTTGGTTTTTCGCTCAACTTGCGCTAACTTTGCATTGATTTTATGAAGTCTTGTAACAAGACAAGTTCGATAAAATCTTAAATTCAACACAGTCAATGCCTTAACGCAAATGCAAAACCAGATTGACAAGCAGACGCTGTTAGACTCACGATACCTGCGCATGGCGCAGATTTGGGCCGAAAACTCTTATTGTATCCGACGGCAAGTGGGCGCACTCATCGTTAAAGATAAAATGATTATCAGCGATGGGTATAATGGTACGCCCGTTGGCTTTGAAAACGTGTGCGAGGACGAGAATGATCACACCAAAGACTACGTGCTGCACGCCGAAGCAAATGCCATCACCAAAGTGGCGCAGAGCAACAATAGCAGCAGTGGTGCCACGCTCTATGTCACCACATCACCCTGCATTGAATGTGCTAAACTCATCATCCAGGCAGGCATCAAACGTGTGGTATTTGGCGAAATTTATCGCATTACAGACGGCATTGATTTGCTCAAACGTGCCGGAATTGAATGTGTGCAACTCGAAAAGACATCGCCCGAGCATTATTTTTCACGTAATATTTAACTTCATCAATCTTATCCACTTGTCGCTTCATGCCTAATAAAACCACACCTCGTCCCCACTTCCTGTGGATGCCACTTTTAATAGCGGTAGCTGTCGTTGTGGGCATTTTCATTGGCAATCGATTCACCAGTCGTCGCTATGCTGCCGACAACGACCGCAAACTCAACACCATCTTGAACCTGATTGCTAATGATTATGTCGATACCATCAACATCGACGACCTCATAGAACAGTCTATTCCGGAAATCTTGAGTAACTTAGACCCGCACACTGCATATTTCTCGGCCGAAGAGATCAAAGCAGCCAATCAGGAACTGAGTGGCAGTTTTAGCGGAATCGGTATCTCTTTCATGATATTGAACGATACCGTGAATGTGGTGGAAGTCATACCTGGAGGACCATCGGAAAAGGTGGGCATCTTGGCAGGTGACCGCATTATTTCTATCGACGATTCCACATTTGTGGGCGAGAAAGTGTCTAACAATGACGTCATGAAACGCTTACGAGGCGACAATGGCACTAAGGTGAAACTGGGCATCAAACGCAGCAACACGCCCAAAACACTCAATTTCATTGTCACTCGCGGCGATATCCCCGTCAACTCGGTGGATGCAAGTTACATGCTCGACAAGACCACTGGCTACGTCAAGGTCAACCAGTTCGGTCGCACCACATTTGATGAATTTATCACCGCAATGGGTACGCTCAAAACCGAAGGTGCCAAACGTTACATCATCGACTTGCGAGGCAATGGTGGCGGCTATATGGAGATGGCTGTGTTCATGGCCAACGAATTCCTGCACAACAATCAGCTCATCGTTTACACCAAAGGTCGATACAAGCGCGATGACTCACAATTCTGGAGCGACGGCAACGGCAACTTCCAGGATGCAGAGGTGGTCGTGCTCATTGATGAGTTCACCGCAAGTGCAAGTGAAATCTTTGCTGGTGCCCTGCAAGACAACGACCGAGGTCTGGTTGTGGGCTGCCGCTCATTTGGTAAAGGGTTGGTTCAGCAACAGCTCACCCTGCCCGACAGCAGCGCCATACGTCTTACAATCGCTCGCTACTACACTCCCAGTGGGCGCTGCATCCAGAAGGACTATAAAGGAGGCTCTATGAGTTATGAAAAAGAACTTTATGACCGCTACATGAATGGCGAGATATACAGCCAAGACAGCATGAAGATTGATAAGAGCCAGATTTTCACCACCAGCACAGGACGCACCGTGTATGGAGGAGGTGGTATTGTACCCGACATCTTTGTGCCGCGCGACACCAGTGGCATTACTTCTTATTACATTGATGTGGCCAATGCAGGCCTTCCGCAGAAGTTTGCTTTCAACTATGTAAACAGGAACCGCAAAGCACTCACACAGATGACCGACTACAAGCAATACCTGCGCACCCTGCCCAGCGACGATATCCTGCTAGGTGAATTTGTGGACTATGCCACCACTCAGGGAGTACCCGCACGATGGTATTACATCAATCAGTCGCGCGACGTATTGCTCACCAGCATCAAGGCTCTGATAGCCCGCGACATTTTCGGCAACGAAGCGTTCTACCCCATCTACAACCGCAACGACAACACAATAGCGGCAGCCCTGAAGGCGCTGAACAAACATAAAGCAAACTTCCCCATCCGTCCATCCAAATAATGACGCCCCATGACACTCGAAGATATCATTGCTCAAAAAAAAGCTCTGCGCCGCATCATGCGAGAGCGCAAAAAAGAAATCACTCCGGCCGACAAACAGGCCGAAGCCGACCGCGTTTTTGCAACCATAGAAACAATGGAAGCCTTTCAGCAGGCACAAAACATATTGCTGTACTATTCACTTCCCGATGAACTGCCCACACATAGCATCCTCGATCGATGGCACAGAATCAAGCATGTCTTCCTGCCACGCGTCAAGGGTGACGACCTTGATATTGTGGCCTACACAGGTGTGCTGGACGACAACAATGCTTTCCACATCGGCGAACCGGTGGGTCCTGTAGTGGATTTTATTCCCGAACTGATTATTGTGCCCGCTGTAGCACTCGACTGCGCTTGCCATCGCATGGGGCGCGGCCGCGGCTATTACGACCGTCTGCTCAATGCCAGCAAGTCATATAAAATCGGTGTTGCTCTTGAATGCCAGCTCGTCACGCAAGTGCCCTGCGAGCCTCACGATCAGAAACTTGACGCCGTGGTCACGGCCTCACAAGTGAGTTACTCATCATAATAAGCCACACAACTACTCCTATGAATAAACTTATTGATCTGGACACCAAGGTGAGCGACATCGTTGTTCACTACCCCGCTACTGTCACTGTACTCAACCGGTTTGGAATACGGCTGGGTGTCGGAGACAAAACTGTGGGAAAAATATGTGAAGAGCATCACATTAATGCTTGCTTTTTCTCCGCAATCCTCAACACATTTATTAATAAGGATTATTTCCCCGAGAAAATCCTTGATGGATTCAGTGCCAAAGAAATAGTAGATTATTTGAGAAAAACCAACTCCTACTATGAGCACTACCAGTTGCCCAACATCGAGCGCCACTTTCAGTTTCTCATTGGCAAAAGCAGGCCCCAGAACAACAATCTGGAACTGATGCTCAAGTTTTTCCATGAAATGAAGCAGGAATTGCTCAATCGCATTGCCTACGACCGCGAATACCGATTCCCTGAATTGCTCTCGCAAGCAACCGGCAATTCTTTTGAGCGTGATAATGATGAGCAAGACACCATAGAAGACAAGATTGATGACCTCATCAGCATGATCGTCATTCACTTGCAAGGCGACTATGACGCCAACCTTGGATATGCTGTGCTCATTGCCATCATCAGTCTAAAAAAAGACATCACGCAGAATAATCGCATCCGCAATCGCATCATGCGTCCTATGCATCATGCCATGTTGCAGCAAAACTAAAGCCATGAAGAGGTGCACCATTTTCATGATCGACGACTTGCAGGCCATGGGGATGCAACAGTTGCTCAATGCCAGTTTTGACATTCAAGCCCTCATCGTCCATTCCATCGACGACCTTTATATGGTAGCCGACATCGACATCGTTTTTACCGATGCCATCACCTTCACCACTCACCTCAAATATTTTCTGCCAAGGCAAAGCCGCACCATCATCATCACCCCACAGGCCGTGAAAGGCGACAGCAGTGTCAACATCATTCATTACAGCTCAATTGAAGAACTAAAAGCGAGTTTGATTAAATTCTTTCAGCATGAGCCTGTCACGACTTCCGGCACATCAACGCTGCTTTCACAACGCGAAATCGACGTGCTGCGTCTTGTGGTGAGTGGTCACATCAATAAAGAAATCGCCGATGTGCTCAACATCAGCATCAACACGGTGCTCACGCATCGCAAAAACATCACCACCAAGCTGGGCATCAAGAGCGTGTCGGGGTTGAGTTTTTATGCGATGATGAATGGCATTATAGCACCACAATAATTAAAAAACACATGAAATCACGCCTATTGACAGCCATTATTGCATTGATTCAATGTTTGACTCTTGCGGCACTGCCTGAGTTACCCATCGACTCCGCTTTGAGAATGGGAACCTTGCCCAACGGCATGACTTACTACATTCGCCACAATGCACAACCGGCACAGCGCGCCGAATGCTGGATGGCTCATAAAGTGGGGTCTATTGTAGAAGAAGACAATGAGCAAGGACTGGCACACTTGCTGGAACACATGGCTTTCAACGGCACCACACATTTCCCTGGACAATCACTCATTCACTACCTCACAGCCAGTGGTATGACCTATGGAGGCGACATCAATGCTTCTACCAGTTTCGACGAAACGCTCTACCACATCTCAAATATTCCCACCTCCAGTTTACAACCGCTCGACTCGGTTTTGCTCATCATGCGCGACTTGTCGGGCAACCTCACACTAGACAGTGCAGCCATAGAGAAAGAGAAAAATATCGTCGGTGAAGAATGGCGTTCACGCAACGACTATGTGATGCGCATTTACGAGAAGGCTCTACCGGCACTGCTGGGCAATTCTCGTTATGCTCATCGCATTCCCATCGGGCTAATGGATGTGGTAAATGGCGTCAATAGACAGCAATTAATGGATTTCTACAAAAAATGGTTCAGGCCCGATTTGCAAGCTATCGTCGTTGTAGGCGATTTTGATGCCGCAGCTATCGAAAAGCGCATTAAAGAGATTTTTTCAACCATACCTACACGTAAAGATACCCCTCGGTTGATTGACAACCAGGTCTGCGCCGACGGTATAAAGAGCTTCATTTATCAAGACATCGAATCACCCCAAACCACTATTCACGTCTATTTCCCGTTTGAAAAAATGAAGCGCAGCCATCGCAACACACTGGATTACCTTCATGCGAACACACTTCATCGCCTGATAAGTGACATGTTCAACTTGCGTCTCAACGAGTTAATGCAAAACAGCCTATGCCCGCTGCAAGATGCTACCTGCAGCAGCGGCGACTTGCTTGTAGCCAGCACAATTGGTGCTTTCACCCTGATGGGATTACCCAAAGCAGAACATTCGCAACAGGCTTTCACAGCGTTGCTCACCGAGGCTCGACGCGTTCAACAACACGGTTTTACAGATTCTGAACTGCAAAGGGCTATCGAGCTTGAGCGCACTGTTTTCAATAATCTCCTCAACGAGATTGACAACCATAGCACCAGTGACTACGTCGCTGAATACATCGACCATTTCATCAATGGAGGATATATTCCCGGTGTAAAAAAGGAGTGTGATTTAGTTTTCAACACGCTCGACAATGTTCACCTGAACGAAGTGAATACACTGGCAAGTGCAATGTTCAACTTTAAGAATCTGAGAGTTCTCATCGCAGGCACTCACAAAGAATCATTACCCGATCAAGACGCCATTTACGGCATCGTCAACAACGTGGCCTGCTCATCGACCGACGCCTACATAGACATACCCACAACCAATGCTCCACTAATGAGCTCACCCCCAGCTCCAGGACGCATCATCGACGAGCACCTTGATTCCCAAACCGGCATTACCACGCTCACGCTCTCAAATGGCGCCAAGGTTCAACTCAAGCACACCACATTCCAAAACGATGAGATTCTGTTTAATGCAACAAGTCCAGGTGGATGCTGGGCCTACGGCGGTCGGCACGACAAAGAATTACGACTTATGAATCATGTGGTGGAAAATAGTGCACTGGGATCGTGGACCCAAGCCGAGCTTCAAAAACGCCTCGCCACCACTCCGCTGTCGCTAGTATATGAAATCAGCGATGTCACCGACGACATTAACGGCAACTGCCAGCGTGACGACTTGGCCACCCTACTGCAACTTAATTATTTATATTTCACATCAGTAAAACCCGACACCGCAGCTTACAGCATCCTAGCCGACCGACTCAAATCACAGCTGGGGAACATGACTAGCACACCCGAGGGCATCTTTGCCGACTCTATCGCTTCCACATTATACTCGCATCACCCACTTTTTCGCACGTTGACACCAAGTGATATCGACAGCACAAACTTCAGCAAAATACTGAAATTATATGATGAGCGAGTTGCTTGTATTAACGACTTTACCTTCTCCATCGTGGGCAATTTCGATTCCATTGCTGTTCGTTCTCTCATTGAGCAGTATATTGCTTCCATCCCCAACCGTGGAATGAAAGACACACCCACCCACTCTTCACCTTATCCCACCGGCGACATCGACAACGTGTTTCTCTCACACATGTCGGCTCCCAAAGGCAGCGTCTATGCTGGAATGTTGGGAGATATGCCCTATAACTTGCGCAACATCGTGCTCATGGACATCACAGGGCAAGTGATGCAAGTGGCTCTCACCAGTTATCTGAGAGAAGAGTTGCATGGGACCTATGGCGTTGACGCTACCGGCGCACTGTCACAGTCCAGCCACAAATGGATGATCAGTGCAAAATTTGACACCCAACCCGAACGCACACAATCTATGGTCCAGGCGCTAGCTCAGGCTTTCGACATAGTTTTGAGCTTCGGCACCACAGCAGAGTTGCTTGATGTTATCAAGACACAATTGCTCAAGCAGCACGACACCGACGTGCACACCAACACCTACTGGCTAGGGACAATGCGCAACTTGGCGCAAGGCATTGACACCCACACGACCTATCACGACCTGGTCAAGTCAATAGATATCAGCACCCTCAACAATTTCATCACCCACCTCACCCCCACGGCTCGAATAAGAGTTATCATGCAAGGGTATTAAAGAGCATCCTATGGCCGATAAAATGACACCCCTGCAGCGCCATCGCTGCATGAGCAACATTCACAGCCGTGGCACTAAGCCCGAACTGATAGTTCGCAACTGGCTGTGGCGGCATGGCTACCGCTATCGCCTCAATGTAAAGTCGCTGCCGGGCTCGCCCGACATCGTTCTGCGTCGATACAGTTCGGTTATCTTTATCAATGGGTGTTTCTGGCACGGACACGACTGTGGCAAGTTCAAGTGGCCACAAACCAATGCCGAATTCTGGCGAGCGAAAATTGAGCGCAACAAGACTCGCGACCGACGCAACTATAAAGCCCTTCACGACATGGGTTATTATGTGCTTGAAGTGTGGGAATGCCAGTTGATTCAGTCTAAACGGGTGCAAACGTTGCAGGCCCTCGATAGGCGCTTGAGTCAAATTCTGCTAGAAATCAACCACAGGCCAATCGAATACTGTTCCTCGACCGAGATAGGCACCGCTCTAGCGGCCGAGCCCTGACATGTTGCCCACCACAGCTATCAGCATACGCTCTTCACGCAAATAAATACGTGCCATTTCCAGTAAATCGGCCGCGGTGACTTGCTCAATAGCTTTTACCTGGTCGTTATAATAACTGGGATATACACCGAAAGTGATGGTCGAGCCCACATAAGACGCCACGCTGAAAGGTGTGTCGAGCGTTTTAACCAGGTCACTTATCATGTACTTGCGCACCGTGTCTAGTTCATCGGCAGGCACAAGTTGCTCGCGCAGTCTCGACATTTCGGCCTTTATTTCATCTACCACGGCCCACGTGTACTGCGTCATGCACTCGGTGGAGATGCCTATATAACTGCAATGCTCGCGGCCGGCCAGCACAGCACTGATACCATAAGTGTAGCCTTTCTCCTCACGGATATTACTCATCAGCCTACTTCCAAAGTACCCACCAAGCACCGTGATTAGCACTCGCAACTTGAAATAATGCGGATGTCGACGAGGTACTGCGGGCAAGGCGATGGCTATAGCAGACTGAACGGCCTCGGGCCTTTCAACAACCTTTACTGTTCCCGATGCAGGTGCCTCGAATGTGCTCCAGTCGTAATATGGCAATGATCGACCGGGAATGTCAATATGTCCCAGCACATCGTCGGTCACCGCCAGTTCACGATCGGTGATTTTCCCGGCCAGAATGACACGCATGTGCGACGTCAAATAATAACGGAGATAAAAACTGCGCAGTTCTTCGGATGTAATCGACAAGATGTCATCTGGCGTAATATCTATAGCCAACGGGTGAGTCTGTCCATAATATAAACGACGCAGTTCCAATGCAGCAAGATATTTGACACGCCGATGCGAGGCGGCATAAGTGCCGGCATAACGGCGCTGTAACAGATCCAAATCATCGGGCATGAACGTCGGCTGCAAGATACACTGGGCCAGCAACCGCAAATTTGTTTCGTAATTGTAATTGAGCGACCATAACGACAACTCGGTCCAGTCGTCATAAGACTGAACAGCTTTCCATGCTCCATTGAAATCAAGGGTCTGAGCTATTTCGGCCGATGTATGACTCTTGCTGCCTTCCAGAGCCACAGTACCGGTCATCATGGCAATCATAGGTTTGGGCTCATCAAGTATTCCTCCACGCACATATACAGCAACGCGATTTACCGGGTCATCGCCCTGATTAATAACTTGCAACGGGACACCATTGCTAAGTGTGGTCTGCTGGGGGAAATCCAGTTTCACATTTGTAAACGGACTGACGGGTGGTTGCAGGGAGCGGTCGAGCATAGGAAATGTTGTTATGATTTATCTGACACTGAATTTAATCAATTCTTTTTCGGCACGCGCGAGGTCTTGCGGCGTGTCTATGCCTATGGTCTCTAAATTAGAAATGGCGGTCTTGATGGTGTAACCATTTTCCAGCCAGCGCAACTGTTCCAACGACTCGGCCAACTCGAGCGACGATTGCGGCAATTGCGTGATTGCGCGCAGCACTTCTGCCCTATATGCATAGAGTCCTATGTGCGTATAGTATTGAACTTTGGTTGGCCACAACTCTTGGTCTACACCACGCACAAATGGAATGACAGAACGGGAGAAATAGCGTGCATGCATCTGCTTGTCTATCACAACCTTGACCGAATTAGGATTTTCAAGTAACCGATAATCTTCACCAACAAACGGACGAACGAGTGTGGCGATGTCTGTATCCACATCGTCAAAACACGACATGACACTGCGCAACTGACTGCCATGAATAAATGGTTCATCGCCCTGAATGTTGATAATCACATCTTCGGCACCACCATTTTTCACATAAGCTTCCCAGCAACGGTCGGTGCCGCTGCGATGCTGGTTGGAAGTCATCACAGCTTTTCCCCCGAAACTTTCTACCGTCTTCACGATACGCTCATCGTCGGTGGCAACGATTACCGAATCCAAAACACTATTAACTTGTTCCCAAACGCGCTGAATAACCGGCTTACCGCCCAGCTGCGCGAGGGGTTTTCCGGGAAAACGCGTTGAGGCGTAACGGGCCGGAATAATACCTAAATATTTCAATTCATTCATCTTCTTCTAGAATTTGTTGCGCAAAATTAATCATTATTTATGGCACCGACAAATTATAACCTCTTCTCTAATCCACCCTCAACTTCATTGCCCTTGGACATGGCACCCCGATTTGTGATTTTTAACAAACGTGTCGTTATAATTTTCGTTTTGAAACAAATGCCATTTCAAAACGCAACATAGCAAATATTCAAAAAAATAGTTATTTTCTTGTCCAAAAATGCTCGGTTTTGATTTTTTTCAAGTATATTTGCAAGCAATATTGTCGCTTTAGCAGTCAATTGCCACACAATAGACTATTAATCAGCGAAAAACAAGCATGCCGCTATTTCTCATCGAAAGACGCATGCCCTTCTAACCGGAAATTTAACAACTATACCTTTTAACAAATTTAAAGACAATGAGAAAGATTCTAATTGCATTAAGCGCTTTAATGCTGCCGGCCTCCATGATGGCAAGTGAGGCGAATCTAAAAATGCCCGAAGGCTTTGCGTCTAACAGCGAAACGAGCATCCTTTATTGGGGATTCCTCGTCGTTGTTTTGGGTATGCTCTTCGGCTATTGGCAATTTGCAAAAGTACGCCGTTTGAAGGCCCATTCTTCCATGCTTGAGATTGGTGATGTGATTTTTAAAACCTGCTCCACTTATCTCAAGCAGCAAGGCAAATTCCTCGGCATTCTGTTTGCTTTCATTGGTCTGGCCGTAGTACTCTACTTTGGAGTGCTCGACGGCATGGGTGCGGGTCCTGTTCTGCTCATTCTGGCATGGACCGTGATTGGTGTTCTAGGTTCGTATGCTGTGGCATGGTATGGTGTTCGCATGAACACATTTGCCAATGCCCGCATGGCATTTGCGTCACTTCGCCGCAAGCCTTTAGATCTTCTTAATATTCCTTTGACAGCCGGTATGAGTATCGGCATCCTGCTCATCTGTGTGGAGCTGGTGCTTATGCTCACCATCTTGCTGTTCATGCCCGGTGATCTGGCCGGCAGTTGCTTTATCGGTTTTGCCATTGGCGAGTCGCTGGGAGCTAGCGCACTGCGCATCGCCGGCGGTATCTTCACCAAGATTGCCGACATCGGCAGCGACCTGATGAAGGTGGTGTTCAAAATTGGCGAGGACGATCCCCGTAATCCCGGTGTGATTGCCGACTGCACAGGCGACAATGCAGGCGACAGCATTGGTCCTACCGCCGATGGCTTTGAGACCTATGGTGTAACCGGCGTAGCCCTGGTTTCGTTCATCTTGCTGGCTGTTCCTGCCGAATACCAAATTCAATTGCTGGTGTGGATCTTTGTAATGCGCATCCTGGGTGTGGTGGCCAGTGTAGTTTCCTATTATATCAACAATGCCATCAGCAAAGCCAAGTATAGCAATGCCGACGACATCGACTTCGAGAAACCACTCACCAGCCTGGTGTGGATTACATCTATCCTGTCTATTATTGGAACTTTTGCCGCCAGCTATTTCTGCCTCAAAGACATGGGCAACAACTACTGGCTGGGTCTGAGTATCATCATTAGTTGCGGAACTCTGGGCGCCGCCCTGATTCCCGAAATCACCAAGTGGTTCACTTCGCCCAACTCCACTCATGTTAAAGAGGTGGTGCGCGCGTCCGAGCAAGGTGGTGCCTCGCTTAACATCTTGTCGGGCCTGGTGGCAGGTAACTTCGGCAGTTTCTGGACTGGAGCCGTGTTCTTCATCCTCATGCTCATTGCCTACATGGCTTCGTTTGAATTTAACATGGAGAGCTTGCTCGGTCAGTACTATGCCATCTTCGCGTTTGGCCTTGTTGCATTCGGCATGCTGGGAATGGGTCCTGTGACCATTGCAGTAGATAGCTATGGTCCTGTGACCGACAACGCCCAATCGGTTTACGAGCTCTCGCTCATTGAAGACGACATCGAAAAAGCTACCAGCGAAATTGAAAGCGAATTTGGTTTCAAGCCCGACTTTGAGAAAGCCAAATACTACCTCGAAGCCAACGACGGGGCTGGCAACACTTTCAAGGCTACGGCTAAACCCGTGCTCATCGGCACTGCCGTGGCAGGTGCCACAACCATGATTTTCTCGCTCATCCTGCTCATCCAGCAAGCTCTAGGCATAGATCCGGCATCAATCCTCAATCTGCTCAACCCCTACTCCATCTTAGGATTCATCTTAGGCGGATGCGTGATTTTCTGGTTCACCGGCTCTTCAATGCAAGCCGTCACCACCGGTGCCAATCGTGCTGTGGAATTCATCAAAAACAACATCAAGCTCGACGCCAACGCGCCCAAGAAAGCCGATATCGCCAAGAGTCAGGAAGTGGTGCAAATCTGCACCAACTATGCTCAGCGTGGCATGATCAACATTTTCATCGCCATCTTCTGCTTCGCACTGGGCATTGCTTGCCTGTCTTCGCCTGCCAACATCGGTGGCAGCGATGCGGTGTGCCTGTTCGTTAGCTATTTGATTTCAATAGCCGTATTCGGTTTGTTCCAAGCCGTGTTCATGGCCAATGCCGGAGGCGCATGGGACAATGCCAAGAAGATTGTTGAGGTCGACCTGAAGGCTAAAGGCACTGCACTGCACGACGCATCGGTCGTGGGCGACACCGTGGGCGACCCGTTCAAGGACACCAGTTCTGTGGCACTGAACCCCATCATCAAGTTCACCACCCTGTTTGGTGTGCTGGCAATGGAAATCGCCATCAGCGATGGTTTCCGTGACGTGGCTCCCTGGTTTGGCATTGCATTCTGCGCAGTGGCCCTCTTCTTTGTCTATCGTTCATTCTACAAGATGAACACAGAAAAGTAATAAGCCGTATCCTATAATCCCATGAAAAGGATGGATTCCACATGAATCCGTCCTTTTTTATGCAACCCTGTTTCCTATCGTTGCCATCACGTCAGCACAAGCTTAATCCACGCATCGTTCTGCCATTGCCGCACTCTGCACTAATGCGGCAGCCTGCACTCTTGAGCAAACAATTACAAGATGTTAAAAGCAGTTCTATTTTACTTAAAAAATGAGCAAGTGCCGGGCAAAAATTAGCAGTTATCATAAAAAAATTGTAACTTTGCATGATAGTATCAACAGAAAGATAAGTCATGGAGTTGAAAAAAGTATTATTTGTTTCGCAGGAAATGGCACCCTATTTGCCCGAAACTCGAATGTCGGTCATGTCACGCAAAATGGCCGAGCGGATTCATGAACTCGGTGCAGAAGTCAGAGTGTTCATGCCCAACTATGGCATGATCAACGAGCGCCGCTACCAGTTACATGAAGCCCAAAGGCTCACTGGCATGAACATTGTTATTGATGATACCGACCATCCGTTATTCATGAAGGTGGCCACATTACAGCCTGCCCGAATTCAGATATATTTCATCTTTAACGACGACTACTTCACCCCGAAACTGGCTAAGCAGCTGGAACTTGACAGTTCACCAGCCGACAACGATGAGCGCAGCATATTCTTCGTGCGGGCTGTCATAGAAACCGTGAGAAAAATGCGATGGAACCCCGACGTGATTCAGTGCAGTGGATGGGTAACTGCTTTAGCTCCCATCTACATGCGCCAGATATATGCCGTAGACCCCTCGTTCCGTGATGCAAAAATTGTCTATGCCTTGTTTGATAACGATTTCGACCAACCATTAGACAGCCGCCTTGCCGATAAACTCAAACAGGATGAAATTCCCGAAGAATATCTCAAGGCGATCGAAGGCAAAGAGGTTGATTATCTTGCGCTCACACAACTCGCTCTTGACCACTGCGACGCTGTCGTACAATGCAGCCCCACCATCAAGCCCGAAGTGCTGGAACTGGTTGAAAAATCGGGACTTCCCTTCCTCCCATACCAAAATGGGGATTTGCCCGAAGATGAGCAAACCGCAGCAGATGCAGAGCAGCCACTACCCAACGAAGGCGAGAATCAGGCTAGCGAACAGGAAGACGAAGCAAAGCCGCTAGTTCTAAACGTAAATTATGACGCTTATCGCGACTTCTACGCATCACTGTAACCCGAGAGTTAAACACAATGAAAATGAAAAAGACACTTTTCACATTAATGCTCACAGCATTGATGACCACTCTGTTTTCATGTTCCGACGACAACATTGGTACATCGCTCATTGATACACGCACGGCCATTGTCACCGACTCGTCGTTTTTAATCACAGGCCACTCGGTTCCCAACCATCGGCTGCAGTCGCGCACCAGCACCCAGCTCGTGGGACTTATCAAGAGCTCGGGCTACGGCACTCTTTCATCGCAAGTGGTGACACAATTCATGCCATCGATTATGATCGACACCACTGGAGTGACCGAAGACCTCATCGACTCTTGCTATCTGGCACTGCGCATTGCCAAGAATGGATTTACGGGCGATGCCAACGTGCCCATGCGCATGAGCGTTTATCGGCTCAGCAAGCAATTGCCCAATCCCATTTATAGCGACTTGGATGTAGATCAATACTATACTCCTAGCGACTTGCTGGGCGAAGCTCCCTATTCACCACAAGCGGCCACGCTGGTTTATCGTTCTTCGTCCGATACCATTGCCTACTATGAAACTCGTGTTCACATGCCGGTAGCTCTGGCTCAGGAATTGTTCCACGAGTTCAAGCGTGATCCCGACACATTTAACTCCCCCACCACATTCGCCCGTTTTTTCCCGGGAATGTATATTACTAACACCTATGGCAGTGGCCGAATGATGAACTTTAATTATACCGAGTTCACCGTTTTTTACCGCAAACATCTCACCACACTCGATGGTCGCGACTCCATTAGCGAGGGCAACCGCAGCGTGTATATGGTTGCTTCTCCCGAGGTGCTTAACAACAACATCCTTCACATCGATGTCGATGCCGGCCTGCAAGCCCAGATCGACACGGGAGAGGCTATCGTCATGGCTCCCGCAGGATATGAGGTGCAGGTGCAGTTTCCCATACAGGACATCATCAATTCATTTAGGGAAAACACCAGTTCCGACTTAGGCGTTATCAACAGCCTCACGCTCAACATTCCTGTTGATTTAGTTAATAACGAGTATGATATTGCTCCTCCCACTAACTTACTCATGGTGAAAACGTCCAAGAAAGACGACTTTATTGCCGGCGACAGCTTGACCAATAACAAAGACTCGTTCTATGCCGTCTACGACAGCGACCAGAAGTGCTATCTGTTCAACGGGCTGCGCGACTATGTGCTGAACATTATCAACAACAAACATGGTGTGGCCGATGCCGAAGATATTGACCTGACCATAACCCCGGTTGACATAACAACCTATACAACATCTAGCTCATATTACACAACCGGAAGCACAATCGTGACCAAAATTGCACCGCAGGTTTCCAAACCGGCAATAGCCAACTTGCGTCTCGACAAAGCTAAAGTCACCATCACCTACAGCAAGCAGTCGGTGCTATAGTCACTTATAGCAATTCACAGGCTGTAATAACACCCAAAAAGCTGCCATCGGTCAACAATGGCAGCTTTTTTGCGTCTTGAAATACCGGGGCACTTCATAATTCAGTTATGGCTCACCCTCACGGGTCATTTATCGATTTTTAAGTTTTAGCGGACACCAATAGTTATTAATATAGCCTACTTGCCAGAGAGGGGAATGATGCCCAGCCCGGGACGATCGTGCAGGGTGATTTTTCCATTTTCTACGGTCATGCCATCGAAGCGGTCGTTGGCAATGAGCAAGTTTCCGTCAAGGTCGGCATAATCTACAACAGGCGAGAGATTGGCTGCGGCTGTCACGGCGCACGAGGTCTCGGTCATGCAACCTATCATCACCTTCATGTCGAGCCCGCGCGCCAGCGTCACCATCTTATGTGCTTCGTAGAGACCGGTACTCTTCATCAGCTTGATATTGATGCCGTCGTACACACCCTTGAAACGCACGATGTCGGGAAGGCGCTGGAATGCCTCGTCGGCGATAATGGGCAGCGGACTACGTTCACGCAACCAAGCCGTCTCGTCGATCATCGTCTTGTCGAACGGTTGCTCAACAAACAGGCAGTTGCGTTCACTGAGCCAGTGACACATTTCCAGGGCGTGCTCTTTGCTGGTCCACCCTTGATTTACATCCACACAAATGGGCACATCGGGCATCATTTCGCGGATGATGTTGATGGTTTCTTGATCTTTGTCCAGCCCCATCTTCACCTTTATTAATTTATAGGGCCGGGCCTCTTCCACCTTCTGTCGCACAACCTTCTCCTCGTCGATGCCTATGGTGAAACTGGTGACAGGTGTCTTCTCGGGGTTGTACCCCCATATCTTATACCACGGCTGACCCATAATTTTGCCCACCAGGTCGTGAAGAGCAATATCCACGCTGGCCTTGGCGGCACGATTATTGGGTGCCACACTATCTACATAGGCCAGGATGTCTTCCATGCGGAAAGGGTCGGTGAACTGCGCCAGATCCAAGCTGTTGAGAAAGGTGGTTACACTCTCTACACTCTCGCCCAGATAGGGTGGCATTGAAGCCTCGCCATAACCTACGATGCCGTCATACTCCAGTTGCACCTGCACATCGGGTGTGGTGGTGCGGCTATAACGGGCTAAGTTAAACGCGTGGCGCAATTTGAGTTCGTATGGAAAAAACGAGAGATTAAGGTGTCCGCTTTTACCTGTCTTGCGGGTAGGTGCCCCAAATGCCGAGAACGATATTGGCGACGATGCAGCCAGCAGGCTCATTCCTGCTCCGGCTATGAATTTTCTACGATTCATCATAATAGTCTTTTTATATTTTGGTTATTATTGTTTCAATACCAGGGATGAGCAGCCACCGCGGTGATGCCCTTTGTACCCACTTGTCCCTCTATACGACTTATGGACAGTGGCGAATACAGGTAATCGGCCGCTCCTGGCTCCAGGCTGTTAATTTTCACCTGACCCGAGCAATGGATATATTTCCCTTCGCGCAAATACATGCCCACGTGTGTCACACGGCCTGTCTTGCTGTTGCCGAAAAAGAGAAGGTCGCCTAACCGGCAGTCGTGCCAGTCGGCAATTTTCTTGCCCGTCAATGCCTGCTGCGAGGCATCACGTTGAAGAATAATGCCATTGGCCAGATAGCTGATTTTCATCAGTCCCGAGCAGTCGGTCACTTTGGTTGTGGTGCCTCCCCACAGATAACCGCTGCCCATCATGCGGCGAGCGGTGCGCTCGATGAGCGACAGGTCGAAAACCTGTTTCTTCCAGCTATCAAAGTCGGCCACCTGCGACTTATGCACCCAGCCATCACGGCCATCGGGCGTGGCCAGATGCACCCAATCGCCTTGCTCGCCTTGATACTCAAGAATACAACTTAGCACCAAGTCGCTCACGGTTTCATCTCCGGCCGGCTCGGTCACCAATCGTGAATCATAAACCGTGACCACGCTGCGGCGCGACTTACGCCACTGCTGCATCTGCTCGGCCGAACGGAAGATGAGCGAACTTTCGGGCACCCATGCAATATAATCATCGGGCATTTGCACACGATACCAATCGCCATTGTTATCCAAAACTCTGAGTGGTGTACCCATGATGGCTTGTGTGGCCACCTCGGCACTATGCTTGGCATCGCACCGCAGAGTGGCAATGCCCAACTTGATCAAAGCCCACTGCTTGGATGCGGGTTGCACATCTTCTGCTACTAGCACATCCACCGTCACACGTTTATCATCTTTGAACGTGGCTTTAAGTTCATTCTCCATCGCCTTCGTGCCCACGATACCTTCAACCATTATGTGCCGAGCTCTGCTATCGGTTCTCACTTTCCACAACGCCGTGCGCCCATCTGGTGCCAATCGCCTTTGCAATTCGCTCACAATGGATTGAATGTCACGCAATTTATTGGCTTGCACCGCACCGGCAGTCATCAATGCAATTATCAGAATTAAAACGAGTCTTTTCATCTCTTTGAGTCATAAAAGGGGTTACTGAATAAGAACACTTACCGGTGTGATTCCGTTCACTTCCAGGTGGGAGTGCCACTTGTCGTAATAAAGGTTCCCTCCGCGCCATTCCACCTCACCGGGCTGGAAATCGACGGTTTCGCTGCGGATGTAGGTCTTTGGGGGGCTGAGTTGGTCACCCACCCCCTCATTAGTAGCCATGCGATACACATCGATGCCGGTAGCATAGTAGGCATCCATGGGGGTGTCGATGGAACTGCGCCCGAACGACTGGTCGGTGGGCACCCATCCCACGCCCTGGAAGAAGGTCTCGCCCCAGTCGTGCCAATTCACTTCTCCGGGGTGCAACATCCAGCCACTCTCCCATCGTGCCGGGATGCCTAGTGCGCGCACCAGGGTGATATAGAGGAGTGTCACCTGCCCGCAGTCGCCATGTTTGTTGTCGAGTACATATTGCGGAATGTTGGCCAGGGTGCTGTATTCGCGCGCTCCGGCCCAGGGGAATGTGCGAGAAATCCATTGATATACCATATAGGCCTGCATGACCGGATTTTCCTCATCACCGACTATATTCTGGGCCAACTGGCGCATTTCGTCGGTAATAATCATGTGCGGAGCCTCACTGGCTGTGTAGGTTTTGTACAACTCACTTTCCACATTATACGGTTCGACCATGGCTCGCAAATCTTGCTGGGCAATGTGGCGTTCACCCACCTCGTAGGTGAACGTGAACTCAAAGTGCGTGGGCTTGCCCGCTTCGGCCACAGCTTCCATATACACGGTGTGATGCTTGCTGCCCGTGCTCATGGTAGCAGGATGATTACCTTCCACATAATTAATATTGCGCTGTCGCATATTCTCGTAGGGGAAGGGCATCCACACACGCAACGTCTCACCGGCGGGAACAGCGTCGGCATCAACATCGAGCGAGAACGTGATGTTGGCGCGTTGCCAGTTGCGCACGCCCCAGCGATCGGGTGCCGAGCGCATGGCTTGCAGGAAATAGCGCCGGCGTGTCTGGTAGGTTTCCTTTCTCTCCTCTTCGTTGATTTGAGCAAATTCATCACCCAGCAACCACAGGTTGCGCACACTCTTGCGGAACCACCATTCGCGGCCATCTATTTCCATCACTTCCAGTTTGCGCGTTGATTTCCAGTTGGCAATTTGAGCGTCGGTCACATTGGGCATCTTTTCCCGGATAAGCGCCACACCCTGTTCAGGTGTCATGTTGAAGTCCTTGCGGATGCGTTCCATAATGGTTTTCAGCGAGTCGATACGCACCGCTTGGGCCGTGCGCGTCTTCTTCGGCAATTTATTCATCACTTTCTCGGCCCGGGCAAATTCACCGCAGGCAATGCAGTTGTTGACCTGCGTCAACCAGTCGGAGCCATTGGCCATAAATGACACCAGAGCCATCCCCGCCAGCAATATTGTATTACGAATTTTCATCTCTTTTATATTTACATCATTGAAAATCTTATTTCAGCATTATTGCAAACCCGCATTCAGGAATTGAAGGAAGGCAGGCACATCCTCTTTGTAGGCAAACGGGCCTGACAGCATTTCGCCTTTCTCATTCAGTATCACATAATAGGGTTGAGAATTGGATGCGAACTTGTGTCTCTGCAAGTAACTCCACAGGTCGCCATAGGTGGCGAGTTCCACCTGCTTGCCATTTTCTTGCACATATCGCGATTGGGGCAATGCTTTTTTATCATCCACCATCAGTTGGATGGTGATAAACTTTTCCTTTATTAGTGATTTCACTTCGTCCTTGTCGAGAACGGCCCCATCCATCTTGCGACAGTTCACACAACCATAACCCGAGAAATCCAGAAATACCGGTTTTCCCTGGCGCGCGGCCGCTTCCATACCCTTGTCATAGTCGTCATACTGTGTGAGTTCCTCACCATAAAGGTTAAAGTCTTGAGTGTAAAGCGGCGGAACAAATGCACTGGTTGTGCGCAATGGAGCTCCCCACAATCCCGGTATCAAATAGGCCGTAAATGCCAGAGAAATCAAGCCCATGAAGAAACGAGTCACTCCCACGCCCGAACTCGTGGGCTCTCCATCACTTTCAAAGCGGAATATGCCCAGCAGGTACAGTCCCAGTAAACCGAAGATGGCTATCCACAACGCCAAGAATGTCTCTCGATCCAAGATGTGCCACCCATAGGCCAGGTCGGCTACAGAAAGGAACTTGAGCGACAAGGCCAACTCCAAGAATCCCAGCACTACTTTCACCGTGTTCATCCAGCCTCCTGAGCGCGGCAATTTCTTTAACCACGACGGGAATAGCGCAAATAGCGAGAATGGAATAGCCAGTGCTATGGCAAAACCCAGCATCCCTATGGCTGGACCCATGCTCGACCCCTGGCTGGCGGCCTCTACCAGTAAAGTGCCGATAATAGGACCCGTGCAGGAAAAAGAAACAATGACCAGCGTAAATGCCATAAAGAAGATGCTCAGCAGGCCGGTTGTACGCTCGGCGGCACTGTCCATCTTGCTCGACCACGAGTCGGGTAACTTGATTTCAAATGCTCCGAAAAACGACACCGCAAACAACACCAGCAGGGCAAAAAACACGATATTGCAAATGGCGTTGGTTGCAAGAGCATTCAGTGCATTGGCACCGAAGATGGCACTCACCGCAAGACCCAGCACCACATAGATAACAATAATAGACAAGCCATAAATGACCGCATCACGAATCGATTGGGCACGACTCCCGCTTTTTTTGAGGAAAAAGCTCACCGTCATGGGAATGATGGGCCACACGCAAGGGGTGAGCAGAGCGAGTAATCCGCCTAAGAAACAGAGTGCAAAAATGCGCCACCAACCCGTGGGTGATGTGGCAGAGGCCGCTTCTTCGGCCTTGGAAACCACAGCGCTCACCGGTGCCCACGTATCGGACGGAACAACAGCATCGAGCGAATCGGGAGCTGCGGCAGGCTCTTCCTGCACCACCGGCACCGTATCCTCTTTCACCAGTTCTTCTTTTACCGCAGCAGCCTTAGGTGCATTACCGCTGAACGAGAAATTCTCGGCAGAAGGCGATGTGCAGGTTTCATCGTTACATGCCATATAGCGCACAGCGCCATTAATATTATATTTCTCGGCCGTAACCACAAACCGCTGCGAGAGCGTGACTTTACCGGTCCACCAACGCAGCTTCATCTCGAAGGTGTTGTCCATCTCTTCATGAGGCTTGGCACTTGGTGTGAGCTTTCCTTCCAACTTCACACCATCCAACGTCTTCCATTCCACCGAGGTGGGAATAGGGCCACCATCGGGCAACTGGGTGTCATACAGGTGCCACCCCTGGTCGATGGTGGCTGTCAACATGACCACACCATGTGTGTCGTCGGTCATTTTCACACTATTCTTCCAGTGCACCGGATTAAACATTTGCGCTTGAACGCACAAACACACCGCCACCAGAGTGAGTAAAAAAATCGTTCGTTTCATGCCTACAAAATTACTGAATTTTATTGAGAAAGCCTACACATGGTTAATTTTTTTTCAAAAATCATACTCACATCTCATCGAGTGTGAACGAAAAACGCTAACTTTGCAAATTAAATTGAGTCGAAATGATACAACCCATTATAGCCAATAGTGTGATTGAACGTCTTCGTGCCCTCATCAATGGGGTGAAGAATGTAGTCATCACCTGCCACCTCTCGCCCGACGGCGATGCCATAGGCAGTTCGTTGGCTTTATGCCATGTGCTTCACCGGCTAGGGAAAAATGCCTTTGTCGTTACTCCCGACATGATTCCCAAGTCGCTACATTTTTTGCCCGACATGCGCGACGTGATAGTGCACAGCAAGACCGAGTTGCGTGCTCGTTATATGGTTGAGCACGCGCAACTCATTTTCTGCCTCGACTTCAATGACATGCGACGCATCGACAAACTGGGCGAGCTCATCATGCAGCAAACTGCTCCACGAGTGCTCATCGATCACCACCTGGACCCTAGAGACAACTTCGACTTGACCATATCATTCCCCGAGATGTCGTCTACGTGCGAACTGGTGTTCCGCCTGCTCATGCAGTTACACATGCTCAATCTCATCGACCGCTATGCTGCCCAGTGCCTCATGGTGGGAATGATGACCGACACGGGCAACTTCACCTACAGTTGCGAAAATCCTGAACTATATGAGATTCAAGCGGCTCTCATGCGACGACACATCGACCGTCAGAACCTCTACAATTTGGCCATGAACACGTTCACTGCCAACAGTTTGCGCCTGCAAGGGTATGCTCTAAGCGAAAAAATGCAACTCTTTGAGCACAAGGGTGCGGCACTCATCACTCTCAACCAGGACGAACTCAAGCGATTTGGTTACCGCAAAGGTGATACCGAAGGACTCGTCAATAAACCACTCGCTATTCCCGAAATACACTGGGTTACCTTCTTCAGGCAAGATCCCGAATACATAAAGGTTTCGTGCAGGTCACAAGGTGATTTCTCTGTAAATGAAATATGCAATAAGTATTTCAACGGTGGCGGACACACCAACGCTGCCGGCGGCGAATTCTATGGCACCATTGAGCAAGCCGTCGAAGCCTTCATGCAAATCCTTGAAGAAATTCCCGACATTCATCCAGAACAAACTAAGTAAACATGAATAAGATTTTAAGACTCGCATTGGTGGCTCTCACCTCTCTCACGATTCTCAGTGCCTGCAATAATGGCGAAAGCTATAGCGATCGCCTCAACGCCGAGCGCAATGCCTGTAATGCTTATTTGGCAGGGCAACGAATTGTTAACCATATCCCAGCCGACACCATCTTTGAAGCGGGTGAAGATGCCCCATTCTACCGCATCGACCCCGAAGGCAGGGTTTATATGCAGGTTATACGCACTGGCGATCGCATTAACGACCGCGCCAAGACAGGACAAACCATTTACTTCCGATTCACACGAAGCAATCTCGAGACATGGTATTCTACCGGGGTGATGGAAGTGAATACGACCAATGAAAAGGACGTGAGCTTTGACCCCACTTATTTCATTTACAAAGACTTCACACTTCCGGTATCGTCGCAATGGGGATATGGGTTGCAACTGCCATTGAACTTTTTGGGCGTTGAATGTGAAGTGAACCTTGTCATCAAATCGCAATTCGGACTTACTAGCGAAATCTCCTATGTGATGCCATTCCTGTATCACGTTCGCTATTTCCACAGCCAAATCTAATTCAACAACAGAATATAATTATTTATGTCACTCATTAAGTCTATTTCAGGTATACGTGGCACTATCGGCGGCCGTGCCGGCGATGGCTTGTCACCCCTTGATATTGTTAAGTTTACTTCGGCCTATGCCACCTTCATTCGCCGTACCACCACCCGCACGAGCAACGTCATCGTCGTTGGTCGCGACGCACGTTTGAGCGGCCGCATGGTGCTCAACATTGTGGTGGGCACGCTCACAGGCATGGGCTTTGACGTTGTCAACATAGGTCTGGCCACTACTCCCACCACCGAACTGGCTGTGGTGGGTGAAAACGCCTGTGGCGGCATCATTATCACCGCATCGCATAATCCCAAGCAATGGAATGCGCTCAAACTGCTTAACGAGGAAGGTGAATTTCTTAATGACGAGCAGGGCAAAGAAGTGCTGCGCATTGCCGAGGCCGAAGACTTTGACTATGCCGAGGTCGATGGTCTAGGACGCGAACAGAAGAATTATACCTACTTGCGTCGCCACATCGATGCCGTGCTGGCACTCGACCTGGTAGATGTCAAAGCCATCAAGAAAGCCAATTTCACTGTTGCTGTCGATGCCGTCAACTCGGTAGGTGGCGTGGCTATCCCTAAGTTGCTCGAAGCGCTGGGTGTAAAAAAAGTGGTACCTCTGTTCTGCGACCCCACCGGCAATTTCGGTCACACACCCGAACCCATACCCGAGAACCTTACGGCCATCAGCGACTACATGAAGCGAGGCAAAGCCGATGTGGGTTTCGTGGTTGACCCCGATGTAGACCGACTGGCCATCGTGATGGAAAACGGAGAGTTTTTTGTGGAAGAATACACTCTGGTGGCTGTGGCCGACTATGTACTCAGTCACACTCCTGGAGCCACAGTAAGCAACCTGTCGTCTTCGCGCGCGTTGCGTGATGTCACCCAGGGTCATGGCTGCACCTACACAGCAGCAGCCGTGGGCGAAGTGAACGTCACCACCGAGATGAAGCGCACCGGAGCCGTCATAGGCGGCGAGGGCAACGGCGGTGTCATATACCCCGCATTGCACTATGGTCGTGATGCCCTTGTGGGTGTAGCTCTGTTCCTCTCCCTGCTGGCTAAAAGTGGTAAGAAGGTGAGTGAACTAAAAGCTACCTACCCACAATATGCCATCGCCAAAACCAAACTGCAACTTACCCCACAAATGGACGTGGATGCTATCCTCAAGGCTGTGGAGAACCACTACAAGGATGAGCAACTCACCACCATCGATGGCGTGAAAATCGACTTTGCCGACGGTTGGGCACATCTGCGCAAGAGCAACACCGAGCCCATCATTCGCATCTATAGTGAGGCTCACACCATGCAAAAAGCTGTAGAACTAGGCGAAAACGTCAAGAAAATCGTAGAAAAACTTTGCTAAGTAATGACGCACCACACCAGAGAAGAAAAACTTGCTGCTTTCTCACGTTATCTTGACGTGCTCGACACCCTGCGCGAGAAATGCCCATGGGATCGAGTGCAGACCAACGAGAGCCTGCGCCCAAACACCATTGAAGAAACCATGGAACTGGCCGAGGCCATCATCGCCGACGACCATCAAGCCATTCGCAAGGAACTCGGCGACGTGCTCTTGCATGTACTTTTTTATGCCAAGATTGGGGAAGAGAAAGGCGAGTTTGACATTGCCGATGTGTGCAACAGTGCCTGCGATAAACTCATCTTCCGCCATCCTCACGTCTATGGCACCGAGCATGCCGAAACAGCCAAAGAGGTTCTCGATCACTGGGAACTCATCAAGATGAAAGAGAAAGACGGCAACAAGACCGTGCTCAGTGGTGTACCGGCCACATTACCATCGCTCATCAAAGCCGAGCGCGTGCAAGAAAAAGCGGCCAACGTAGGATTTGACTGGGAGCACCGCGAGGATGTTTGGGACAAAGTGAAAGAAGAAGTCGCCGAGGTGGAGCGTGAATTGGCCGATGGTCATGAAGTGGATCGAGAAAAGGAATTTGGAGATTTGCTCTTTGCCATTGTCAATGCCGCCCGACTATATGGTGTGAGGCCCGACAATGCGCTGGAGCGCACCAACCGCAAGTTCATCTTCCGCTTCAACCACATTGAGCGGCGAGCAAAGGAAATGGGGCTCAACCTCAACGACATGACTCTTGCTCAGATGGATGCTCTTTGGGACGAAGCAAAGCGACTTGAAAAGTAGAACCGGCAAGCCCGACAATATCTACATTGTTTACCACAACATTAGAGGGTGCGACTTCACAAAGCGCCCTCTAATTGTTTTTTATCACTTTATTGTTACCAATGGCAAAATTCGGCGCACACAACTGAATATGATAGAGGGCTAAAATATATTTCGTAATTTTGTGGCCGAAATATTCACCGATGAAAAAATTGTAAAACAATGAAAAGAATCATCACACTACTGGTCATGGCCATGGCAGTAGCCTATGCCATAGCCTGCACCAGCATCATAGTGGGCAAAAAAGCCAGTGCCGATGGCTCGGTGATGTGCACCTACAACATCGACTCGTGGGGAGCGTTCCACAAGTTGTACCGTTTTGAGGCCGGTACCCACCCGGCAGGTACGATGCGCAAAATCTATGACCGCGACTACCGCACCTACCATGGTCAAATCCCCGAAGCAGCGGTCACTTATCTTGTCAATGGCAACATCAACGAGTGGCAAGTGGCCATCTCGGAAACCACATTCGAGGGCCGCGATGAACTGATCGACAAGAAAGGCATCATTGACTATGGTTCACTCATGGACTTGGGGCTGCAGCGGTCGCGCACAGCTCGCGAAGCTATCGGAGTGATGACCGACTTGGCCGAAAAATATGGTTATTGCAGTCCGGGTGAGACATTCACTGTGTGCGACCCTAATGAAGCTTGGATTCTAGAGATGGCCGGATGCGGGACGGGCAGCAAAAGCGTTGTGTGGATAGCCGTGCGCGTGCCCGATGATGCCGTGCTTGTTCATGCCAATCAGAGTCGCATACGCCGTGTGAACCTGGCCGACTCCGCCAATGTGATGATTTCAGACAACTGCATCACTTTCGCCCGCAAACGTGGTTATTTCAAAGGGGACGATAGTGAATTCAGCTTCTGTGATGCTTACAATCCCCCGACTTTCGGTGGCAGACGACTGAGCGACTCACGTGTGTGGGCCATTTACAGGCGGCTCACTACTGGCATGGATCGCTATCTGCCCTACGTCGAGGGGAAACGCCCTATTAGTGAAGTGCAACCGCTTCCCATGTGGATTATACCCGATAAAAAGCTCACTGCGGCCGATGTGATTGACTGCCTGCGCGATCATTTTGAAGGAACTCCATTGGCCATGAACAACGACCCTGGAGCAGGACTATACGATAGTCCCTTCAGGCCCCAGCCCCTGCGTTACGATGACCGAGGCACCACCATGTTCAACGAGCGCCCCGTGGCCACTCCTCACACCGCATTCACTTGGGTGTGCCAGTTGCGTGGATTCATGCCACGTGAGGTGGGTGGCGTCATGTGGTGGGGCAATGACGATAGCGGCATGGTGGCCTATACTCCCATTTATTGCTGTGCCGACCGCGCGCCACGCTGTTACGACACACCTGGTGCCGATGCGTTTCACTTTAGCGAAGACAACGCCTACTGGGTGTGCAACTGGGTCAGCAACATGGTCTACCCCCGCTACAGTTTACTTTACCCTGAGCTGAAACAAGTGCGCGACTCGTTGCAGAACAGTTACTTTGCCCGTCAACACGAGGTGGAGCAACATGCAATGCAACTGTTGCAGACCGACCGGAGTCAAGCTATTGCCTACCTGAGCGACTACAGCAACGACGTTGGCCAGCAAATGGTGGAACGGTGGCGACAGATGGCCATGCACATGATTGTAAAGTATAACGATGGGGTTATCCGCCAAGAAGAAAATGGGAAATATCGCCGCAATTCCAGCCGTTTCCGCCCCGTGCTCACACGCCCTGGAATGACGCCTGCCGCCCGACGACACATACACCAGGCTACCGGCAATCGCTACGAGGTGCCATAGTCCTGCACCTAAAAAATCATGTCTTGAGTTACAATTCGTGATAATGCCTTGCTCACGACCATAATAAAACAACAGAGCCGCTCTGGCATGGAACGGCTCTGCATATTTTGCGGCAACAGCTAATATCAATAGTTGCGAGCGAAGATCACTCGGCGTTTACTGGGTTTGCCAGTGTAGATGCACTTGCCTTCCTCTTCGGGTGCATCCATCGGGATGCAACGAATGGTGGCTTTGGTTTCTTCTTTAATTTTCTCCTCGGTCTCGGTAGTGCCGTCCCAGTGAGCCAAAATGAAACCGCCTTTCTCTATTTGCTCCTTAAACTCGTCCCAAGTATCCACCTTGAAGGTCATTTCCTCGCGGTGACGCAGTGCCTTATCGTAGATGCCCTGCTGGATATCTTCGAGCAGATTCTTCACATACTCTTCAATGCCAGCTAGCGGAGCATTGTGCTTCTCAAGCGTGTCGCGACGCATCACCTCCACAGTGCCGTTCTCAATGTCGCGAGCACCTAACACAAGGCGCACTGGAACACCCTTGAGCTCGTAATCGGCAAACTTGAATCCGGGCCGTTTATTGTCGGCATTATCATATTTGACCGACACATTCAACTGCCGCAGACGCTCCACGATGGGGTTCACCACCTCATTAATAGTCTGAAGCTGATCATCGGTCTTATAAACCGGGATAATCACCACTTGGATGGGTGCCAAATGTGGTGGCAGCACAAGGCCGTTGTCATCGCTATGCGTCATAATCAGGGCACCCATTAAACGCGTCGAAACACCCCATGAAGTGGCCCACACATATTCCAGTTGGTTCTCCTTATTGATATACTTCACATCGAAAGCCTTGGCAAAGTTCTGCCCCAGGAAGTGGGAAGTGCCACTTTGCAACGCTTTTCCGTCTTGCATCATGGCCTCGATGGTATAAGTTTCCAGAGCACCCGCAAAGCGCTCATTGGCCGTCTTCACACCTTTAACTACGGGCACGGCCATATATTTTTCGGCGAAGTCGCTATATACGTTCAGCATCTCGATAGCTTTGGCCTGAGCCTCTTCTTTAGTGGCATGTGCTGTGTGACCTTCTTGCCAAAGGAACTCGGCCGTGCGTAAAAACAAGCGAGTGCGCATTTCCCAGCGCATCACGTTACACCACTGGTTGCACAACAGAGGCAGGTCGCGATAAGAACTAATCCAGTTGCGATAAGTGTTCCAGATAATAGTTTCCGATGTGGGACGAATAATGAGTTCCTCTTCCAGCCGCGCATCAGGATCAACTACCACCCCCTTGCCGTCGGGGTCATTCTTCAGGCGATGATGAGTGACCACAGCACATTCCTTGGCAAACCCCTCAACGTGCTCGGCCTCACGGCTGAGGAACGACTTGGGAATCAGCAAGGGGAAATAGGCATTCTGCACACCTGTCTGCTTGAACATGTCGTCAAGCTGGCGTTGCATTTTTTCCCAAATTGCGTAACCATAAGGCTTGATTACCATGCAGCCACGCACTGCCGACTGCTCGGCAAGGTCGGCCTTCACAACCAGTTCATTATACCACTGAGAATAATTCTCAGCCCTTTTCGTCAAATCTTTTAATTCTTTTGCCATTTTAGCTATTTATTTTCCTCAAAGCAAACAATGAAAACCTTTCACCTCTTGCTTTTCACTATTAATTATTTCACTTATTTAATTATGCCTTTTTTAGCTTGTGCTATCATGCCATCTTCAGGCACTAGGTAAATTTCCAGTCGACGATTGCGCTTGCGGTTGGTCATGGAGTTGTTGTCCACGACAGGGTCGGTATCGCCCAGGGCATAAGGCACCACATAATCGACGCTGGCATTTTCATCAAACCAGTCGAAGACCGCGTTCACGCGGTCGCGTGTAAGATTAAGAGTATATTTGTCGCTACCGGTGTTGTCGCTGTGCATCACCAGTAACATCTTGTAGAAACCAGGATTCTTCAAAAATTTCACAAATGGTTTGAGCAGTGACATGCCCACGGAGGTAAGCACCGTGTCGTTGGCATTGAAAAGTTGACTTGCCGGAATGGTCACCACCACCACTTCCTCGTCGCGCATGAGTTCCACGTCGTAATTGCTCTTCTTGAGCGCAACAGCCACCTGGTACTGGTAATCCTGGATGCGGTCGCATTGCTTGTCGTTGGTAATCTCAGGCAATTCCAGGTTATCGTCGAGCGACAACTCGTAGATATCCACTTTCTTTTTCTTGGCTTCAACTTGTAGCGGAGCTGCAATGAGCACCGACAACAGCACAGCCAATATCAATTTCGCAGTTTTCATTGTCTTCTAGAGTAATGATAATTATTCTTCTTCCCACAATGTATCTTCATAGGCCTGTTCGGCTCTGACCATGTCTAGCACATGTTCGGCGCTGATGGCACAATCGGCATCGCGTTTTAACTGGCGTGCCACATATTCAGCCACACGCTCGGCCTCAAAACACTCATCGGGCGCATCATCAGGCTGCGATTCATCATATTCAAAGACGGTATCTATCAACAGCAGGATATCGTCGTCGGCATAGTTGCGAGCGGCTTCCACATGCCCTTTGATATAATTAATGGCATCACTTTCTTCAAATTCCTTCATATTATTGGTTATTTTTTGATGTTAGAGCGACAAAAGTCCCTCTGGCAAATCCATTTCTATACTTTTCTCTTGTTCATCAATATCCACAATCAAGTCATCGGCCGCAGGTATCTGCACGATCGTTTCATCCTTGCGTTCCACCACGAAGAGCACATTATCGGTTGTGTCGTCAACATCCACGATGCAACCTACATGTTTCCCCGCGTCCAGTACCTCAAAGCCGATAAAGAAATCCAGCGGATAGCCGTCGGCATCTTCCTCGGTCATGAGTTGCTCATATTCTTGCTTGCGCACATAGATGTCTTTATTGACCAGCTTTGCTGCCTGCCGCTCATCGCCAATGCCATCTAGGGTAAGCAACGCGGCAGATACATTCTTGGGTCTTATTGCATCTAGAAAAAAGGGGACAAAGATGCCGTCGATTTCACTCACCAAGCAGGTGAAATGCGACAGTAAAGCGCAGTCACAGTCCAGTGTGGCCGAAAGCTCGCCATTCACCCCATGAGGCTTGTTATAGCGACCCAATTCGATGAGTTCGTCACGGGCAATCATCCTTCTTATTTTTTCTTCTTCTTTTTCCCGGCCTGCTGGGGCATTTGTGCCACCTGGAATTCGTGCAAGGCATGCGTCTCGGGATTCAGCCTTATCACACCATGCGAGTAATGGGCCAGGTCGTTAAATATTTTACTGTCTTCCACCACTTCATTATTGATTTGGTAGATGGACTTCTTCATGTGGTTGGCCAGCAACATCACCAGGGCGTCACGTTCATCACCCTCGGGATATTCGGCTGCGCGTTCGATCATGCGCTCGATAATCTTCCCGTAATGCCTATACTTGATAGGCTCCAGATGGTACTCAATGCGTTCGGGTTTGGTATCCAAGTGATCGGGTTTGACAATCTCCACCGGATAATCAATATCCAGTTTGAAATCACTCATGATAGCCAAGTGATCCCACAATTTTTGACGATAGTTGGCTTCCTCCCGCAGTTCAGGGAACATATTGTCCATGACGGCCACAATCGTGAAAGCGCACCGAGTGCGTTCCTCACGGTCTTCTATTGTCAGGCAGTGGTCCACCATCTGCTGGATATTACGCCCATATTCTGGCAGCACCAGTTTCTTGAGTTGTGAATTATATATCAGCATAATGCGTTTTGTTTAACCCAGGACCTTGTTTTTAGGCCGCGTGGCTTGAAATTCTTTAAGATAAAATGGCGAGGAATATGCGACATCTATAAACTGCCCCTCGCGGAAGGCTTTCTCAGATAAGGCCATCATGTCTATGGCCACCGGTTTGATACCATCTACAAAAATCGCATGCTCGTGAACAATGATGCTGCGGGCCTTAGCCGAGCCGTTGCCCATGAACACCATGGGTTGTTGCGCCAGCATGTCTGCAAATGAATGTTCGTCAAGTATCAGCGCCATGGGCTCCTGAACAGCCTCTAGCGACGAGCGGTAGACCGCCGTATATACCTCCATGCGACGTGCGTCTATCATGGGCACATACAACGCATCGTCGGCGTAAAAGTCACGAAACATTGCGCTCACCGTAAGCAACTGCAACGTGTTCACACCGATTAAAGGAACATCCAAACCGAAAGCCAACCCTTTTGCCTCACTCATGCCAATGCGCAGACCGGTATATGACCCCGGCCCCATGCTCACAGCCACCGCATCGAGTTTCAATTCGCGCGAGCGCACATATCGCAAAGCATCTTGCACATACTGGCTGAGCAATGTGGCATGAGTCTGGCCATCATAATTTTCATGGTGATCCAGCACTTGCCCTTCGCTAGTAAGTGCCACCGAGCAGACCTCGGTAGAGGTTTCTATATTTAAAATCGTTGCCATATTTTCGTTTAAGACTACAAAATTACTAAAAAGTAAAAACTTAATCCCACTGAAGGGAACCTTTTCTAGTGCTTTTGACCTTGAATTATACTTTTTTTTGATTTTTTCGCCCTTCTTCTTGCCGACAGCCCACAAAATTGTAGTAAATTTGCATTTATTATTCATCTGATTAAATGGCATCGTTATGATATTATCAATGACTGGTTTCGGTAAGGCGGTAGTCGATACCGAGCAAAGACGAGTCTCCGTTGAAATCAAATCACTGAACAGCAAGCAACTCGACCTGGCAGTGAGAGTACCACAGTATTTCAGGGAACTGGAACCTGAATTGCGCAACAAGGTAGCCGCATCACTGTTAAGGGGAAAGGTGGAATTAAACATCAATTGTGAAAACACAAGCGAAATAGGCAGTTCGTCTATCAACCTGCCCATTCTCAAAACCTACAAAGCTCAAATCGAGCAGATGTCCAGCGAGCTTGGCATTCCCCAGCCCACCGACTGGTATGCCACCTTACTGCGACTGCCTGAAGCCCTCAAGAGCGACACTGCGGCCAGCGAAATCAGCGAGCAGGATGTCGCTGCCATCACCCGGGCCACCGACACTGCCATTGAGGCCCTCATTGCCTTCCGCACACAAGAAGGGAAGCGACTGGAATCGTTCTTTGAAGAAAAAATTGCTGCCATCGCCGCCCTACTCGACATGGTACCGCAATATGAGCAATCACGTGTAGAAAAAATTAAAGCGCGCATTATCGACTCACTCGCCAAGCTTGAGGGTGTGGAATATGACAACAACAGGCTGGAGCAAGAACTCATCTTCTATATTGAGAAACTCGACATTACAGAGGAGAAGATACGCCTCAGCAATCACTTGAAGTATTTTCTCGACACTTTGCACAACGAGAGTAGCCAGGGCAAAAAACTGGGATTCATCAGCCAGGAGATGGGCCGCGAAATCAACACCATGGGGTCGAAGGCCAATCAGGCCGAACTGCAAAACATCGTGGTGCAGATGAAAGACCATTTGGAACAAATCAAGGAACAAGTTCTTAACGTGCTATAATCATGAAAACAGGAAAACTGATTGTTATCTCCGCCCCATCGGGTACAGGCAAATCAACCATCATAGGCCGTCTCATCGATGATCCGGAACTCAAGTTGGAGTTCTCGGTATCGGCCACCACACGCGCTCCACGGCAAGGTGAGCAAGACGGAGTGAACTACTACTTCATGACCACCGATCAATTTCGCAAAGAAATTGAGGACGACGCTTTTGCCGAGTATCAAGAGGTTTACGAAGGGCGTTATTATGGCACACTCAAGCGCGAAATTGAGCGCATCAATCGAAATGGGAAAAATGTGATTATGGACGTAGATGTGCTCGGCGGCATCAACGTCAAGAAGCTCTATGGATCGCATGCCTTGTCTATCTTCATCCAGCCGCCAAGCGTAGAAGTGTTGCGCCAGCGGCTCATCAGCCGCGCCACCGACTCCATGGAAGACATCAACAACCGTGTGGCCAAGGCCGAATATGAAATTGGTTTTGCCCCACAGTTCGACCGAATCGTCATCAACGACGTGCTCGATGTAGCCGTGGAAGACGTGCGCTCGCTCATCAACAACTTTGTCAATACCGCGGGCACGTGCCATGAATAAACGCATAGGCATATTCGGAGGGTCGTTCAACCCCATCCACGTGGGGCATGCCATCATTGCCAGTGCCATCATGCGCCAGCAACTGGTCGATCAGTTGTGGTTTATGGTCACACCCGAAAACCCGTTCAAGACCGGACAGGAACTGGCACCCGAAGCACATCGCCTGCGCATGACCGAACTGGTGTCGCGCCGCATCGAGGGTGCCTCCACATCGGCCTTCGAGATGCAGTTGCCCCGCCCCAGTTACACCATCGACACGCTCAACGCACTGAGTGAAAAATTTCCCGGCGACGACTTCTATCTTATCATTGGAGCCGACAACTGGGCACAATGGCACAACTGGAAGTCACCCGATGAAATTGTCAACAAGTACCACGTGCTCATCTATCCCCGACTGGGATTCGAAGTGGATATTCCGCAGTCGTTAAGTGAGCGCGTCAAACTCATCGACGCACCCATCATCGAAATCTCCTCCACCCACATCCGCCAACTACTAGCGGCCGGACAGCCCGCCACCTTCCTGCTTCCCGATTCAGTCCACTCCTACGTCACCACCCACAACCTCTACTCCACCCGCAGAAACATCCTATCGCCTAGCCACTAATTCCACATTGCTCGCCAAACATATCCCGTTATAGTTAAAATGAGAAATTCTTTATTTTTCCTATTGTTAATCGCTTTAGCTGGATGCTCCGGCTATCATTTAGCTCCGTTTGCGACAGCATCACACTGGTCACTCAACGGCAATACGGTCAGCAGCAACGTTAAAGGAATGACTGTAAATTTTGGAGGCCAGAGTTCGTCTCCTCTATCCAACTCAAGCAACGGTGAATACGAACTGAACTTTATCACATCGGCTGATGACTTTAAAACTTACGCCCCATGGTGCAAGCACTATATCACATCGGCACTGAAACAGATTCCGCTGGCCATTGACTCAATCGAGTTTTTTGTGGCCGATAGGTACATCGTATTCTCACCCAGTGTAAACAGCATCTGGATACCCGACTTAATTCGTCAAGCCGATAGTGCAGAATTTGTCGTCGAGGCAAATCCACGTTCCAGCTATATTCAGCCACACGATGAGATATGGCGTAACTACGTCTTCGACAACAAATTGCACCGCATCATGGTAGTTGACCGATTCGTGAAGAACGGCCGGCACCTGGCTATCGTCTACATCATGCAAAGCGAGAACAAACACGCCAAGATGACCAGCACTTTTCACTACGACGTAACATCAAGGCGCAACATTCAAGCTGTAGGAGAGCACATGCGCGCATTGCTCGACATCACCATTGCCGCGAGTGAATCTAGTGCGCAGTAATGCCATGTAGATTGGCACACGAGCTGCATCCAGACGACACTCACGCATGCGACAATGAAGCTTGCAGTAATAGTTTAACCAGTGTAAGTGTGAGTAGAGTCAAATAATTCATCATTCATCGTTCATAATTCACAATTAATTCGTAATTTTGCAACCTGAAACAATATAATTCACGTGCGCGTGTCGTGCGCGTGAGTTGTTAACGTGTTCATTATCAATTTTATCAACTATAACTACTAACCTTTTTTTCTATTTTTATGAGAGAAAAGAAATTCATGACCTGTGATGGTAACCAGGCTGCCGCACACATCAGTTACATGTTTACTGAAGTTGCTGCCATCTACCCCATCACTCCGTCATCGACCATGGCCGAGCACGTGGACGAGTGGGCCGCTGCCGGACGTAAGAACATCTTTGGTGAAACAGTGCTTGTTCAGGAAATGCAGAGCGAAGCCGGTGCTGCCGGTGCCGTTCATGGCTCACTGCAGGCTGGTGCCCTGACCACAACCTACACGGCATCGCAGGGCTTGCTGCTCATGATTCCCAACATGTATAAAATTGCTGGCGAACTGCTTCCAGGCGTGTTCCACGTTTCGGCTCGCACACTGGCATCGCACACACTGTGCATCTTTGGTGACCACCAAGACGTGATGGCCACTCGCCAGACGGGCTTCGCCATGCTGGCCGAGGGTTCTGTGCAAGAGGTAATGGACCTCGCCGCTGTGGCTCACCTGAGTGCCATCAAGGGCCGCGTGCCTTTTGTCAACTTCTTCGACGGCTTCCGCACCTCGCACGAGATCCAGAAGGTGGAAGCTATGGACATGGAAGACCTGCGCCCGCTGGTCGACATGGATGCCCTGAACGGTTTCCGTCGCCGCGCCATGAATCCCGACGCTCCCGTGACCCGTGGTACTGCCGAGAATCCCGACGTGTTCTTCCAGCATCGTGAGTCGAGCAACGACTACTACACCGCCGTGCCCGCCATCGTGGAAGATTACATGAACAAAATCAGCGAAATCACTGGCCGCAAGTATGGCTTGTTCGACTATTATGGTGCCAAGGATGCCGACCGCGTCATCATCGCTATGGGTTCGGTAACCGAAGCTATCCGCGAGACCATCGACCACCTCATGGCCCAAGGCGAAAAGGTGGGTCTGGTGGCTGTGCACCTGTATCGCCCCTTCTCGGCCAAGCACTTCCTGGCTGCCGTGCCCAGCACTGCCAAACGCATCGCTGTGCTCGACCGCACCAAGGAACCCGGAGCCAACGGTGAGCCCCTGTATTTGGACGTGAAAGACTGCTTCTACGGTGTGGAGAACGCTCCCATCATTGTGGGTGGCCGTTATGGCTTGGGCTCGAAGGACACCACTCCTGCTCAGATTCTCGCCGTCTATGAGAACCTGGCCCTGCCCATGCCCAAAAACCAGTTCACCATCGGCATCGAAGACGATGTCACTTTCACCTCGCTCCCGCTCAAGGAGGAAATCGCCATGGGTGGCGAAGGCATGTTCCAGGCCAAGTTCTACGGTCTGGGTGCCGACGGTACCGTGGGTGCCAACAAGAACTCGGTGAAAATCATCGGCGACAACACCAATAAATATTGCCAGGCCTACTTCTCCTACGACTCGAAGAAGTCGGGCGGTTTCACCTGCTCTCACCTGCGTTTCGGCGATGAACCCATCCGTTCCACTTATCTGGTGACCACGCCCAACTTCGTTGCTTGCCACGTACAGGCCTACTTGCACATGTACGATGTAACCCGCGGCTTGCAGAAGAACGGTACGTTCCTGCTCAACACCGTGTGGGAAGGCGACACTCTGGCCGCCAACCTGCCCAACAAGGTGAAGAAATACTTTGCCGACAACAACATCACCGTTTATTACATCGACGCTACCAAGATTGCACAGGAAATCGGGCTGGGCAACCGCACCAACACCATCCTGCAAAGCGCATTCTTCCGCATCACCGAGGTGATTCCCGCCGACCTGGCTGTGGAACAGATGAAGAAATTCATCGTCAAGTCCTATGGTCGCAAGGGTGAAGATGTGGTGAACAAGAACTATCAGGCCGTTGACCGCGGCGGTGAGTACAAGCAACTCACTGTGGATCCTGCCTGGAGCAACTTGAGTGTTGACAACAATATCGACGACAACGCGCCCGCATTTATTAATAATGTGGTGCGTCCCATCAACGCCCAGAACGGCGACCTGCTGCCCGTGTCGGCATTCAAGGGCCGCGAAGATGGTACATGGGATCCTGGCACAGCCGCCTACGAGAAGCGCGGTGTGGCCGCATTCGTTCCCGTGTGGAAGGCCGAGAATTGTATCCAGTGCAACAAGTGCGCATTCGTTTGTCCTCACGCTGCCATCCGTCCGTTCGTCATGAACGAGCAAGAAGCTGCCGCTTCTCCCTTCAAGGAAGAAGACAAACTCAAAGCCATCGGCAAGGGCTTCGAGGGCATGACCTTCGTGCAGGTAGTGGATGTGCTCGACTGTCTGGGCTGCGGCAACTGTGCCGACGTATGCCCTGGCAAGAAGGGTGAGAAGGCCCTCGAAATGGTACCTCTCATGGGCCAGGAAGAGAACCAGAAGCTCTGGGACTATGCCGTGAAGAACGTCACCAGCAAGCAGCACCTTGTGGATACTACCATCAACGTGAAGAACTCACAGTTTGCCACTCCGCTCTTTGAGTTCTCGGGTGCATGCTCGGGCTGCGGTGAGACTCCTTACCTGAAACTCATCTCGCAACTCTTCGGCGACCGCGAAATGGTGGCCAACGCTACCGGCTGTAGCTCAATCTACTCGGCTTCGGTGCCCTCTACTCCCTATCGCACCAACGAGAAGGGTCACGGACCGGCATGGGCCAACTCTCTGTTTGAGGACTTCTGCGAGTTCGGTCTGGGTATGACCATCGCCGACGAGAAAATGCGCAACCGCGTCACAGGCTTTGTTGAGGAAGCTATCGCCGACGCTACCGTGGCTCCCGAAGTCAAGGCTCTCTACCAAGAGTGGCTCGACAACAAGAACGACGGAGCCCTCTCGCGTGTGCTCAGCGACAAAATCGTTGCCGCCATCGAGCATAGCGAGAATCCCGCCGACAAGAAGGTGAAGAACCTGAGCCAGTACCTGGTGAAACGCTCGCAATGGATCGTGGGTGGCGACGGTGCCAGCTACGACATCGGTTTCGGCGGTCTCGACCACGTGATTGCTTCGGGCAAGAACGTAAACATCCTGGTCATCGACACCGAGGTGTATAGCAATACCGGTGGACAGGCATCGAAGGCCACGCCAATCGGCGCTATCGCTAAGTTTGCCGCTGCCGGCAAGCGCGTGCGCAAGAAAGACCTGGGTCTAATTGCCACCACCTATGGCTACGTATATGTGGCTCAAGTGGCTATGGGCGCCGACAATGCTCAGACACTCAAGGCTATCCGCGAGGCTGAGGCCTATGATGGACCTTCGGTGGTAATCGCCTACGCACCCTGCATCAACCATGGCCTCAAGGCCGGTATGGGCAAGTCGCAAGCCGAGGAAGCCAAGGCCGTTGCTTGCGGTTACTGGCACCTGTGGCGCTACAACCCCGCTCTGGAAGCCGAAGGCAAGAACCCCTTCACGCTCGACAGCAAAGAGCCCAACTGGGATGCCTTTACCGACTTCCTCAAGGGTGAAGTGCGCTACGCTTCTGTGCTCAAACAGTATCCCGAACAGGCCGAAGAACTCTTCCAGGCCGCTAAGGACAATGCTATGTGGCGCTACAACAACTACCGCCGCCTGGCACGTCAGCAATGGGGCACTGCCGAGGACTAATTCTACAGCACATCTTCAACACCTATTTATATATGGGGCGCATCGTGTGGCGCGCCCCATATTTTTACATCTCAATTATCGTACAACGGAGCCGGCCCCTTTAGTGAATACCATAGTGGAGTTGGATGATTTTTGGGAAATAAATGGTACTTTTACAACATCAACCTTAAAAGAAGACTTATGATTAAATTCTGCGTGCGACTAGTGCAACGTTGGTTGCCCGAACCGTTTATCTTTGCCATTCTGCTCACCTTTGTGGCTGCGTTGGTGGCAATGCCTTTGTGCCACCAGACCCCGCTCGAGGTGATTGAGCACTGGGGAGGCGGCGTGTGGAATTTATTGGCATTTGCCATGCAGATGGCTTTGGTTCTTGTGTGTGGATCGACCTTAGCTGCGGCACCGATAGTAAAACGAGGCATCGATGCTATGGCTCGCATCCCACAGAGTGCTCCCTCCGCAATAGCCCTCGTCACTGTCGTGTCGGCATTGGCATGCTGGCTCAACTGGGGCTTCGGACTCATCGTGGGTGTCGTGTTTGCTAAAGCTATTGCACGTCAGCGTTCCGATGTCGACTACCGACTCCTTATCGCATCGGCTTACAGCGGTTTTGTGGTGTGGCATGCCGGCATCTCCGGATCCATTCCCCTCACAATGGCCACTCCCGGCGAGGCCCTTGCAATGGCCACCAATGGCGCGCTCACCAATCCAGTGCCACTGGCACAAACCATCTTCAACTGGCACAATCTGATTACCGTGCTACTTGTGATTATCGGTATCACCATAGCCAACACCTTGATGCATCCCAAACAAGGCATCCTCACCATCGATCCCGCACTACTGAAGGACGACGATAATGTTCAGCACGTTACTCAGGCATCGGCCAAGACTCCGGCACAACGACTCGAACAAAGCAAATTACTATCATGGCTTGTGGCACTGATGCTCGTGGCCTACCTCGTGATTCATCTCGCCGTGCGCGGCGCCGGTTTAGACCTTGGCGGGGTTATCATGATATTCCTCGCGCTGGGACTTGTACTGCATTCCACTCCAGTCGACTACGTGCATGCCTTTGGCAAAGCAACCACCGGAGCTGCTGGCATCATATTGCAGTTTCCCTTCTATGCAGGAATTATGGGCATCGTAACAGGTATTGGCATCAGCGGCATCAGCCTGGGAGGTGTCATGGCCGATGCTTGCATCCGAATCAGCAACCCCGTCACCTATCCGTTGCTCACATTCCTTTGTGCCGCTGTGCTCAACTTGTTTGTACCCAGTGGTGGTGGCCATTGGGCTGTGCAAGCACCGGTGATGTTCACTGCCGGCGCCAACCTCGGCGTAGATCCCGGCTTGACGGGCATGGCCATTGCATGGGGCGACGCATGGACCAATCTCATACAACCATTTTGGGCACTCCCGGCTCTGGCTATCGCTCGCCTTGACGCGAAAGACATTATGGGCTACTGCCTCATCGATCTTCTCGTTACCGGTGTCATTATCTGTGCCGGATTGCTGGTATGGGCAATGTAGTTGAGAGCTTTAGCCTTTTCGGCCAGTCTTAAAATAGCCAACAACTTGTTAAATATATATAAATCATCATCTATAAGGGCTATTTCTTTGATTTTGAACACGGGAGGGGTTTGGTCACGTCGGGGAAAAGCAGTACCTTTGCAGGCCGATTATTACCAAACACCGGCCCGAACGGCAAAAATGAGCATTTGGCCGTGCTTATTTTTTGTGCTTTAGGGTCATTTAGTTAACTATTAATCAGGAATTTAAAAAGTGGATACTTTAAGTTACAAAACCATCTCGGCTAAAGCCGAAACCGTACAGAAGGAATGGGTGGTAGTTGATGCCACCGATCAGGTTCTGGGTCGCTTGTGCTCAAAGGTCGCAAAAATTTTGCGCGGTAAGTACAAGCCTTGCTACACTCCCCACGTGGACTGCGGCGACAATGTTATTATCATCAATGCCGACAAAGTTGTGCTCACTGGCAAGAAGTGGACCGACAAGCAGTATGTTCGCTACACTGGCTATCCCGGTGGACAACGCTTTGCCACTCCTCTGGTGCTGAAGCAGAAGTCACTCAAGAAAGACCTCAAGCAAGGCATGCACCCCCTGTTTATTCAGACCATCAAGGGCATGCTTCCCAAGAATCGTCTGGGTGCCCAGCTGCTCAAGAACGTGCGCATCTACAACGGCAACCAGCATCCCCACGAGGCTCAGAATCCCAAAGTTATTGACATCAACACCCTCAAATAATTGGAAGTATGGAAAGAATTAATGCAGTAGGCCGTCGTAAAGCCGCAGTGGCTCGCGTTTACTTCACCGAAGGTAACGGCCAAATCACGATTAACAAGCGAACTCTGGATGAGTATTTCCCCAATCCAATTCTGCAATACATTGTTAAGCAACCGCTCAACACACTTGAGGCCGTTGAGAAATACGACATCAAGGTGAACTTGGTGGGTGGCGGCTACAAGGGACAAGCCGAGGCTCTGCGTCTGGCTATTGCCCGCGCACTGGTTAAGATCAACCCCGAGGACAAGAGCGCTCTGCGCAAGGAAGGTTTCATGACTCGCGACCCTCGCGCCGTGGAACGCAAGAAACCCGGTCAGCCCAAGGCTCGCAAGCGTTTCCAGTTCAGCAAGCGTTAATCGTTATACCTTATTATTACGGTATTCAACGACACCTTGCTCTGCATGCGGCATAATATATGGCCGCAAAAAAGAGTTTAGTATCCAAATCGCATAGACTCACACTGGGAACTGCGGTGGCTACTATGTGATTGATTTAAGTTGAATGTAAACTAAAAACAAAAAATTAAAATGCAAACACCTACTTTTGACCAAATGCTGGAGGCTACATGCCACTTCGGTCACCTCAAGCGCAAATGGAACCCTGCTATGGCTCCCTACATCTTCATGGAGCGTAACGGTATCCACATCATCGACTTATATAAGACTCAGGCCAAACTTGAAGAGGCTGCAAATGCACTGAAGAACATCGTTAAGAGCGGTAAGAAAGTGCTGTTCGTTGCCACTAAAAAGCAAGCCAAGCAGGTTGTTGCCGACCGTGCCAATTCGGTTGGTATGCCTTACGTGATTGAGCGCTGGCCCGGTGGTATGCTCACCAACTTCCCCACCATTCGCAAGGCTGTGAAGAAAATGGCCGCTATCGACAAGATGGAGAAAGACGGTACCTTCGACAACATGTCAAAGCGCGAAAAACTGCAAATCACTCGTCAGCGCGCCAAGCTCGAGAAGAACCTCGGTTCAATCGCCGACCTGAATCGCCTGCCCAGTGCACTGTTTGTAGTGGACGTGATGAAAGAACACATTGCTGTTGCTGAGGCCAACCGCTTGGGTATCCCCGTGTTTGGTATTGTAGATACTAACAGCGATCCCGACAGCATCGACTTCGTGATTCCCGCCAACGACGACGCATCGAAGTCTATCGACCTGATTCTGGCCACCGTGTGCGAGGCTATCCAAGAAGGCATCGAAGAGCGCAAGATTGAGAAAATCGACAACAAAGACGAAGACCAACCCGCTGAGGGCGAAGAGAAGCCCCGCCGTAGCCGTGTTCGCCGTCGCGCTGCCGAGGAAGCTCCCGCTGCCGAGGAAGCTCCCGCTGCCGAAGAGGCTCCCGCTGCCGAAGAGGCACCTGCCGCTGAAGAAGCTCCCGCCGAGGATGCCGCTCCCGCTGCCGAGTAAAGCGAATAAAAACATGGTTTCGACTGGTCTGGCATCACACAATTTTTGTCCCGACCAGTCGGACTATATAAACAATAACCAGAAATTAAGCAAATAAAATGGCTGTAACAATTAACGATATTAAGAAATTGCGCGATATGACCGGTGCTGGTCTGAGCGACTGCAAAAAGGCTCTCATCGAGGCCGAGAACGATATGGACAAGGCTTTGGAACTGATCCGCAAGCGTGGACAGGCCATCGCAGCCAAGCGTGAAGATCGCAATGCCGCTCAAGGTATCTCCATCGGCAAATCGGTTGGTAACTTTGCTGCCATCGTTGCCCTCAAGTGCGAAACCGACTTCGTGGCTAAAAACGAAAAGTTCGTGACCCTGGCCAAGAGTATCCTTGAAGCCGCTGTGGCTGCAAAGGCCAAGTCTCTTGACGAGGTAAACGCTCTCACTGTTGACGGCAAGAGCGTACCCGAAGCCATCACCGCATTAAGCGGTATCACTGGCGAAAAGATGGAACTCGGTGCTTATGAGTGCCTCGAGGCTCCTGCAACTGTGTGCTACAACCACTTCAACGGCATGCTTGCCTCTATCGTGGCTTTTAACCAGGCCGACGTTGACAACGAGGTGGCTAAGGGCATTGCTATGCAGGTGGCTTCCATGAACCCCATCAAGGCTACACGCGAGCAGATTCCTCAGGAGACTATCGACAACGAGTTGCGTCTGGCCATCGACAAGACCAAGGCCGAGCAAGTGCAGAAGGCCGTGGAAGTGGCTTTGAAGAAAGCTGGATTCAACCCCTACTACTGCGCAACCGAAGAGCATCAGGAAGAAGCCGTGCGCAAAGGCTACATGACCGAAGAACAGCTCGCCGAGGCCAAGAAGCTTATGGCCGACACCGCTGCTGCCAAGGAAGCCAATATGCCCGAGCAGATGATTCAGAACATCGCTCAAGGTCGCCTCAACAAATTCTACCAGGAGAACGTGCTCATGGAGCAGGTCTATGAGGCTGGTGAGAACAAGGAGACCGTGGCTCAGTTCCTGGCCAAGAGCAACAAGGATCTGAAGGCAATCGACCTGAAGCGCGTTAACTTGAACGTGGATTAATATTTAGGAGTTAGTATAACTGTTGTGAGAGTGGCAGGTGTGTCAGCACTTGCCGCTCTTTTTATTTTTGTTATAAAAACTTGAGAATATCGGCGATTATTTATAATTTTGCCCAGGCCAAACATAAAAACTTAAAAGCCAAATACAATGAAAACAATCTCAGCCTACATGATTACTCTTGCCATAATCATTGCATTTATGGTGCCAACGACTATTAACGCAGCAATAACCACCGACAGCTATCACAACAGCACAGCGCCTCTAGCCAGCAATGCAACCAGAGCACTCCGGCACGTTTTCATGCACAATACCAACTTCCTTGACAGCATGACCATTGAGGTTTTACAGCAACAGCAACATGGAGATGTGGACGTGCTCCTGCTGAGCCTTCATGCACATCCAAACCTTGACTTCAACACAGAATACTATGCCGTCACACTCGACACGCTGGGAAATGTCGTGGATGGTACATTGCTAGGATATCAAGGTGATGCTATAAACCTAAAACTGCCTCATGTTCCCGATGATATGGTTTTTCAGCCCGACATGAGTGTAAAATGCCACATTAAGAACGACACAATCGAAGTGAAACGCACTTATGAGTTTTACACTTCGTCACTCGGAGGACGTTACCTTCAAAAAAATGGTAACATCATCTGCAGTTTCCTCGTCACACCATCAGGCCTACTCACTCGTTTGCCCGTGCAATGCTACGCCCGCGAAACAACTGGCGATGCCAACTATTTGAGTAAAGACCATCAACTGCCCGTTTCTCGTTCCACTACCGGAGAGTTCTATTCGTTGGGTATGGAGATCATGGAACTGGCGCAGGCTCCGATTAGCGTAACACCCGATTTCAACAATTGGGATTCTCTGGCTCAACGCATGATGGAAATCATTGAACGATATGGTGAGAATGCCCCAAAGAACTCCGAAACGCTCAACGTCATGGAATTCGCCCGTTGGATGACCATCGCTGCTTTGCGCAATGGCAACGACTTCCTCACCTGGATGCAAGCTAACGCCAGCAATGAGCATTTATCACATTTCCTTGAGGCGACACTTCAAGAAGGCGAAACGGGCGAAGCCCAATGGTTGCAAGAACGCGTCAACGCACTTAAGAATAAAAAAGTGCGCAAGTGGTGGCAGAAATGGATGAAAACACACGCTATCTCTGTTCAATAATTGACATCATCACGTCTGTTATATCATCGCTATTAGGCAACAGCAAAAAGTTCTGTGATTATTTGTCCGATTCAAAAATATAGACTAACTTTGTGGGTGCATCACCCTATGCAAAATACAACAATATCAATCTGTACTGGTCTTACAATAGACCCAATCAAACGAAGGGCTCAAAAGCCAATTCATTAAGTTTTGACTCATTGGATATGACTACTTATTTAGTAACTGGAGCGGCCGGGTTTATCGGCTGCAATTTCGTGAAATACATCCTGCGCAAGCACAACGACAGACACGTGATTGTGCTTGACGCTCTCACATACGCCGGCAACATCACCTCGCTCAAGGACGAGTTAGACAGTGGACGCGTAACATTCGTACGTGGCGACGTGGGCGACCGCGAACTGGTCACACGGCTCATGAGCGAAAACGACGTGGATTTCATCGTCAATTTTGCCGCCGAGAGTCATGTAGACCGCAGCATCACCAACCCGAGGCTCTTTCTTGAGACAAACATCCTGGGCACACAGAACATGCTCGACTGTGCGCGAGCAGCCTGGTTCACAGGGAAAGATGATGCCGGCCACCCCATGTATAAACCTGGTAAAAAATACTTGCAGATTTCTACCGACGAGGTCTATGGTTCACTGGAGAAAACATGGGAAGAGCCTCGTCCTTTGCAAATCACCGAAGACATCAAGGGTGTGATAGGTGACCGAAGCGACATGAAAACTTATGGCGACAGCTTTTTCACAGAGGCCACACCCCTGGCTCCGCGCTCGCCCTACTCTGCTTCGAAAACCAGTGCCGATCTCATTGTTATGGCCTACCACGAGACCTACGGACTACCGGTAAACATCACTCGCTGCAGCAATAACTATGGCCCATATCACTTCCCCGAGAAACTCATTCCACTCATCATCAACAACATTCTTCATGGTAAGAAATTACCAGTGTACGGCCGCGGCGAGAACGTGCGCGACTGGCTCTATGTAGAAGATCACTGCAAGGGCATCGACATGGTGTTGCACGACGGACGTGTGGGCGAGGTATATAACATAGGTGGTTTCAACGAGGAAAGCAATATCAACATCGTGCGCATGGTCATCGACATCATCGCGCGCATCATGCGCGATGAACCGAAGTATCAAGCGCTGCTCACCTGCCCGCTGGAAGCTATCAACGACAATCTCATTGAGTTTGTCACCGACCGACCGGGGCATGATATGCGTTACGCCATCGACCCCTCGAAGATTGCCCGAGAACTGGGCTGGTATCCCGAGACTCCCTTCACTGTGGGCATCGAGAAAACCATCCGCTGGAACCTGGATCATCAAGACTGGATCAAGAGTGTAACCAGCGGTGACTATCAAAAGTATTACGACGAAATGTACTCCAACAGATAAACACATCATCCTGTACAGTTATGAAAGGTATTGTATTGGCCGGCGGATCGGGCACACGCCTCTATCCCATCACTAAAGGCATTTCCAAGCAACTGATTCCTATCTACGACAAGCCCATGGTGTTCTACCCCATCTCGGTGCTTATGCTGGCCGGAATCCGCGAAATATTGATTATCTCCACTCCCCACGACTTGCCCATGTTCCGCCGCCTTCTGGGTAATGGCGAGGAATTAGGCGTACACTTCTCTTATGCCGAGCAGCCGCGCCCCGAAGGTCTAGCCCAGGCTTTTCTCATCGGCGAGCAGTTTATCGGCGATGATGACGTGTGCCTTGTGCTGGGCGACAACATTTTCTACGGGCAAGGATTCACTGGGATGCTCAAGCAAGCTGTTGACATCACTGCACGTGAGCAGTGCGCTACCCTGTGGGCCTACGCCGTAAAAGACCCCAACCGATTCGGAGTGGTGGAATTTGACGAGAATCACCAAGCCATCAGCATTGAGGAGAAACCAGAGCATCCACGCTCAAATTTTGCCGTGACCGGACTCTACTTCTACCCTAACGATGTGGTGCAGGTGGCCAAGTCCATCAAGCCTTCGGCTCGGGGCGAGCTGGAAATTACCACCGTCAACCAGGTCTACCTCGCACAGCGACGCGTTCACGTGCAGACGCTGGGACGCGGATTTGCCTGGCTCGACACCGGCACGGCCGAGAGCATGCTCGATGCCTCCAATTTCATCCAGACCATTGAAACAATGCAAGGCGTGCAAGTGGCTGCGCTCGAAGAAATCGCTTTCCGCAAGGGGTGGATCTCGGCTCAACAGCTTGTCGACCTAGCCCAACCCATGGCCAAGAACCATTATGGCCAATATCTGATCAAGTTAGCCGAAAATGGACTATAAAAAGCCGTGCATCATAGACCTGCCCAAAGTGAGCGACCCGCGCGGCAACCTGTCATTCATCGAGAGTGACGGGCATGTGCCTTTCACCGTCAGACGAGCCTATTGGATTTACGATGTACCCGGAGGCATGCACCGCGACGGTCACGCCTTCCGCCGGCAGCACGAGGTGATTGTGGCACTGAGTGGCAGTTTTGATGTGGTGCTCAACGATGGTTCTGGTGAGCAACGCCATCACATGGCACGCTCCTATTACGCGCTCTATGTGCCTCCGATGACTTGGCGAAAAATTGACAATTTCTCAACCAATTCGGTAGTATTGGTGCTTTCTAGTGAGCCTTACGACCCACAAGATTACATCGAAGATTTCGACGAATTTATTTCCTTGAAAAAGTCATGAAACAGCTTCCAGAAACCCTACCAACAATAGAGCATTGCCAAGTTATCACGCTCGACAAGCATCACCATGTCAACGGTAACCTCACTGTGGTGGAAAACCAGTCGCCGATTCCTTTCGACATACGCCGTGTCTACTACCTTTATGACATACCCGGTGGCGAATCGCGCGGCGGGCATGCCCACAGATCGCTGCAACAAATGCTTGTGGCCATCAGCGGCAGCTTCGATGTTGTGCTCGATGACGGCACACAACAGCGCCGCATCACGCTCAACCGTCCATACCAGGGACTTCTCATCGTGCCTGGAATATGGCGTGTGCTGGAGAATTTTTCTTCAGGAGCTGTGTGTTTGTGCCTTGCCTCCGAGCATTATAACGAGGATGACTACATCCGAGAATATCCCGATTTCCTACAATACCGCAACATTTCATCTAAGTCGTAACCCATGACCAAGAAATACCCATTCCTTGACCTGAAACAGGCCAACGCTCCCATTGAACAAGAACTCAAACAAGCTGCCATCGACGTCATATCTTCGGGGCGCTACCTGCATGGCGAGCAGACGGCCATGCTCGAACAGGAAATCGCCACACTGTGCGGCACACAGCACTGTGTGGCTGTGAGCAACGGCCTGGATGCCCTACGTCTCATTCTGCGAGCTTACAAAGAGTTGGGGCGTCTGCACGAAGGTGATGCGGTTATCGTGCCGGGTAACACATTCGTGGCTTCGGTACTTGCAGTGAGCGACAACGGCCTCCGTCCCATCATGTGCGACCCAAGGTCCGATACCATGAATCTGGACAGCAACGCAGCCGTCCGTCTGGTAGAACGGCACCATGCCAAGGCCATCATGCCAGTTCATCTCTATGGCACTCCATGCTGGGATCAGACTCTTGTTGAACTTGCACACAACCATGGCTTAATTATCATTGAGGACAACGCTCAGGCTATCGGAGCCATGGCAGCAGTCACTGGGTTAAATGGAACCCGGGCAACGGGCGGCCTGGGACATGCGGCTGGCATTAGTTTCTACCCCACAAAGAATCTAGGCGCATTGGGCGATGCTGGAGCCGTCACCACCTGCGACGAGACACTGGCAAGTACTGTGCGAGCACTGGCCAATTATGGCAGCGATCGTCGCTATCATAACGTGTATCAAGGATTGAATTGCCGCATCGACGAGTTGCAGGCTGCCATGCTACGTGTCAAACTGCGACACATTTCAGCCGAAACCGAACGACGGAACCACATCGCCGCGACTTATCGCGACGCCATTACAAACCCTGTGGTTACCACACCAGCCATGTTTGAAGGAACCACTCAGGTGTGGCATCAATATGTGATTTGTGTCAAAGAGCGCGACCGCTTCCGCTCATATATGGAGGAGCATGGCATAGGCACCGATATTCATTATGCAACACCGCCCCACATGCAGCCTTGCTATAAGAATCTAGCCAGCGAACCACTACCTGTGACCGAAACACTGGCCAGCCAGGTAGTGAGCCTACCCATCGCCCACCCCATAACGACCGATGATGCACGCCACATAGCGCACATCATCAACGCATTTCGATAATCTTCAAGCGTAACACTGCCTACCGAGCAGCCTGAACTTGCCTCAATAATTCGGCAACCAGAGCTTTTCCAGTCTCGTCCAGACCTTCTAAGGCTTGGGCATCACTAGCTACCGAGACAATTTGTTGCCCGGTGAGTTCACCTTCATATATTTCATAAAGAGTGTAAGTGAGCATGTGGTTCAGCAACTGGGGCGACACGGTGAAATCCCAAGCCAAAGCCTCATCGACATCTACACGGCGCCCTCCGCAGTTATGACTGTTATCCACAGGGTCTATCACCACTTGAGGATATTCTTTCTGGAGCATCGCTATCTTACCGGCATTGCTGCGGAAAGCATTGGTCAAGTAGCCCAGCCCCAAGAAACGCTTGGTCACCTTCCCGCGCTTCACTGAATTCTTAAAGCAAGTGAGCAAGTCATTATAAATGGCAATGACTCGCACATCTTTCATTCCAGCCTTAATTGCCTTATCCACTGCTTTTTTCAGCGATGGATAACTATTGAACGCACTGTCGTAAATCATGCCGTAGGGCGAAAAGTCCATGGCCTTGGTGCTGGTGCTCTTGCCCGCCCCACCAGGGCCGGTAAGCAGGACAATGCTCGTTTTTCCTTGCCGCATAGCATCGGCAAGCATGATGGTGTAGACGGTGTCTACCAGATATTTCTCTGCCTTACGATAAGATGGTACGTCAGAACCGTCGTAGCCTATGGGAGCGAGCTGCTTGCGCAGTTCATCTGGGTCAAGTTTATTGCCTGCGGCAGAAAGATAGTTTGCAATCAGTTCACCGGCATGCGCTTTTGCCCAGTCCAGTGCGGCATCTCCTTTGAGTATCGTCGACTGGTGATGGCCACAATGGCCACAAGTTTTATTATCGGTGTTACAATCTTGATTTTGGGCTTGCGCAGCTCCGAAAGCTATAGCGAGCATAGCCAGAATTAGGAACAAATGTTTTTTCATCATCACGAATTGTTAGTTGGTATTCTTTGCTTATTTGCGCAAAATTACTGATTTTTTGCTAAACTCACAGCATATTTCAGAAATTTGCCGTAACTTTACACTTGATTCAAGTCATACTTAAAAACTGAAGATATGAGAAAAACCATCGTCATGGCTTTGGCCGTAGTGATCGGCCTAGCCTGCACGGCACAAAAACGTGCCGTAACCATCCCCGACATTTACCGCATCTGGAGTGTGAACAGCGTGAGCCTCTCTCCCGATGCCAAGCAATTGCTCTACATGAGCAGCAACACCAGTCTGAAAGACCTCAAGGCTGTGCATCGCATCCATGTGGCAAGCACCGACGGCCGCAATGAGCGCACTATCGTTGACAACGAAAACTGCTATGCCCCGACATGGAGCAGCGATGGCAAAAGCATCTACTACACCGACATGGCACCCGACACCACGATGCAACTTTTTGCCTACGATATTTCCACCGAACAGATACGCCAGCTCACCAGTTACAAACTGGGTGTGGCCGATGGCATTGTTTCGCCCGATGGGCGCTATGTGGCATTCTCGGCCGAGGTCTATCCGGAGTTTGGTGCCGATGCCGACCGAAACTTGGCCCGCATAAAGAGTAAAGACTCCGGCCGCGTGCAAGCCCATATTGCCGACAGCCTGCTCTATCGCCACTGGACAAGTTATAGCGACGGACGCGCGGTGCATCTCATGCTGTGCGACCTGAACACCGGCAAGGTGACCGACCTCACCCCTGGCCGTTTCTCACTGCTGTTTACTCCTGGGGGCGACCGGTTGTTTACTTTCTCTCCCGATAGTCGCGAGCTATGTTTCGTGTCCAACCACGACAACCACCCCGAAGCCTCTACCAATGCCGACCTCTGGCTAGTGAGCGTCAACGGTGGTGCTCCGCGCAATATCACCGCTGGCAACCGGGCATGGGATGGCTCACCACTCTACAGTCCCGATGGCCGTTACATCGCTTATCGCTGCCAAGCCATTCCCGGTTATGAAAGCGACCGTTTCCGTTTAGCCGTCATGGATCGCACGAGCGGGAAAACTACTATTCTGAGCGACACCATCGACAACTGGGTGGAAGACTTCGACTGGAGCAACGACAGCAAGAATATCTATTTGACTGCCGATGTGAGTGGTTATATGCCCATCTATCAAGTAACACTTGAAGGAAAAATCACCCGCCTGATACCTCATGTAGTGGCCGGTGGCATCACCACCGATTCTCGTGGCGCTTTCTATTTCACATCCAGTTCCACCGGCAAGCCCAATGCACTCTACAAGCACGACACCAAGAAACGCACAACCACTCAACTCACACACTTCAATGACGCCCTTGAAGCCGAGGTCGATTTCCGTCCGTCGGAAGAAATGTGGATTCGTGGTGCCGCAGGCGATAGTGTAGAAATTTTCATCGTCAAGCCTCACAATTTCGACCCGGCCAAGAAATATCCGTTGGTCATCAATGTGCATGGCGGGCCACAAATGCAGTGGATGAATTCTTTCCGTGGCGACTGGCAAGTTTATCCCGGCGCAGGATATGTGGTCGCTTATCCCAACCCTCACGGCTCTACTGGTCGTGGACAAGCATTCTGTGCGGCCATCTCCGAGGACTGGGGCGGAAAAGTATTTGAAGACGTGATGCTGGTCACCGACACCCTCTCGCGGCTCAGCTACATCGATGCCGACCGCATGGCGGCCATGGGATGGAGCTATGGCGGCTTCATGATGAACTGGTTGCAAGGCCACACCAAGCGATTCAAATGTTTGGCATCAATGATGGGAGTCTACGACATGCCATCAATGTGGGGCACTACCGAGGAACTCTGGTTCCCAAATCATGAGTTCGGCGGTCAGCCCTGGAATAGCGATTTATATCGCAAGTGGAACCCGGCAGCTTCGGTCAAAGAGTTCACCACGCCCACGCTCATCATCACCGGCGAGCGCGACTACCGCGTGAGTTACACACAGAGCCTCCAGTACTTCAACGCATTGCAGACCCTGGGCATACCCAGCCGTCTCATCGTGTTCAGCAACGACGGACACTGGCCCAGCACCATGAAATCGATGCCGGTCTATTACAATGCTCACCTCGAGTGGTTCCACCGCTGGCTGGGCGGAGATCCGGCTCCTTGGGACACTCAACAGATGATCAACAACGAGGTGGAATACTAAGATTTCCAAAGGCAAAACTCAGCAAGCCTGCTTCACGGCTCGTCGACGGCACTCGAAACACATTAGTTGGTTTCATGCCGCGCAACACGGGTCGCGAAGCAGGCTCGCTTCTTTACAATTCGCCACCTCTTGCATTTATTTTTCAACCCATTACCATGATTTTTTACACATTTGGCAACAAAATCTTGCACATCTCAAAAATCTTGCCTAACTTTACACACATTATGATTTAAGAACCAATTTTCAAAAAATTTCAACCAAATTTCAATCACAAATGAAAGGTAAGTTACTACTGACTGCAGCCTCGTTGCTGCTTTGCTGCGGGAGCATGCTCGCCCAGCGGCCCAGCTCGTTCAGCGAGCCGCGCTTGCTGCTCAAGGCCGAAGCTGGACTGATGGCTCCCGTGTGGTCGCCCGACGGGTCACAGATTGCTGTGACCGGCGACAATTTCACCGGTATTTTTGTGGCCAATGCCGACGGGACAAACCTGAGACAAGTATCCGACGCCAACGGTGCCGGCTACAAGATGGCCTGGACCGGTGAGAACGTAATTGTGTCCACCCCATGGACCATGGTGAATCAGCGCCGCATGACGCGTGTAGAACAAGTGAATGTCACGACTGGAGCCATCACACAGACTGGTGCGGCCGAACGCAACTTCAAGCGTTCCAGCGTGACCCGTGGCGGAGGGAACCTGCTCCAAATCATGGTGGACGACCCCATGAACGCAACCCGCCGCATTGCATCACTCAACGCCTTTGAGGGCAAAATGGTGCTTAACCCCGTTCTCTCGCCCGATGGCCGCAAGATTGCCTTCCAAATCGTGGGCAAGGGACTCATGGTGTGCAACACCGACGGCAGCGACCTCAAGGCACTGGGCCGCGGTTCGCATCCCAGCTGGATGCCCGACAGCCACCACATTATGGCCGCTCGCATCGCCGATAACGGCGACGTGTTCACGCAGAGCGACATTTATTGCATCGACACCACTACCGGTGCCGCCTCCTGCATCACCACCTCGACCGATGCCATTCCTGTTACACTGGCCGTGTCGCCCGATGGCAAGCACATTGCCTTCGACAACGACACCGACGGAGCCATTTATGTTATTGACTTAAATTATTGATGAAATCATGAAGACTCTTAGCAGATATATGATGGCCGTGGCACTAGGTTGCATGGCTATCGGTGCCAGTGCACAACTCAAGCAGGACTGGGGTGACTTCAAACTGTGGATCGACCCGGGACACTCCGGACACGAGAACACCGGACTCTATGGCTACAGCGAGGCCCAGAAGGTGCTGCGCGTCGGACTGGCCACGCGCGACTTCCTGTTCCGCTACACCACAGCCAACGAGACCACCATCCAGATGACACGCGACGATGATCAGGACAACGTGAGCCTGGACGAGCGCTCCGACATGGCCAACGCATGGGGAGCCGACTTCTTCTACAGCATCCACAGCGATGCCGGAAGCGGACCGAACACCACCGTCACCCTGTTCGGCGGATGGAAACTCAACGGCCAGTACATTGAGAAGACGCCGCACGGCGGCAAAGCCTATGGCGACATCCTGTGTCCCAACCTCACCAGCGTGATGTATAACACCGGCACGCGCGGCAACTACTACGACCGCGTCTTCTACAACGGCGATGTGGACACCCACGAGAACCAGTATCCCTACCTCTCGGTAAACCGCCGCACCAACATGGCCTCACTGCTCAGTGAGGGCGGTTTCCACACTCATCCCGTGCAGCAGGGACTCAACATCAACGAGGACTACAAGCGTCTGGAAGCCTTCGGCACTTTCCGCTCCATCATGCAGTATCGCAACTTGGAACGCCCCGACCAGGTGATGCTGGCCGGCGTGGTCACCAATAGCGAGAACGGACAAGGCATCGATGGCGTGACGGTGACCGTGAACGGCAAGACCTACATTACCGACACCTTCGAGTCTACGTTTAGCCAGTATGTGCGCAATGCCAACATCGTGCACAACGGATTCTTCTTGTTCGACGACCTCACCCCGGGCGAGACTTACGAGATCACCTACAGCTGCCCCGGGTATACCAGCACCACTAAGACGGTGACCATGCAGAGCGACCCGCAGGGCCTTTCGGGCAATAACGTGACCTGGGCCAACGTGCAGCTCACCAGCGAGGCTCCCGCCACCATCACCGGCAACAGCATCGCCGACCCCGACAACGTGAACACTCGCTACGACATGGTGCTCACCTTCTCGCGCAACATGGACCGCCAGAGCGTGGAGCAGGCTTTCAGCATCAACAACAACGGAGTGGTCACTCTCTCGTGGGACAACGACTACACCCTGCGTGTGAACCTGAGCCAGTTGCTCGACGACATGTTCTACACCATCACCATCCGTGGCGATGTGGCTAAGAATAGCGAGACGGGACAACTGCTCGACGGTGACGGCGACGGCGTGGCAGGAGGCGACTTCGTCTTTGACTTGATTACCATGCCTGCCGATGTCACTGCGCCCTACATCACCAGCACCACGCCCGAGGAGAACACCACCGAGCGGTTCACCGTGCGCCCCGTGATTCGCATCGAGTATAACGAAGAACTGAACTGGAATGAAGACCAGGCCGCCGATGCCATCGTCGTGGAAGATGCCGACGGCAATAAGTACGAAGGCCGACTCACCCACGAGGTGATTCGTGATGCCAGCGTGCTCCACTTCTTCCTCAACCAGGATTTGCCCCGCGACAAGTGCTTCAAGGTCACCGTCAAGGGTGGTTTCGCCGACATGGCCGGCAACGTCAACCCCGAGGGCAAAGTGTTCAAGTTCCTGAGCGAATACCGCAGCGTGAAAGACGAGACCGCGCTCATCGGCGAGTATGACCCCAGCCAGTGGTTCACACCTGCCGGCAGCGGTTCTTCGAAAGGCTTCACCACCTCCGAAGAGCAGACCATGGAACGCGATGCCAGCCGTGTGCACCGTGCCGACATACCGTCGAGCTACCACGTGCACTATGTGTGGGATCCCATGACGGCCGATGCCTACTGGGCACTGCGCATCTATTGCCGCGCCACCGACGCCACCTACCTCAGTGCCACCAAGAGCAAAGATGCCGTGGTGCAAGCCTATGTGTATGGCGACGGAGGCAACCACTGGACCGGGCACAGCGTGCGCATGCGCAGCGACGAAGGCACAGTGAAGCGCCGCAACACCACCACACTGGATCGCGGTTGGAAAAACTCAGCATGGGACCTCTACAACGAGGAAAGCACCATCGTGAGCGGTACCGAGACCTGGGTGAGCGGCATTTGGCGCTACGATGCCATCTGGCTGTGGCGCGGAACGGTCGAGGAGTTTGAAGACGATGACCCCGATAACCCCAGCGCAGCGTGGGAGGGCGACTTCTGGTTCGACGACCTCAAGTATGTCCACTACAACAATGAGGAACAGACCGCTTCGCTCGACGACATTCAGCTCGACGACGACACCGTGACGGGCGACGTGACAGGCGACGGCAAGGTGGATGTGAGCGATGTCAACGCCGTGATCAACATCATTCTCAAGACCAAACTGCCGACCGACTATCCCGGAAAGGCCGACATGAATGGTGACGGCAAGATCGACGTGAGCGACGTCAATTCCATCATCAACCTCATCCTGAAGATCTAGTAGGCTCTAAGCTATAGGCTATAGGCTATAAGC